>CAYVTY010000017.1:0-50183 GCA_964454995.1 uncultured Methanoregula sp.
GTGGCGATCGTCGACTGGGACGTGCACCACGGGAACGGGACACAGGAGATCTTCTACGGGAGCGACCGGGTGCTGTACTGCTCTGTCCACGCAGAGGAGTTCTTCCCCCGCTCCGGTGCGGCAACCGAGACCGGGACCGGCGCCGGCCGGGGATACACGGTAAATGCACCGCTGCCGCAGCAGAGTACTCTCGGGGATTATGTGCACGTCTTTACCGAGGTCATTATCCCGGTACTCGAACGGGCGCACCCGGACCTCCTTATCATCTCGGCCGGCCAGGACGCACTTTCTGACGATCCGGTCGGCGGCATGGGCCTTGTTCCGGCCGATTACGGCATTTTTGCCGGGCTGCTGATCGATGCGCTCGACCTGCCACCTGCGTTCGTACTCGAAGGCGGGTACGGTCCGTCCCAGCCCGCCGCCATCAATGCCATCCTCGGGGCAGTGGGCGGGAGGCGGAGTACGGGGCCGGTGCCGGAGCCATCCGCCGTGGCCCGCGAGCGGGTGCAGATGATACGGAAACTGCACGGCATCAATCACTGACTAAAAAAGCAGCACCGTTAAAAGTATGAGGGCCCTGGCATGTCCTTTCCTGTTCAGGCCGGTCTCATCATAATCTGTACAGCTGTCCCGTTGTCCCAGAATACCGTCCCAAGAAACATATCGACAACAACCTCGCTGTTATCCTGCCTGATCAATTTCACTTTGTCGAGATTCATCCGTGCACCGTGGGCGGCCTGGTCAACCCGCTGCCGGAAAAGGGCCTGGAATGCCGGATCGATCATGCTGACAATGTCGCAGCCAGCCAGGTTTTTTCCGTTGTCCATTCCGATCAACCGGCTGCCGGCAGGATTTATGTATGCGATCCCACCCTGCCGGTATACCACGATTCCTTCGGGCAGCCACTCGATAAGAGAACGGTACCGCTCTTCACTTGAGACAATATCTTCGACGTTCGCGACGTAATCCTTAATAAAAAACGATGCAATGACGAGGATCAGCGCAAAGAAGATCCGGTCGATCAGCGCGTATTCTATCGAAAGGTCACGCGGGGACAAAAAAAGGCTCGCTGCCATAAGGAGAATAAAAACGCCGGTCATCAGGACCGGTGCATACTTCCAGCTGAGGTACACTGTTAAAAAGAGGGGGATGAGGTACAGGATCCAGATCATCACGCCGAGCGGCGTAATAATATCGACGACAAAGATGAGTGCGGTTGAAAGAATGATATACACGACAATGCGGAGAAAATCCTCCCTTCGTTGAACCGGCCATGTGAGCCTTCCCGTGTCCACCATATAGGATCCTTTCGGATTTTATTATAAAAATCTGGTGGATGGTGGCCGGGGTCAGACGCGATGAGCGTACCGGAACCCGGGGAACGCTTGCGCCGGCCTGCCCCGGGTTTCGTTGTTAACGGCTGTTTTTAAAATTTTTTAGTTGCTAACATCGTATACGGGCCGGGATAACCTGGTAAAAAATCCCTGCATGGGGGGATCTGATGTGTCGAGGGAGCTGAATCGTTTGTACTTAATTTTTAGTTTTTGGATGATATCAGGGAAAGTAATCCTGTAATTTCGTGAAGAGAGCGAGCTGATCATTGGCTTTGTCTTTTGTCTCTTTCTCGATGCAGTCCATAATTCCGGTTATTGGCTTTGCCAGCTCGTAGACTTTACACGGCCGGCCCTTGTTCCCTGAGGAGGTCTCATAGCTTTTGATCCAGGCATGACCCATCAGGAACTTCATTGCAGCGCTGACTTCAGGCTGGCGCAGGTCGGTTCCGCGCTCGATGTCGCGGGACGTTGCCTCGGCAGTATTTGCCAGGAATACCAGCACCGTGGCAACCGTCCTTTGGATCCCGATATTAACCAGGAGGTGCACAAATTCCTCTTCTTTGTCAGTGAAATACATCACGTTCTTCGTTACCATGTAACCCTCTGTTTAAAGCCGGTGTCATTTTCGCTGGCGGTTGGTCTTAAACATTTTAACGGAGAGAAATGCACCCCGTCAACCATCGACGCGAAAACATCACATCCACATTTTTTACTTCGAATACAACTCCAGCTGATGAAAAATCTGTTGCGATTCGGTCGTCTTTCCGAGTTTGTGAAGGATATCTCCTTTATGGCGGAGTGCTTCAAGAGACCGGGGATTTATCTCAAGCGCCTTGTCAAAGGCATTCAGGGCCTTCTCATTCCTGCCGCACTTCTCCAGGATAACGCCCATATTATGCCAGGCCTGGATGTTACTTGCCCGGATCTTCAGGGCCTTTTGGTATTCCTGAATTGCATCCTCAAATTTTCCCATGACAGAGAGCGAGTTAGCCTGTTCAAGATGCATAAGGTCAGTGATCTCTTCGTGGATCTGGTTTATGCGTTTCGAAGAGAGCGATTTTAATGCCGTTTGCGCTGCTGGTGACTGATCATTAATAACTTCGGAAGTTGGCTCTATTTGTGAAATTTTCAGATAGGTATTGGTCAGTTCTCCCTTTGAACGACTGTCATCGACAACAGAAAACGCCACGAGGGCACCGATTATTATTCCTTTTGTGTCGGTTACCGGAGAAAGCACGCAGTCCTTCAATAACTGCCTTCCTCCGTTCCGGGAGATGATGTACACATCTGAGGGGAAAACTGAGACAACCCCTTTATTGAGTGTCGGGGAAATGTGAAGAATAAAAGGTTGATCCGTAATGGCATCATAAAATTGCAGGACTTCGTCAAGCGGTTTCAGGTAGGCATCGCGGATGTTCCAGCCGGTCAACTGTTCCGCGTACGCATTGATCAGAATCGTTCTTCCGTTTTTGTCTATTGTTATGATCCCCCGATCCAGGATCTGAATTGTTCGGTTGAGCCAGATGGATGCCGTACGTATGCGCTCGTCGAATAATTTTTTGGCAGCAGCGATCTGGATCGTTGCATGAATTGTCTCCTTGACAAACGGTTTAACCAGGTACCCGTACGGGTCGGTCTCTTTCGCCCGGCCAAGCGTGACATCATCGGAGAAGGATGTCAGGTAAATAACCGGAATCCCAAACCTTTTTTTAATTTGAGCTGCAGCATCAATCCCATCCATCTTACCTTCAAGCAGGATATCCATAAGGATGAGATCCGGATGATACTGCCCGACAGCTTTTATTGCATTTTCTCCGGTTTTCACCCGCGCTACTATGGTGTACCCAAGGGAAACGAGGAGATCCTCGAGAATCTTGGCAATTATGACTTCGTCTTCAACAATCAGAATCTTTTCATGCACCATTATTTTTCCTCCTTTTGGGATGTGTAATCAAACGTAAACGTAAAGGTAGTCCCGTTGTCGCGTTCAATCAGGATTTTCCCGTCAAGCTGATCCTGGCCGAGCAGAGATATGAGCTGCAAACCCACGGTCGATGCTTTTTTGTTCAGACAGGACTCGGGGATTCCGATTCCGTCATCATGGATGGAAAGGATCAGACCGTTGTTTTCTTTACGGTGGAATGCCAGGGAAATGGTCCCGATGCTCCGACCGGTAAAAGCGTGCCGGATACAGTTGGAAATGACTTCCGTGATGAGCAGCCCCAGGTGAAGCAGGGTGGACTGGTCAATCTGGATTTTATCGACAGAATATTTGACGTTGATGTACGTTTTTGTTCCGTATGCGCAGATAAGGCTGTTAACAAGGTCTTTTATATAGGTATCCAGACTGATATTGACAAAATCATCTGATTTATAAAGCCGCTCATGGATAAGAACCATGGACCGGATGCGGGTCTCGGTATCGAGGACGATACGTGCGATCTCCGGCGACGAGACGGTCGATGCCTGGAACTGGAGCAGGCCGATAACGACCTGCATGTTGTTCTTGACCTGGTGGTGGATCTCCCGCAAGAGTGCGTTCTTTGCTTCCAGCGATGCCTTCAATGCATCTTCAGTCTGTTTAAGATCGGTGATGTCACGGGATATGCTCAGAACCGCCCTGACGGTTCCATCCGGGTATTTTAATGGATTGAGTGCATGATCGAACCACCGTGTCACTCCCAAAAGCAGGATCTGGCTTTCAAACCGGCTCGGTTTACCGGTCGCAAAAACCATGTTCAGGTATTGCTGCTGCCCCAGACTAAGTTCCGGTGGAAAGACAGCGCCCCGGTCCATGTGGATAATCTCGTCATACGTCCTCCCCAGTACAGCGACCGCATAGCTGTTGACGTATTCGATCCGGTCCTGTGCATTCACAATATAGATTATATCCTGCGAAGTCTCCGCGAGGGAGTGGTATAATTCTTCGCTCTTTCTTACCCGCTCTTCAGTCTCTTTTTGTTCTGTGATATCGCGGAGGACCCCGGTTCTTACGCCGGTTTTTCCCGTTGGATCTAAGAGGAACGAACTATTGTCCTCAAACCAGACAATATTTCCCGCGCGATCTCTGGTACGGAATACCGTCCGTATCGGTTTACCGGTTAAAATCGTCGTTTTTCCTTCATTGAGGATTCTCCTCAGATCTTCTTCCAGGATTATCTCCCTGATATTATGGGAAATGAAATCCTCTGGCATAAATCCATACCTGGCAACCTGTGGTCCGATATACGTTATTGTGCCCTGCTGATCGATGGAATAAATAATATCAGAGGTATTTTCTGTGAGCGTACGGTATTTTGCCTCTGATGCACGCAGTTTGTTTTCAACGTGTTTGAGTTCGTTATATCTGACTCGCAGTTCCTCCTCCGTAGCGATGAGCTGCTGCTGGGTTGCCTGCTGGTTCTCTTTGAGATGTTGCTCTTCAGTGATATCCCTGATCGTGGCCTGAAGAAATTTTTCTCCGTTTATTTCAATGCGGGTAATCAGGATGGATGCGGGGAATTCCTGACCCGTGAACCGTTTACATCTCCATTCGAAAACGATGCGTCCTTCCTGAAATGCATGTTCGATTATTCTCCTGGCTTTTTCCAAAGACAGTTCCCCATCCGGTTGATACTGAGGGGAGATTTGCGGGAATTTTTTTGTGAGTAAATCCTCTTTACAGGACGCACTGAATAACTTCACCGATGCAATATTGCACGCGGTAACGCACCATGATGGTGGTTCAATGGTCAGGATCGCATCCCGTGACAATTCGAACATCATCTGGTATAACTTGTTGTTACGGTGCGTGACCTGGGGGGAGGTCTCCGGAACCATTATACCCCCTCCGGTAACGCCGGGTTGAAGATGAATGTAAATGTAGTCCCGTTGTTGCCTTCGATCTGGATTTCCCCGTTGAGCTGGTCGCGGCCAAGCATGTAGATGAGCTGCAAACCCATTGTGGTGGGTTTTTCCCGCAGGCAGGAATCGGGGATTCCGATCCCATCATCATGAATGGAAAGGATCAGACAATTATTTTTTTTTCGGTGGAACGTCAGGGAAATGGTTCCGGTACTCCTGTCGGGAAATGCATGTTTCAGTGAATTTGAGACAACTTCTGTGATGAGCAGTCCAAGATGAATCAGCATAGGCTGATCGATCAGAGTTTTATCGATACTATACTCCACATTAATAACTGTTTTCGTCCTATATGTATATATAAGACTGTCAATGAGGTCCTTTATATACATCTCCAGGTTGATATTAACAAAATCGTCTGATTTATAAAGCCGCTCATGGATAAGAATCATTGACCGTATGCGGGTCTCGGTATCGAGAACGATACGTGCGATCTCGGGCGACGAGACGGTCGATGCCTGGAACTGGAGCAGGCCGATGACGACCTGCATGTTGTTCTTGACCCGGTGATGGATCTCTTTTAGAAGCATATTCTTCTCTACAAGTGACGTTTTCAGTGCCTCTTGTGCAATTTTTAGATCCGTGATGTCCCGGCCGACAGACTGGAACTCGATCAGAGTATCGGTATCATCGAAAATAGCCCTGTCATTTCGCTGCTGCCAGCGGATGAGCCCGGTCGGCATGATGACCCGGCACTCAATGGTCGCAAACGGGTGCTGACGGGTCAGCGATCTGAGATGAGATTTCACGATATTACCGTCTTCATCAGGACTCTGCATCTCGAACCGGCGGCCGAGAATATGTTCCCGCAGTACACCAAAATACCGGCAGAATGCATCGTTGACAAAGAGGAGGATCCCGTCAGGTCTGAACCGGGAGATGAGTTCAGTCTGGTCTTCAACCACATTCCGGAACCGTTCTTCACTCTCCCTGAGGGCGCGTTCCGCTGTGCTCCTCCGGACAGCCTGCCGGATTTTATTCCCGAGATCGGCAAACTGCACCTTCGGATCCTCCCCTTTCTGGATGTAGAAATCCGCGCCGGCATTGAGTGCCTCGATAACAATATTTTCCTGGCCTTTTCCGGTAAAAATAATAAATGGGAGCATGTTTCCCTGGTGCCGGAGTTGTTTTAAAAACGCGATGCCGTCCATTTCCGTCATCTGGTAATCCGAGACGACTGCGTCATATGACCGTTCCATGAGCGCCTTCATCGCGTCACGGACACAAGTCGCCGTATCGACCCTGAATTCTCCGGTGTTCTCCAAAAACTGCCGGGTTATATCCAGCAGAGCGGGTTCGTCATCAACGTACAGCACGGAGATTATTCCTGCTGATACCGGGTTCTTTGTTGTCTGCGACGGGGTGGAAAATGGTAAAGGTGAGTTATTTTTTATATCATACTTTGGCACGCAGGAGTGATTATTGATAATGGTGCTCGTCCTGGATGGAGTAATAAGACGCATTTTTAGGTTTTTCCCATCATTTGTTTCCGGGTTCAAGATCTTTCCCACTCCTGGAAGTCACCCGGTAATATCATGCACTCACTTCTCTTTTGATACCGGGATGCCATGTGTTCATTCCAGGTTATCATATCCGAAAAAGTCTCCAGCATCAGGCATTCATGGTTGGTCAGCACATGGTTGGAAGGAAGAACGTTGCAGAGGACGCCTTCCTGCCTCTCATGCCAGGTAACCGGGTACATGACAACGGAGAACATTCCCTCCTTTCCGGCCCGCTTGATCCTGCCGTCCGGTGAATCTGTCCATCCCGACGAGATTCTGCATTTTTTAATTTGTTGGGGCCTGATCTCACTCCAGGCCTGATCATCCATAACATAATAGAGAGGCATCTCCCCGGCATGCCACACTGCAAGGGGAGGTCCTGCTCTGTCAGAGTTCCGATAATATGCAGTGAAAATTGCCGGGAGGCACCTGCCGCACGTTTCAACAATGGCTTTGATATTTTCTTCAACGGTGCTTTCCGGCAATAATTCAGAGCGTTTGAGAAGGATATCGAGAGATTTAATGCTGTTAGTTACTTTCCGGTTGTATACAATCTGGTTGATCAGCTGGTGCACCTCGTAGAAAAATGCCAGATAATCCTGGCGAATCATTAAAGAGAACACAGGTTGCCGGGGCGGTATACTTTTTTCCGGAGCCTGCAGGGGACCAACTACGTCCAGCAGGATAATAACCGGTGTCGCATCATCGTTCGGAAGTACCGATAGGATCTTCTCGGGTACGCGGATGCCAGTAATGTATTCCTTGGATACAATCACATCATAGGTATGAAACGGGATCCAGTCCCGGATGTGTTTCAGGGTATCGAACGTTTCGACTAAGTAAGTACCGCGGCCTTCGAGATATTGTCTGCCGTACTCCAGCATGGCATGATTGTCATTGATATAAGCAACCGAGATCATGCACTTCACCGACTCTTTTACCTGCACCAGGTGCAGTTGTTTGTTTCCATCATCCGGTATCGGATCATACATTCAGGGCGGGATTTTTTTCATGGATAATATAAAAGAAAATTTACCCTGTTTTGAGAAGATAAAACCAAAGAAATTGCACAGCGATAAAAATATCATTAAATACTAGTTTGGATGTGCTCTGTGTCAAGGATAAGAATTACCTGTAAAGTTCTGTTGCATCTATAAGGATGGTATAACCACTGCAAAAGAGCAGGGAATATAAAGGAATGCTTTCTTCAAACTTCCGTCAAATTCAAACAGAAATCTGTTAATAATAGGGTCAGATAAATTACCGGAATCCTTGGAAATTTCCGTCTCTCTTCTGTGGCAGTGATCCCGTTTCATTTTCCCGGTAAGTGTGATATCTATCAGGATCAGATGAGAATTGACCTCTGGTGAGCCTGACCGCATCCTTACCAGTTGCAGTACTTCCTGCAGTTTTATAGCCAATCTTGATAAGGGGCAATCGCAGAACCTCGGCAACAATCCTTTCATCTTCAATGATCAGGATCCGTGCAGCAGTCATGGGTATTTCATTTCTTGTAATATTCTCATTTACCCAAAAACAAAAAACAGGTTGTACCGCAAACCGAAAAGATCTATAGTACATAAGGTTTCAGATGAAACATATCGCAAATATCCGAGATTCAAACTCATCAATATTTTTTCATTGTATTTCGGAAGTCGTTGTGGAACATTAAGTCTTTAAGATAAGCAGTAATAATCGGGAATAATGGGAATGAACCTGCTTTTTCAATCTACTTTTTGAGGATATACCAAAACTACTCTTATCTGCCAGCTATCAAAAAGGCATAGAGATATATTTAGAGATACTGAAAATTAATCGAACTCCCCTTAAGTATCACGATAAAAAATGCTAAAATAATTCTTGGTGAAACCCGGTAATTCCCCTACACTATGACAGGTCTCTCCCGCACTGGAAAGAACGGATGGATTATTGCCTCTATCCTGGTCTTCTCTCTTACTTTCACAGTCTCGGCAGCATTCGGCCAGAATGCGGTGAGTGTTATTGTCAGGGATACAAGCACCAGAGAAAATCTGGGTGGCGCACAGGTCTATTTCGATGGCGGATATTCGGGCGACACGTCTTCTACAAATGAGACCGGGATCGTAGTAATCCCGGATGTCAACCCTGGAGCGCATACTGTGCGGGTAACCCGGCCAGGCTATAATGAGAATACGACAAAGTTTGCTTACCCAGCTGAAACGACCATCGAGGTCCTGATCTCAAAGGAAGCGCTTGTTTCCCTGAACCCAGATGGTCCTTTACCAAACGCAATAAATATCGTTTTTTATCCGTCATCGACATCCTACAGCTGCATAAATAACGCAAAATTACCTGCACCGGACTATATTACCAATGAGACTCTGTTCAGGAATGATGTACTGAATGTTATCAATAATACCTATTTGAATCTGGATCAGTTCACATCCCCGTCAAATCCCCTCCCGGACGACTACCGGAGCTATTTTAATTTCTATTATTATTACGATCCATCCTCCCCGGCCGATGCATTTTCCGGATGTTCCGGATCCCTCCCTGAGGGTTACTGGGACAATGTTACATTCAGTGATGTGACCGTTATCCTCTACCCCACCTATTATGGCAGATATGCAAATATATCCTGCCAGCCGACGGGATGTACTCAGATTTTCGGACCGGGACGCAGCCAGATGAAAGCCCCTGCAAACCAGGAGAGGATAGTAAGACTTGAAACAGGACATGCGTTATTCGGGCTGGACGATACCTTTTGCGGCGACACCTATTACTGGCAGAATGATCCCTACCCGAATGTCTGGTCATCGCTCGCGTCGTGCCAGACCGATGCTCAATCCCACGACCGTGATCCGGCGCAATGCCGTCAGATAGAGTCAGAAGATTCCCCGCCGTCCTGCATCAGGAATTTCTGGCAATGGGATCCCATGCCCGATGTTATGGCTGGCGCGTATGGCGGAACATTCGGGGACGCGGCCACGCAAAGGATCAACTACGTCCTGTCACAGGCCCGCGTCGGCATCCAGGCACAATTAGGAACCGGCGGCCCGTCACCTTCATTGTCACAATCAGGAGTAGGATACTTATGAGAGGGATCGTGATCGGTTGTCTGGTAATACTTCTGGCAGGTATTTTATGTACACCCGTTACTGGTACGCAACCTCTGTCTCCCAATTATGACAAAATCCTGCAGATCCATCTGAATTATGTCGATAAGCTGTATTCTGTATCATCCATGGAAGTCAGATATGGAAGAGCCCCCAATCTTGATATCCTCAGCGGTAACCTGAAGGGCGTAATCCTGGATTCAAACGGAAATGTATTGAAATCATTCTCATTCCAGGAGCCCGGAACAACCGAGGGGATCATATCAGACCCGCCAAGAGAGAACACCCTCATTGGATATACTGAAACTTCTTCTTCCGGGGAGATGACCATTACCCTTCCATATCTGTCGGATATGCAAAAATTCACCCTTTCCGATACTGGGGATGGGGGGTCCCAGTTGGTATCGGTAGACCTTAACCCCCCGGTTGCAGCATTCTGTACAGATTATCCCAGGGATCCGGATTGTCTTGTGCTCGTATCGCCTTCAACATCTGCGGAATCACATCCTGATACAGCCTTGTTAGCAGCCATACTGTTCTCGGCCTCATTAATTATTGCGATAGGAATAGCAAACCGGACCATTCGCCGCAGGACAAAAATGCAGACTTCTGAAAAACCGGTTGTGCTTATTGTTGATGACGAGCCGGACATTGTCGAACTTATTACGATATTCCTTCGCACAAAAAACTATGCGACCCTGAATGCCAACAGTGGGAATGCATGCCTCGATATTCTGAAAAAACAGATTCCCGACCTGATACTTCTCGATGTGCGTATGGAGCCCATGGATGGATGGCAGACCCTTGAGCAGATCAAGAAAAATCCTGATTTCAAATCCATCCCGGTCCTGATGCTTACCGGTGACACTCTCACGGCCCAGAGGGCAAAGCAGTATAATATCTGTATGGAGGACTATATCACAAAACCATTCCTGCCCGAAGATCTCTACACTGCGATCGATAGAATCCTCATGCGGAAACAGAAATTAAAGGAGACACTGGCCTTAACCAAGAATGTAGGTATCGAGAAGGAGAAACTCTGTGAATACGCGGCACTTACCCGGCGCATATCAATCAATAAGAGGATTCTGGATATTCTGCGCGTGCCTCGGGGTATACCCGAGCAGGCGGATCTGCGTACCCTCGATGATATGCTGGTGGTCGACTATCTTAACGTCAGAACCAGAGATAATGAGAAACGTGCTGAACAACTGCGGCGAGAGATCAACTCCGTGTTGAGGGGTAAGGGCCTTCCGGAACTTGGCTGGTAACCTGAAATATCCAGACGAGATGTTCTCAAGTGGGAGATTATCTCCGTCTACAAATAATTTTTTAGAGATCATTCCCATCTGACATTCAGGTCGAACAATAAAGATATACAAAAAATATTTTTCTCTCGCAAAAAGAGTCGCAATCAATTTCGAGAAATGGATTATAAGGATGCGATGGCGACGATCACGCAATGTCTGATGTTTCGCTATTTTTCTCTAGACTTGCAGATTCACACCGAAAAATCATCAACCGGTTTAATCACGCTTCTTTTGTGCACGCCTTCGGTTATACCACCCGGCATAGACCAGAATGCACCCTGTAATGAGACCTGCACAAGCAATTATGATAACAGTATAGTTGCTCATCATCAGCGCGGCGATTCCTCCGACAACAGCACTCACCTTTCCGAAGGCTACCTGTACCAGAAGAGCCCCGAAAGAAGATCCCGGCTGTTGTTCCTGCAGGACCGGTGGGAGGGTTGTTACCTGGACAAGACCAAAGACAGACAATCCATGAGGAGATTTGCCTTCAAAGACCATATCGCCCTGAGCATTCATTCCCTTATAAGATGTGTCCAGCATCTCAACGGCGGATTTATCGTCCCCCCTCCGAGCAATAACCACCGATTCAGGTCCGCCATGGCTTGTAACCCAGCTTGAGGGGATAGTCATGGTCACAACAGCCGGCCCGGTCGCCACGAAGTTGGTCGTCTCAACGGTCATAACGTAGGCAATCGCGTTCACCTGCCGGTTATCGTTCTGTGCAGCCAGCTGGAACGCTCTTTGTGTATCCGGACTCACCGTATCAGAGAGGGTGGTCGTAATCACCGCATTTTTCGGGATCGTGGCAAGCGAGGCATCGATAGACACCGATACGGTACCAAAACTTAAGGTGGCGACCGATGGCGTTGTGGTTATGCCGGCCGATTGGACGGTACCCGAAATTATTCCATTCACTATCGAAGGGTTCCCGCTTGTCACGATCGTCTGGGTAAGACCCGGCTGGGTAATGGTTATCACGTTATTCTCGACAGTTACTGAAACACCGGATTGCGCCGCCAGGGCAGTGTCAAGGGTAAAGGTCTGAACTCCGGAGGATCCCGTGATTGTGCTCAGTCCTGCAACCGCCAATGACTGTACTATCGTGGGTCCGTTCTGGGTGGGCGCCAGTATCGGCTGACCCTGCTGGGCTGCGGGAGATCCCGGCGGGCTGGCAACCAGGACACTCCCCCCAGCACTCTCACCTCCACCTCCGCCCGTGTTTCCACCCCCATTCGTCCCCCCACTGGAACTGCTCCCCCCGCCGCCAGTTGTTGTGCTGCTTGATGCTACGGCAACAATACCAAACGTGGAAAGCCCGTGGGGCGAGGTGGCTCCGAAATAATCGGTGGTGCCCTGACTGCCGAGATACGTAGTACTGAGGATTTCCTTTGTCCCGTCGTCTCCGAGCCGAAAGATCCTTACATTATTCACATTGCCATCCGGGGCATTTGCGACCACCCATGCATTATCGATACTTAAATTCAGTTTGACGCCATCTGAGTTCAGGTTGGCGTCCAAAGGCACAGTGTTTTGGAACTCTACCGAATAGGCAATTGCCTTCACATTGAGATTGTTGTTTGTCGCCGTAACCTGGAAGGCATCCGCCACCGTGGCACTTGCTCCCTGAATGATACTCTGCTGAAGGGTAACACCGGACACAACCTGGGTCAGTCCCATCTCGATCTGAGTGCTGACCGTGCCAATGGTACCACCAAGCGATGCGGTGACCGGCTCGCTCTGCATGCTCACACTCTCGATCGGGCCGGTACTGACATTTCCATTTTCCGTAATGACATTCGAGCCAACATATTGCAGTTGGGACCAGCCATTACCGGGATTCTCTACGGTTACCGTGTTTCCGGAAACCAGGATGGTTCCCGGAGTGAGTGCCACGTTGAGGCTGATCTGCTGAACGCCACCGATAGTCTGGATGGTAGTCCCGGCAAAGGTTGTTGACGGAGTGGCCGAAGAAACAACGGTACCTGATAGAGCTAATGTCTGGAATGTGGAATCGGCGCTCGTATATCGTTCACCGGCCAGATTGGTAGACACGACTCGGTAATGGTATATTGTATATGGCGACAGTCCGTTCAGGGTTATTGAGTGGCCGGCCCCCATTACCGCGTCAAAACCAACAGACCCATAACTGGATGTGGTACCGTACTCAACGGTGCTGTTTGCATCGCCGTTCGTGTTCCAGGTGATCGTGGCGCTATCGGTACCGGTTCCGGTGGCCGATATATTATACCCGACAAGGGAAATCCTTGCGGTAATCACCACGGCTCCTGCGTTTCCTGCGTATGCGGTCTCCCAAAAATAACCTGAAGTCAGGCAGAGAGAAAAGCCGATGACAAACAAAATAAAAAAATTAGTTTTCATTCATTTTGTTTTCCTGATGCTCTTCCCGGTTACAATAACTGCGATAATGAGAGATGAAATAATCACAACCAGCGGTATGGGACTCCGGGTGGCTGTCACTCCAGGTGTAGTGCCGGTTGTTGAAGTGGAGATCATGACGGCCCAGACACTCAGGTGGTTTGTTGTGGCGGTCAGCGTCGTGCCCTGGGTATCCACCTGTGTAGGTAATATGACCCATGCACCCTGGGCCGGGTCATAATAAGAGAGTTTCAGTTGGGACGCATCCCCGCCTGCCGCTGCCAGATCGTCTGCCGAATAGGTAACCCGGACCGTGGCGTCCCTGCTGAGCAGTCCGTTAAGTCCTGTGATCTCAAAACTGGTTGTCCCCAGTTTTGCACCTGCCGGAGCGGCCTGAAGTTTATCGCTGGAGTACGGTTTGAGGGTAACCACCGTGTCGCCCAGCACCGCACCCTGGGGAAACGAGACCGAATACCGGCCATCGGGAGAGGTCAGGATTCCCGCACTTTCCGGGGTAAGCGTGATGTTGGACTCGGTTATCGGGGCAATGTACGTCGTCTTCACCGTGAATGTCGCGGTTTTCTCATCAAGAACCGTACCGCTCTCCAGGAGGACTTTGGAATCTACTGTGTAGGTGCCGACCGGAAGATTTTGCAGGTCCGGCGTTGCGATATACTGGATGGTGTTTCCCGGGATACTTGCATATACTGAGGGTTGCGTTGAGAAGTTTCCTACAAGATTTTCGTTCGCATCGCGTACCGTTACTGTATTTATGGCATGATAATAGTGATAATTCCCGGTATTTTTAAACGTAGTTATAACGGTGATCGGCTGGCCGATGGCCACATCCCCTACTGAAAGGTTGGTAATGCTGCCGGCCTCGGTTGGTGTGGTTCCAGCTATCGTGATCATGACAGGAATAAGTACCGCGGTTGTGAACGACTTCCCTTTACCCGGCAGTGCGTGGATATAGATGAGTGCGTATAGACCTCCAGAACCCACGTTTTTGGGAATCGAGATTTTTGCTTTTACGATCTGTGCGACACCGGGTTCCAGGTGAACTGAAGTATTATCGAGCGTGATAAAAGATCGGGCAGAACAGGGACTTACATCATTTGCCGGATCGAGAGGGGTGTATGTCTGCCCCATACTCTGACCAAACCCATACACTTCCACGTTCACATCTGTTGGATCTTCGCCCGAACCAATACTAATAGTCATTGTATGAGTGTCTGTTCCTCCGGGCAGGATGCTGCCCGTATACTTTGTACCCGAAACACTGATAGCTGAAACCGATGCAATACACAGAAGCAGGAATATTATAATCAATATCCCCAGTGTACCTGCATGAAATTTCCCTTTAGTCCTGCTCATTGTCTCCCCCTAATCCAGCAAATTAATATAAACCTTAATTAATATTTTCCCGGTAAGATACTGTGAGGATTACGCTGTTATCGCTGTAAACACAATCGTGATCCTGTACTGGTTCCCATTGGTCAGATGAGGATCCGTATATGCTACAACCTGACTAAACGTAAGTGGAATGTCTTGTCCCGTCACCGGGGCTGATCCGGTTTCGAGTGTTTGATCGCTTCCTGTTAATGAGATATCTGTTTTGGTGATTGACCCTGTGGTAGTACCGGTTATTGCCATAGCTGTGCCAAATATCCTGGGTGCAACGGTGATATAGGAGTCACTTGTTTCGTTGTATTCCGATAATCTACCACCAGTACCAGAAATTTTGTTATCCTCCATAGCATCTCTCGCGGTAATCCCCCAGTCACTGCTATCGGAGGTTACCGTGAGCGTGCCTGTTTGTGTATTTGTTCCCGGGGTAAATGCCCAATCACTGATATTCCCTGTTACGGCAATACTTATGGTACGGGGCTTTGCAACCGTATTCGTATCCAATATAACCGCGCCGGTTTGTGCCAGAGCTCTCCCGTTCAGTACTGCACTGGTACTCAGCGTGATCGTATCTTGAGCCATTATAGTTCCATTAAAGCTGGAGCCCGTTCCAAGTGTCGCTGAAGTACCGATCTGCCAAAAGACGTTTCTCGCCTGGGCCCCCCCCGTAAGGATAACATTGCTACCGGCTGCCGTTGTAAGTGTGGATCCGATCTGAAAGATCCAGACCGCATTCGCGTCGCCGCCGGCGTCGAGTGTGAGATCCCCGTTCGAGATCGCCAGCGTTGATGAGGATACATAGATGCCAGGAACAAGGGTTCGCCCGCCAAGATCACCGGACACCGTGGTCGGCGATGTTGTGCGGCCGGCCGCGTCGTTATATGCGGCGGCCAGATCGATCTGGGCCTGGGCTGCGGCAGAATCGTTTACGTGTTGTGTCCCGGTCACGGTTCCGGGAGGAAATCCGGTCACTGAAGTACCCGTACTCAATCCAAGGTCCCCGTTAATGGTGGTCGGACCTGTGTTCGTAATTGCAGAGCCGGCCAGAACCGCGAAATTACCTGCCGTCCCAAGGTCAACCGGTGTTATCGCGGCGGATACCATTGCACTGCTCCCCAGAACTACGAATATCAGAACTGACAGGATCCGGAATATCCTGAGACCCTGATGAATAAGACATCCCATTTACTGCCTCCAAGGGACATTCTGAACCCGGTACATATAATCATTGATTCGATGAGCATCAGTGTAAGTAACCGTGCTATGAAATTTCGGAAAAATTTTTTTCATACATTCTCACCAAAGAAGCTCACAGGGGAGTGAAAAATGTGTATGATTTCACACTCATAAATCACGGAGTGGTACCGGTAAACGTAACAATTATCCTGTAGGTATGGCCAGATTCCAGCACCGGATCAGTAATAGCGACCAGTTGTGAAAAGGTCAGTGGAGTTGCGGTAAATGTGCCTGCACCAGTATAGTCACTCGCACCGGTTTCAATTGTCGAATCGCTACCTGATAATGCAGCAACAGATCCACCGGTTAAACCTGTAACACTTGCACTGCTAATTCCCAGAGCTGAGCCCAAAGCAACAGTTCCATAAGTACTACCTGTATAGTCTACCAGATGTCCTGCGCTGGGTTTTCCTCCATCTAAAGCATCCTTGATCGAAACAACCCAGCCCGGGCTATTGGATGACACATCCAACGTCACACTTGTTGAATTCGTGTTAGTTATTCCCGAAGTTAACGGCCAATCAGTGATGGTCCCATTAACGTTGACCGTTATTGTTTTCGCTACATTTCCTGTAATTGTAGCAGTACTACCTGCCATCACCGGTGCAATCATCGCTGCAAATGCGATGACCAGAAGGCCAGCAATAATCAATAGTTTTGTTTTCATGTTCGAAACCCCTCTTACGATCGAAACGATCGTATAACAGGGATTCTACCAATCTGGAGATGATAAAATCAAAGAAATTGCTCAACAATGAAAATACTATTAAATACTTGTTTTATATATATCCTAAATTCAATGAGAGGATCTGCTGAAATACGGGATATCATTGTATCCTTTCTGAAGACAACCAACAAACCGGTTTCAATTTCCGCTCTCGCCCGAAAAACCGGCATTTCACGGAATACGCTTTCAAAGTATCTCGATGGAATGGTAGTGAGCGGTAGTGTTGCAAGTATACATCATGGGATGGCAAAAAAGTTTTTCCTTCATTCAAAGGAATCGCCCGGCCACACGGGAAACAATATTCAGGAATTAATTCTTATTATCAATACTTCCCGTTCCCTGTTAATCTTTGATAAAATATGCCAGAAAAATTCGATCTCCCGTTTAAATTCTGAACAAACAGAAGAACTGCAATTCCCACAGGAAATGTCTGCAGTTCTTGAGTCCGGGCAATTTCTTCAATGGCTTTCCGGGATACAAACGGCAGCGGGATCCCTTCATTCTCTTTATGAAATCAAAAAAACGGATGATGCAAGTAGTGCCGTGATTCTCTACCGGGCTTTTCCCATTCCACTTGAGGGGATAGAACCTCTCGTGGTAGTGTATACGACGCGATCCCACAAAACAACTCCCCAGGGAGCAAGGAATTGTTCTTATCCACCCTTCGATGAGAGTACCGCAGAGACTGATGATTGTATCATTATTTTACAGGATATGTATATTGTCCATGCCAGTCCGTCATTTTCCAGGATCCTCGGAAGACCGCTTGATTCAATAAAAGGGTGCAACATCAAACGTTTTTTTCAGGCATCATCGGCGCTTGCGCTTGAAAACTGCATTTCATCTATCAGTAAAGGAATCTGTACTACCTCTCCACCACTGAATATTACGCTGGTTAGTCCGGAAACGGGAATTGCAGGGAACTATTCATTCCACTTTGGATGGATTCCCTATATGGACTCACGGGCGGTGATTGGGGTGCTTCGTAAGACAACGTCCCAACGGGTGGAAACAACGTTTTTACAACAGATATCTTCGGAATGGGATAATTACCTGAAGGAACTTTTAACCCGACTCCAGATGTATGAAAGGGAATCGTGCGCAGTATTGATACCCTGGGCACTGGAGTATATGCATTCGCTTCTCAATTCTGATGAATGCATTCTGGACATATCCCTTCGGGATATGGATGATTTCCGTTGTTCGTATTGCTGGTGTGCATCACAAACCTCACACGGGACCGATACCGGATTAAAATCGTCGGATGATTCCTCCTCTTCTCTATTACCATTTGAGAAACCGGATTCGGTGAATCAGGGGCATATTTCAAAGGATTATAAAGGATTATTGCGAATTCCGATCAGGAGAAACAAAAAGACTCTGGGATGGTTCAGCTGGCATCCCGGATCCACCGATAACGCCTCAGCAATTGATCGGGAGAAACTTGAAATGATTTGCACGCTTCTGGCATTGAAAGTATGGCATCAGCAATGCATTGAGAGAGCCCAGGCAAGCCAGCAGGGATTTAATGAGGTTTTTGGAAAAGTAACCATATAGGTGCTGCTGGAACAGCACTGATGCATGTAATGTGTCATCCTTTGCAGAGTTCAGATACGTTAGTTGTTGACCGGATACTTTTAACAAGGGAACTCTTGGTCACTAACGATGAACACAGCAGAACCGGTTTCCCGCCGATAAAAAATTAAAAAAAAAGAAAAAAATATTACTTTGGCACCGGGTTGAACACGTTCTCGTAGATCATGTCGCTGCCGGTATTCTTAAGCCGTGCCCGTTCCTGTCTCTCTTCGACAAAGGCCATGAGCGGCAGTTCCATGGAAACACCCGGGACGTGGCCGAACATCTTTTCGAGTTCGACCTGCTGGGCGTGCATGAAGAGCGCGTTTGGGATCTCCGCAGGGCAGAGTTCCTGGCACTGGCCGCAGTTCACGCAGGAATCTGCGATGTGGGCGAACCGGATAAGGTGGAACATGAAGTCTGGCGGGACCTCGCCGGGCTTTACATAGACCGGGTTCTTTGTGGTGCAGTCAACGCAGTAGCAGATCGGGCAGGCGGAGATACACGAGTAGCACTTGATGCACCGGCTGGTCTCCTCCATGATCTTCTTTAACCGGTCCTTGCCTTCGCCAAGGCCGGTAAAGTCCTTCGCCCGGCACTTGTCGCCGAGCTTGAACATGGCCCCTTCGACTTTCCCGCGGATCTCAAGACCCTTGGGGTTTGCTGCCTCGGTCGCAAGGAGCCCCTTCTTTACCGCACCATCGATAAGGTTTGCACCCTTCTCGGAGCAGACTTCAACAAAGGTCGCTTTTCCGGCGCGTGGGCCGATGACACCCCAGTTACCGCAAGCCAGGTCTGCCTGGCGCGGGATCTTCATCTTGCAACGGCGGCAGTTGGGCCGGCGGCCGTACCCGTGCTCTTCGAGTTCGTCAACGGAAATACCCTTGTGTCCGCCTTCGTACTCGATGATGAACTGACCCTTGTCGATCTCTTCCTTGTGGACCGTGTCGGGGTCGACTTCGTACTTTTCGGCAATCATTTTACGGGCAAGGACCGGGCTGACCGACCCTCCGCAGTTGACACCGATCATGACGACATTGTCGAGGTTGATCTGCTTGCGCTTTGCAAGTTCGTAAAATGCCATCGCGTCGCAGCCCTTGACGGTGACGCCGATCTTCATGTTTTCTGCGCCATCGAAGTACTTCTTGATGAGCTTCGGGAGGAGGAGCGTACCGCAGTGGAGCGAGCCGGCGGTTGTCGCGAGCTGTGCCGGGTCGGTGATCAGGGTCGGCTTTGCATCGTAGAGGTCCTTACCCTTTGAGATGACAAGAACCGCGTCGACCATCTTGGTTTCCAGTGCATATTTCCAGAGGGTGGTGACCGCACCACCGAGCTCGGCTTTCTTCTGGATCTCTGCGTCGTTTGTCCACGCGTAGAGCATGTCGCCTTTCTTTGCCATGGTTAGTTCCCTCCTGTGGATTTCTCGATTTTGACAGCCGCAGCGTTGATGGCCGCAGGCATTGAGACGACACCTTTCTTGATATTTTTGGTCACATCGGCTGCAAACTCAAGCGAGCCTGCCTTACCGGTGACCTTGACGAGCGAACCGTCCCGGAAACCCAGTGCCTTTGCATCTTCGGCATTGATCTGGACTTTTGCCTCGGGCCACTCGCGCATGATGGAGGGGGTGTTCTTCGAGAGCGTACCCATCGGCCACTGTGCGGCAACCGCAAACGGGAACTCTCCCGCTGCTGCCTCAACTGCCTTGTACTCGACTGCTGCAAAGGCGGCCTTGCCGTCTTTGGTGCCAAACTTGTCTGCATAGAGGATTGCTGTACCGAACACACCGCCGGCCGCCGGCCACTGGATGGCTTCGGGCCTCTCGAGTTTTGCATAGGTGATGCCTGCATACGCGGGAACTGCCTTTGCAATCTCGCCAAAGATGGCTTCAGCGTCCTTGAACGCAAAGTCCTTGTCGTGTCCCATGGCCTTTGCAATCTCACTTGTGATCTGCCAGTCGGGCTTCGAGGAGCCAACAGGTTCGATTGCCTTGCGGATCCGCTGGACGCGGCGCTCTGCGTTCGTGACGGTACCGTCGCGCTCTGCAAAGGATGCAGAGGGCAGGACGACATTTGCCTTTGCAGCGGTTTCGGTCATAAAGAGATCCTGGACGACCAAAAAGTCGAGCTTGCCGAGGGCATCGGCGACATGGGTGCCTGCCGAGGCGATATTCTCCCCGACAACATACAGTGCCTTGATCTTGCCGGCTGCTGCCGCTTCGATCATGGCCGGGACCGTGAGGCCCCCTTCACCGGGGACTGCGCCGACATCGGCTGCGCCCTGTGCGTTGGTCTTGCCGCGGAGGAGATTGACCCCTGCGCCGGCTTTACCGACATTACCGGTGACCAGCTGGAGGTTTGCAAGGGCCCGGATCAGGTCCCCGGAGCCTGCGCCTGCGGACGTGACGACTGCTGCCGGCTGTGCTGCGGCAAACATCTCGGCGGCCTTTGTGACAACATCGGCGTCGATACCGGCGACCTTTGCGACCGCATCGGGAGTGCAGGCTGCCGCTGCTGCCTTTGCCTTCTCGAAGTCCCTGGTCTTCTTTGCAATGAAGTCCTTGTTCTCTTTTCCGGCCTTGATGATCGCGGTGATAATACCATTCACGAGCGCCACACCGGTGCCCGGGTTGCAGGCAATGTGGATGTCGGCGAGCCGTGCAGTGGCTGTTTTACGGGCGTCGGCGACAATGATCTTTGCGCCGTTCTGCTTTGCGAGGATGATCCTGCGGCCTGCAAGCGGGTTTTCCTCTAATGGGTTGCTGCCCACGATAAGAATTGCTTTTGCTTCGGAGAGGTCGGCAAGCGAGTTGGTGGTAGCCCCGCTGCCGAATGCATCAGAAAGGCCCTTGACCGCATCGGCATTGCAGCGCCGGCCGCAGTAGTCGATATTTGCGGTCTTGAGCACGTTTGCCGCGAAGTTCTTTAAGACAAAGGAGTCTTCGTTGCTGTTCCGGGCGGAGGCGACAACACCGATTGCATCCCCCTTCACTGACTTGAATGCAGCGGCGATCTCCTTGTACGCGTCTTCCCAGCTGGCTTCCACGAGTTTGCCGTCCTTCTTGACAAGCGGCGATGTGAGCCGGTCGGGGCTGCTGACAAACTCGTAGGACTTGTTCCCGCGGATACAGACCTTGCCCTCGTTGACCGGGTTGCGGTGCCAGGGAGAGATCCCGACAAACTTGCCATCTTTTACGACAAGGTTGACACCGCACCCGTTGCCACAGTACGGGCAGGTGCTTGGTACGTATTTGAAATCCATGTTCTAACCTCGAACAACAACGGTCTGTCATGAACATATTTAATGCTGATCAAACAAATCAAAAATATGATGATTATTAGTGGGTTAATGTGCAGGTCCCCCGGTAAAAAAATGTGTGGGCGGGCCCGGGATCGCGCCGCCGGTACAGGGTACTCGTGGGCTGCCCCGTACCCGGTCTTTCCATGGTGTGCAGCGGCAGGATACCGGGATTTTCAGATCCCGTACCTGTACCGGTTCGCGCATGGCGGACCGGCAGGAGGGCGTTGAGATGAAACCCCCCCGCATTCCACCGATGCTCTCGACGATTGTCCAGACAGGGCTTGTGGCAGTCGATGGCGTGACCTTTGGCGAGCTTACGGCCTGCCCGGTCTGCGGAGGGCCGGTATCGGGATACGACACCAAAAAAAGGGTGTTTGCCATCATCCGCGAAGGACCAGAGGCGCGCACCATCAGGGTTGTGGTAAAACGGTTTTACTGCCGGAAGTGCGACCGCATTTTCAATGCCGACGAACCTTTTTATCCGGACACCCGTATCGGTTCACCGGTCATCGACATCTGCCTCTCTCTTGCGACCATCATGCCGGTGAGCCGTACGGCAACATGGCTTGATGCGATGGGTATTGTCGTCAACCGGACCAGCTGCCGGTTGTACGTTCAGGAGCACGCCCACGCTATCCCCTCATCGGATCTCTTTGGTATCAGGATGCCGATGTCAGTGGTCGCACTCTCCACACTTGCAGCCCGGGCCGGACAGATTAGTCCCGTCAGCGGAGCAGAGGTCCTTGCTGCCTGTAATTACCCCTCTGCGGGCCGGGCAGCACGTCGCCTGCAGGTTCCTGACGTTGAACATGAAGAACAGGATCCAGGTGAAGAGAAAAGAGAACGAAACGGGTAACACCCGGGGAGCGTTTGCAGGACCGGAAAATCCTGCACCGGCCGGTGGCTTATTTTCCCCGCGTTCGTAAGGATATCTCCCGGACCGCATGAGCAGGTAACCCATCGGCCGCCGGACCAAGTTCCTGCCTGAGATTGATCCCGCCGCATTCGCGTACAAAGAGCGCCACACCGATGCCCGCAACAATAACCGATGAGGCCCTGCATTCTTCTGCCACGCGGCGCACGGTGTCGCAAACGAGCGCCCGCTGCCGGCCCCAGACCTCCCCTGCGATCTGCATGGCACCGTCATTACCTATCTCCTCACAATCTGCGCAGACCACCCGGGCAAGCCGGCGGAGAGACGCGGCGGGTGTCTTTTCCTTGTGATCCGGTGTGTCGCAGCTGTATTCATCCGCGGTTATGTGGCCGAGCACGAGGTGGACATCGGCGCTCGCGGCAAAATATTCCGTGCTGACCGGTGTCGCTGTTCCCGCGAGGGTCACGGATGAAATGAGGGTCGCTACCGGTGTCCGCAGCATACCGGTGTACACGAGGTACCCCTTCTGGAGCCTTGCGAGGTCAGAAAGGCCCACGAGATCAGAAAACCGGGAGAGGGGAATAATGTCTGCAGTTGTGCTCCCCACATCGAGCAGCACCGCATCCGGGTACTTCTCCCGCAAATAATCCGCGGATGCCAGCCAGTTTGCGGCGGCGAGCGCCGGCACCGGGCCATCATGGAATTGTGCATCAGTGCCGTAGAACAAGGCGTCAGGAAAAACTTCCTGTACCGCACGGGTGATGAATGTTATCCCCTGCAGCTTGTTTTCGAAACAGTCGGCAAGCTCGCCGCTCATCACAACCGCTGCGGCCTTGTCCTTTCCGATTGCGTACTGCCGCAGCAGATCGGTAATCGGGGCACCGGTCCAGAGCGGGCAGTAGTGGATGTGAACGCCGTTTTCGTCTGCAACCTTGAGGTTTGCGCCCCCCACATCGATACCTATCATGCCGGCGTGACCTTCCCGTACCGGTCGAACCGGACTTTCCCGTTGAGGTGGACCTCGCGTGGCGCGTTACCGTGCGAAGATTCCACAAGAAGTGCGGCAATCTCCTCTTCCATGCAGGCTGCAATTCCAACAAGGCTCGTGGTGATGCGGGGGTTCACGTCAACGACATAGACTTTGTCCGCGACAACGACGTCGATGCCGCAGTATCCCTGGCAGCCGAGCACGGTCGCAGCTTTTACTGCGGTGTCGATGATCTCCTGCCCGCGTGCCGGATGGACCGGTGTCTCCCCGCCACCGTAGGTGAAAGCGCCATCGGTACCGAGGGTAACGAACTGCCGGTTGAGGGCCAGGACAAGCGGCGGATTGCCGGAGAAGTACAGGCAGGCTTCACCAACGACCCGGCTCATGATAAGACTGACTGAATAGTATTCTCCCTCGATATACTCTTGGGCGAATTCGCCCTTGCCTGGGTCATCCGTGGTGAGCCGTACACCCTGGGAGTCACAGCCGGCCACGGGTTTTACCACGTGCCTGCCTTCACCGGGCTCTCCCGGCACCGGGATGCCGTGGCTTTTTAAGAGTTTTCCCGTTGTCACTTTGTTTGCGCAGAGCGCGGCGTTCATGCTGCCGCACCCGAGGTTGTGGGAGTGCTGTTCGATCGGGAGGGTAAATTTTGCAAGCAGGGCGTCGGGTGCAATCACAAGACCCATATCACAGCCGGGAGCGAGCCGCACAATCTCATCATAGAAATCACCGGTGCCCGGCAACACTACATCGTAGTCGCACCGGGTAAAACTCTTGTGCAGGACATCAAGCATCGCCGCCCCTTCGGGAGCAAGGGCAGGATCGCAGGCAGTTGTGTACTCGGCGAGCAGGACTTTCATTGCAAGTACTATTGCACCTGCATAAAATTACCCTATCCGTCTCCCTGCTCTTTGTCCGGTCCCGATCGGTGAGTTATTTGATAAGGCGGCGCTATAGAGTACGCGTTGTTTATGAAACCCGCGATCCTCCTTACCAATGATGACGGCGTGAACTCCCTTGGTATCTGGGCGGCCTACGAAGCGCTCGCCCCGATCGCGGATGTGACCGTGGTCGCACCGGCGACCCAGCAGAGCGCGGTCGGCCGCTCCATCTCGATCTTCGAGCCCATCCGGGCAAACAGGATCATGATCAACGGTTTTCACGCATGGGCGGTTGCGGGTAAGCCCACCGATGCGGTGATCATCGGGCTGTACGCGCTAAAGCTTGCGCCGGTCCTTGTCGTGAGCGGGATAAATATCGGTGAGAACCTCTCGTATGAATCCATCATGACGTCGGGCACGATGGGAGCAGCCCTCGAAGCGTCCAACCAGGGGACAAAAGGAATCGCATTTTCCCTGCAGGTTGAAGACCAGGGCGACAAGTTCGACGATCCCGGCCAGTCAGCGCAGAGTTTTGATGAGGCAAAGAAGGTCGTGCGGGACGTGGTCAGCCGCGTGCTGAAATCCGGTTTCTGCCCGAATGCGGATGTAATCAACGTCAATATCCCATCGAAGATAAGCGGGGGATACGAGGTGACCCGGCTCGCCCGCAAACTCTTCCGTACCGGTGTCGAAAAACGGCTCGACCCCCGGGGGCGCCCCTATTTCTGGATCAACGGCCCGCTCCTCGAGGATGCCGAGGAAGGCACGGACGTGCACGCGGTCAGGAAGGGGAACGTCTCGATCACACCAATTACCCTTGACTGCACTGCGTATGCGGCAGATGACGAGGCAAAGAAGATCTTTTTGGATTAAAAAACACCGATATAGCCGGGATTTTTTTATTAATTTTTTCTTTTCCTGTGGGACAGCAGATTTATTTTTATCCAGTCCTTCCTTTGGGGCTTAACGTATCATAGCAATACATACATTTTCGTCGTTGAAAATGCAGGCATAACCATTAACGCGCTCATTGGAACTCTTAACGACCGGTAAAAATATACGAGATCTCCCCGCCTCAGGGCCCCTCCGGGGCATGGAGGGGCAGGGAATTATTCCCCAATGTGATTTTCGTATAGTTATTCGTCACTGATCCGCCGCGGGGGCGTCTCTTCGGGGGCGGCGGCGTTCATCGCACCTAATTATGGGTGCGATAACAATCGTCTTGTTAGATTTGTACGAGTTGGTCTTTAATTTGTGAGAATCATGAATTCATCCTGCTCACTCTGTTCACCAGTTTTAATTATCCCGGCACCGAACCCTATCATTGACATGGCTGGCACAACAGAAGCAGTCGCCGCGGCGAAACGTACCGCGGGATACCAGGCCGCAGACCTGGTGGAGGACGGCATGGTGATCGGTCTTGGGACCGGCTCCACGGTTTTTTACACGATCGAATGCCTCTCCGGCCGGATCAGGGACGGGCTCTCGGTTTCGGGCGTCCCGACCTCCTACCAGACGGCAATGAGGGCGCGCGAGTACGGGGTCCCCCTGACCACGCTGGATGACAACCCTGTGCTCGATCTCGCTATCGATGGCGCCGACCAGATCGACCCGCAGTTCCGTATGATCAAGGGACGCGGCGCAGCACTTACCCGGGAAAAATGCGTGGCGGCTGCCGCCTTCCGGTTTGTCGTTGTGGCAGATGAGGCAAAGATGGTGCCCCGGTTGTCCGGGGTGGTACCGGTTGAAACGATCCCGTTTGCGACAAAGACGGCGATGGCGCAGCTGCGGGGCCTTGGCTGCCGGCCGTTCATCCGCGAAGCCGTAAAAAAGGACGGCCCGGTCATAACGGACAACGGAAACTTTATTGTCGACTGCCAGTTTGAGGAGATCGCAGATCCTGCGGCCCTTGAAGCAGCAATAGCAATGATCCCCGGGGTCGTTGAGAGCGGAATTTTTTCCCGTTTCTCCGGGAACACGACGGTTATTGTAGGGAATGAAAAAAAGTGTACGGTACTGACATCAGACGATGTAGTCTCGTAATTTCTGTATCATGGCGAGCTGGTTGGTCGCCTCTTTCTTCTTCTCTTTTTCGATGCTGTCCATGATATCCGTTATGGGCTTTGCAAGTTCGTAGATCTTGACCGGGCGTCCCTTGCTCTCGGCCTTGCTCTCGCGGCTGGATATCCAGCCCTGATCCATCAGGTAACGCATGGCAATACTGACTTCGGGCTGGCGCAGGTCGGTTCCCCGTTCGATCGCACGCGAGGTTGCTTCGGGAATGTTGGCTAAGAATACCAGAACCTTTGCCACGTTCTTCTTTGTTCCGATCTCAATGAGAAGGTTCGCAAATTCTTCTTCCTTCTCGGTGAAATACATTACATTTTCTGTACGCATACTATTCTCCTCCACTTTATTTTCTTTGATGTTTCCATACAATTTATCTTATAAACATTATATATAAACTGTCATTGATACACAAAAAGAGATGCTTTTATATACTAACGTTCAGGGAATTCTGGTAAATACTGGCAGAATATCAAGCGAATCTCATGAGATCTCCTCTGAAATAACCGGTTTCCATCCGGCAGAACTCTTATAAAAAAGGTATTACATCAGGCCAAGGCTGCGGAGATCCGCGAGGATCTTCACCACGGCTTTCTTTGCGTCATCAGTTACCTTGCCACCGGTGATAATCAGTTTTCCCGAGCCGAAGAGAAGGACGACAACCTTGGGGTCTTCGAGGCGGTAGACCAGGCCCGGGAACTGTTCGGGTTCGTACTCGATCCGGTCAAGGTTAAACCCGACCGCGATCTTGTTAAGGTTAATCGGAGTCGCAAGATCGGCAGAAGTGACGATGTTCTGAACCTTATAGGTAAGTTTTTTGGGGATATCGATGTTGAAACTGCGGAGCTGGTTTCCGAGGATCGTGAGCCCTTTTGAAAGGCTGTCGAGACTCTTTGCTCCGGTCAGAACCACCTTTCCCGAACCAAAGACAAGCGCGGCAATCTTCGGGTTCTGCATGCGCAGCACGACGCCGGGGAACCGTTTCTTGTTATATTCCGCACCATCGATCTTGGATGCGAGTTCCGGCAGGTCGAGGTAATCGGTCACTTTTGCGGAAGCAACGATGTTTTCTATCTTAAGGGAATCCTCTGGTTTGACCTTCATGGCATTCATCACCTTTTCAATATTAGTTGTCTTTTCACGGCCGGGGATACCGCTCTTTCGTTTATCCCCGTATATAAAGCATATAAAGAAAGGCAAGCACGATATAAAAATGCATCGGGTTACCTGTCGGGGTTCGTATAACGGCAGGGACGTCGGGGCAGACTCGTGTTTGTCAAAACCCGGATCGGGTGATCTCCCGTCAGAAAAATGTTTTTTTTGGACCGTAAGTGTACCGCCCCTCTCATTGTTTATTTCTGCGATACCGTTGGCATAAATGAGATCTCTGCAGGAGTATTCTGGATCTGATGAACCGGCAAATCAGTATCCGGCTTGGGGCGGGTTATCAGGTACAAAAAATTCTTCTTATAAAAAAGTGATGGCCACAAGGCCCGGGGCCTTCCTCACTCGTCAAGTGTGGAGATATCGCCCGGGTCCATGCCCATCTCTTTTGCCTTGAGGATGCGCCGGACAATCTTGCCGCTCCGGGTTTTGGGAAGCGAGTCCGTAAATTCGATCTCTGATGGCATGGCAATGGGCCCGAGCGTTATCCGCACGTGGTAGATCAGCTCATTCTTGAGTTTTTCGCTTGGGGTGTGGCCAACCCGGAGCGTAACAAACGCCTTGATCGTGTTCCCTTTGAGAGGGTCGGGCTTCCCGATCACGGCTGCTTCAGCGACGGCCTTGTGGGAGACCAGCGCACTCTCAACCTCGGCCGTACCGATGTTGTGGCCCGAGACGATGATAAGATCGTCTGATCTTCCGATTACCATGATGTAGCCGTCCTCTCTCCTGATCGCGAGGTCACCGACCTGGTAGCATCCGGGAATAGTCTCCCAGTACTTGCGGTACCGCTCGTCATTATTCCAGATCGTCCGCATCATGGAGGGCCACGGCTGCCGGATCACGAGAAAGCCGCTCTTCCCCGGTTCAACTCTTTTGCCATCCTTGTCCACCACATCGGCCACCACGCCGGGAACGGATTTGCCCACGTACCCCGGCCGCATGGGTTCGCCGAGCACCGTGGTTACCATGTGCATCCCGGTCTCGGTCTGCCACCAGGTATCCACAATGGGACACCGGTCCTTCCCAATCACGTGGTAGAACCACTCGAATGCCTCAGGGTTGAGCGGCTCGCCGACCGACCCGAGCACGCGCAGGGAGCTGAGGTTGTACTTGTCCGGCCATTCCTGCCCGAGTTTCATGAACATCCGGATCGCGGTTGGCGCGGTGTACAGGATGTTGACTCCATACTCCTCGACAATCTTCCACCAGATCCCCGGGTCCGGGTAATCTGGCGTACTCTCGGTGATGAGGATCGTGGCGCCGACCGAGAGCGGGCCGTAGACCACGTACGAATGGCCGGTGATCCAGCCCGGGTCTGCGGTACACCAGTAGACGTCGTGCTCCTTGATATCGAAGATATACTTCGTCGTGTAGTATACGCCGACCATGTACCCCCCGCAGGTGTGAACAATCCCCTTTGGGGCACCGGTCGTCCCGCTCGTATACAAAATAAAGAGCGGGTCCTCGGCATCCATGACCTCAGCCGGGCAGTCATTGCCCACGTCCGCCATCACATCATAGAAATCGATCTCCATTTCGCTGTGGAGTTCGACCGGGATACGCTGCTCCCGGCGCAGGATGATCAGGTGCTCGACCATAGGCGCATTGATGATCGCTTCCTGGATGACATGCATGAGCGGGATCGACTTGCCCCGCCGGATCGCCATATCGGCGGTGATCACAATCTTCGCACCGGCGCCGACGATCCGCTGGTTGAGGGCCGCCGCGCCATATCCGCCGAACACCACAGAATGGATCGCACCGATCCGCGTGCACGCCAGCATAGCGATCACCTGTTCGGGAATGACCGGCATGTAGATGCAGACCCGGTCGCCTTTTACCACGCCGAGTTTCTTTAAACCGTTTGCAAACCGCTGCACTTCCCGGTACAACTGCCGGTAGGTAAAGACCCGTTCTTCGTTGTTGTGCTCGCCTTTCCAGATCAGTGCAACCTTGTTGCGCCGCTCGCCCAGCACGTGCCGGTCCAGGCAGTTGTACGTGATGTTGGTCTTGCCGTTCACGAACCATTTCGCGTACGGGTAATTCAACTCGCTGACTTTATCATAGGGTGAAAACCAGTGGAGTTTCTTTGCGATGTTGTCCCAGAATTTGTCAGGATCCTTGACAAATTCATTGTAGGTCCAGGTGTAATCTCCCATCCAGCTGTGCACGCGGTATGAAGGGTCCGGTGTGTAGTATTTTGGCTGCTGGCCGGAATCTGCGCTCTTGTCCATAACATACTCCTAATCTACATTATCAATAATGATGAATTAAAGTTATTCTTTGTGGTCAGAATAGCCAAAATCGCTCAAATCTTCATCCGTTTACCCTATATCGCGCATTGCTTACAATTCAGCACATTTAAATGAGGCATCACCAAATTTCTTATCACATCATTTAATCCGGGTATGCATCAGTGTCCCGTTCATGGACCTTTTTCCTGCATGCCAGTAAACAGTCCGTGGAGATGAGAACGATGCAAAATCTCCGTACCCCATGAAACGAGGTGAACCTTATGACCCAGAAGATGCTCTCTGAAGCTGAAGGATACGATATTTTACGGAAATATGAGATCCCGGTCCCCGAGTACCAGATCGTGAAAAACGGCGAGGATGCAGCCACTGCCGCTGAGAAGATGGGATGTCCGGTGGTCATGAAGATCATCTCCCCGCAGATCGTCCACAAGAGTGATGCCGGCGGTGTGATGGTCGGTATCGGCAGCAAAAAGGCGGCCCTAGGTGCATTTACCCGGATCATCGATAATGCAAAGGCCTACAATGCCGAGGCTGAAATTGACGGGGTCATGGTCGAGCAGCAGGCAGAGCCGGGCTTAGAACTGATCATCGGCGGGAGAACGGACCCGGCCTTTGGCAAGGTGATCACGTTTGGGATGGGCGGCACGATGGTCGAGCTCATGAAAGATGTGACCCTGCGCATCCTGCCGGTGACCGAAGAGGAAATCCGGCAGATGATCCACGAGATCAACGCGTACCCGCTCATTGCCGGCTACCGGGGAGCAAAGCCCCGTGATGAGGAGACCCTCATACGGATCATCGGGAACGTCTGCCGTTTCTTTGAAGAGAATGAGCATATTGTTGAGTTCGATATCAACCCCTTACGGCTGTACGAATCCGGTGCCTGTGCGGTGGATGCCCGTGTAATCGTTACTGATACCGTGCATAAGGCTGAGATAAAGGAACGCATCCCGGTCCCAATAGAGTATTTCACCCCGCGTTCGATCGCGGTGATCGGCGCTTCGCAGGACTCGTCCAAGATGGGGTACGCCGTCATGCATAATCTCCTGCACTTCCCGGGACAGCTCTACCCTGTCAACAACAAGCGCGGGGAGATCCAGGGGCTCAAGGCATATCCCAACATCTCGGCCATTCCGGCGCCGGTCGATATGGCTGTCATCACAGTTCCTGCCATCCATGTACCGGCGGTCGTTGAAGAGTGCGGCGCAAAAGGCGTCCCGATGGTCGTCATCATCAGCGCGGGTTTTAAAGAGATGGGACCCCAGGGCAAGGCACTTGAGGACCGGGTCGTGGCAATCGCCAAAGGCCACGGCATACGGATTATCGGCCCCAACTGCCTCGGCCTGATCGTGCCCCCCCGCGGCATCGATACCACCTACGTCCGCCAGTCGCCAAAGCCGGGCAACATCGCGTTCCTCTCACAGAGCGGGGCCATCATCAACACGGTCGTAGACTGGAGCCTTGCACAGAATATCGGTTTCTCGAATGTCATCTCGGTCGGCAACCAGAGCGACCTCGACTTCCTCGATTACCTCCAGTACGTGGAAAAGGACCCGAAGACAAAAGCGATCATCATGTACATCGAGCAGATCAACGATGGCAAGGCCTTCATGGAAGTCGTTTCAAAAGTGGTGCAGTCAAAGCCGGTCATCGCGATCAAGTCCGGGTCTTCCCACCGGGGTTCGGCTGCCGCCTCGTCGCACACCGGCTCGCTCTCAGGTTCATACGATGTCTACATGGAAGCGTTCCGCAAGTCCGGCGTTATTGCAGTACACACGCTGACCGGCGCGTTCCTTGCAGCCCGGATGCTCGCCCACCCGAAGCGTTACCCCAAGGGGAAGCGTGCGGTTGTTATCACGAACGCCGGCGGGTTTGCCGTGCTCTCATCAGATTATTCGGAGCGGTACGGTATCGAGATTATCGATCTCCCGAAAGATGTCGTAGAAGAGCTCAACGAGTTCCTCCCCGAGTTCTGGAACAAGGGGAACCCCATCGATCTCCTGGGCGACGCCACAGAAAAACGGTTTGAGAAGACTTTTGACGTGCTGATAAAACACGGGGACCTCTGGGACATGGCCTTTATCGTCGACTTCCCCAACCTTGTGCTCACCTCCGAACAGCTGGCGCGGCAGATTCTCAGGTTCTCCGAAAAGACCGAGAACCGGTTGATCGTGACCATGCTCGGCGGGGACTCGCTGAACGTGGGCCGGGAGATGTTAAAAGAGCACGACATCCCCAGTTTCGACGAACTGGATTACACATTCCGGGTCATGGGCCGCGTGCTCTGGCAGAAATTCCGGGTCAAGGCACCGGGGCTGCTGTAAGAATACCTGCTTTATTTTTTTTTTTGATTTTTTTTGTTTTTGAGATCCTGTCTGTACCCCCGGTGCTCAAAAGTGTGCCGGGATGATTGCCGTCCCTGCAGCAGGATCAATGACAAAATCCTGGAGCTCATTCCCTGTACCGCTGTACCCCGTATGAGCCCGGGGGATACAGGGATTTTCCCCAATTACTTCGTAACATGTTCCAAGGTACTGATGTGCACTTTTTTTTTAGTTCATGCAGGTTTTGACGGTTCAAAAATACCCAATTTATTATTAAAAAAGTATTTGTATATTGGAGGTAATATTCACCACCAATCAGGAAATGTATGAATCAGCCGCTGAAAATTTTTTATATTGAAGATGATGAGCAACTTGCTGATCTCCTGGATGCCCGGTTAAAAAAACTCGGGTACCTTGTCTGCGGACGTGCGGACAACGCGTGCGCTGCAATAGAAGGTATCAAAACCGGCAAACCGGATCTCGCGCTCGTTGATATCGAACTGCACGGAAGACTGGAAGGACTTGCGATCGGGGATTATCTTGTTTCAAACACCGATATCCCGTTTGTCTATATGACCGGTCATGACGATGCCGAGATCATCGAGCAGGCACGGAGGACCATTCCCGATGGCTATCTCTTGAAACCGTTCGACGATCGCCAGCTCAAAGTGGCAGTCGAGATGTCGCTTCGGACTGAATCCTCTGACTGAATGATCCTGTGTTTTTTATGTACCCTATTAGATAAACAATCGCAGCTGTCGCGTCTTCTCTCTTTTTTGGGCATGAGGGCATATGATGGGTCGGAAGTTTCCTGAGAAAAAGAACGATGCGATTGCGAGACTGAAAAAATCCGGAAACGTTGTTGAACTTTTCAAAAAGCGGCTGGTGACGTTATCGGACATTTATAAAAAAAGTCCGGGAAGGTTGTCGAAGATTCCGGAATTCTCAGCTTACGATCCGCCCTTTTTTGAAAATCATCAGCCCATTATCGGAACATTTCCGGAGAAGTACGGCAGGGCCGGGACGAACTACCCAGATTTTGGGACAAGGATCATAAAGAGGGGGGCTGATGCCCCCATACCCCCACGAGCGAGGAGTGCCGCCGCCCCCGAAGGGGCGCCCCCGCGGCGGATCAGGGACTGAAAAACCGCACTCGCCCCGCCGTGCCCCGTGAGGGGCCCTGAGGCGGGAGGGCATCGTAATTTTTTATGTATGTGTTTGAGACCCTTGAATTTTTTTTGCATCATTCTCCACACACCAATCAGGGCTCAATCTGGGCTCAGATTGCCCATATCACACCCGAAAATAAGCCCGTATCGGGCCCCGTTTAAAAATAACCCCAATTTGGGCTTATTTTTGAAATCGGACAAATTAAAACAGACACGATAACGCGGTTCTTTTGGCAGATCTCAGGTGAAATTGCCAATTGGATGAGGATGATCCGGAAAACCGGGGCTGTCGGAACGCGAATATGACCCGCCAAAGGGCATTATATGGGGCCAAATTTGGGCGTATTTTCGCAAACAGGGGGATATTAAAGTCCGGATTTTCAAAAGTATGATCGGACGATTTTAAGGGCTTGAATTTGCCGGTAAATGACAATCTAATCAGGTTTTACTACGACGGGGAAACTGTGGGGATGGGCGGTCCCTTCGTGAACGATGGCACTTGCCACAAACGTGCAAAGGATAAGACCCGGGAAAACAGGCATCTCTCTCCTTTCGGGACATTTTATTTTTTACAAATGGTGTTACAGCGCCTGGCATTGTAAGATCTTCGCGAGCGAAAGACCGGTCCCCTACATCGGAGTATCAATCAGCAGTCCTTCCGGCTCCGCACCTCCTTCAGGACTTGGTACATCATGCGTCCTGCTGATAAGGATGATGACAATGATGCAAAGTACAAACGAGGTCAGGTAGACCGCCTGGTACCCGAGCACGGAGAGCGCCGGCGTCAGCTTCGACACAAGCGGCGTCCCGTCCCGGGGAATGCCAGCCATATACATGCGGATCGCAAAAACACTCTGGAAAAATGCTATCCCGACGACCATCCCCACGTGCCGCATCGTCATCATGACACCCGACCCGTCGCCGACTGCATCCGGCGGACAATGGCCCATGATCAACCGGGCGTTCGGGCCGAAGAATGCGGCCGTGGAGACCCGGGTGACGATCATCCCGGCAACGATGACGACAACGAGTGTCAGGGGATTGAACGTAAAAAAGATCAAAAACCCGGCCGCTGCAAGACCCGTGGCAATGACAGAGATGGTAAGACTCCCGTGCTGGTCGGCAAGGCTGCCGGCTGCGGGAGCGACAATGATTGAAAGCAGCGCAGGCACCGTCATGATCAGTCCTGCCAGGGACGGGTCGAGGTGCCGCGAATTGATCAGGTACAGGGGCATCAGGTATGTGACACCGGAAAAGAGCGTCGTTATAATCAGGCAGGTGATAATGCCAAACTGGAAATCCCGGTTCCGTATAAGAGCCGGGCTGATCAGGGGATCCGGGTTGTTGTGTTCCCGCAGGACAAAGATCGCCCCGATAACGAGCCCGAAGACAAGGAGCAGCAGCAGGTCAATATCCGGTGTGCCGGCCACCTGGTAGAACGAGAAGGCGGCAAGAAGGAGGACGAGTGAGATAACAAAGAGTGACGGGCCGACAAAGTTCAGGGGTTTTTGTTCGGTCGTCCCCGTCGCAGAGGGGAGGCAGTACCAGCTCATAAAAATCGCGGCGATGACGATCGGAAGGTTGATGAAAAATACCCAGCGCCAGCCGGCAAACTGAGAGATAAAACCGCCCAGCCCGGGGCCGACTGCATAACCAACGGCAGACATGGCGATGAGAAAACCAAGCGACTTTCCCCGGACCGATGAGGGGAGGTAGGTCGTGATGACCGCCGGACCGATGGCAGAGAACATCGCTGCACCGGCTCCCTGGAGAACCCGGAACACGATGAGGCTGGTAATGTCCGGGGCCACACCGCACAAAAACGAGCCAAGGCCAAAGAGCGCAAGACCGATAAGGAAAAGTGAACGAAAACCGTACCGGTCGCCCAGTTTTCCCATAAAAAGGATGAGGGCGGTGATGGTGAGCATGTAGGCAATGATAACAAGGGACCCCTCACCGATCGGGATCTGCCACGCCCTGATGATCGAAGGAAGGGTGATATTGACGATGCTCATGTCAAGTGCCCCCATCAGGGATGCGAGGGACACCGTGGCTACGATGATGCGCTGGCCGGTAAGACTGCCGGGGTCAGGAGCGGTACTAAAGATCGGTATGGAAGACACCTTTATATTTTACACATTTTCTCCCATGACAGATAAAAATGACAGGTTTTGTGCGGGTGTACGAAACTGGTTTTAAGAGGGGCAAGGAACGGTAAAAAAACGGGGGATGTTACGCCCGGCCCAGATTCCGGAGTTTCTCCCCAAGCCACGGGAGGAAATCCTTTTTTCGCGACATCACGCCACTCAGCCGGGCCGGGAGATCCCCGCCAAAAAGATCACGAAGGAGCGCCGCATCACCGGCCCCGTAGAGATCGCTTGCATTTTCAAGAACATTGGTGAAAAGCGCAAGCGAAATATCTGCGTTGGACCCGGCACGGCTCTTTTCAAGACCTGCTTTTATCGCAGCGTCCCGCGCCCGGTTCCATTCAAATGAGGGCACCATCACCTGCGCAATCTGCACCGTTTTTTCCGAGAGGGTAAACATCTTGGTGTCCCGGGAAAGGAGTGCATCGAGCGACATTCCCGAGAGATCCATGCCCCGTTCAAGAAGCGCAATGCCAAGTTTCTCCGGGTCTTCAACGGCGATGGCAGCGAGGTACTTCACTGCCTGCCTGTCCAGGTGGGTCGTCGTCGACATCCGTAAGGAGAGGGTATCGGAGAGGATCCCGCAGAGGAGGACACCGGCAACCCCCTTTGCGGGAGAGAGGCCGGACTCCATGAATTTCATCGCAATAATCGTCGAGGTCGCTCCCACCGGATCGTTGAAGAACCGGATCGGCTTTAAAGTCGTGATCGCCCCGAGCCGGTGGTGGTCGATGATTTCGACCACGTCTGCTTCCTCGATCCCGGGGACTGCCTGCGAGGCCTCGTTGTGGTCGAGCAGGACGACAGAGCGCCGGACATCGTCAAGCAGCGTCGTTCTTGTAAGGACGCCGGCGAGTGTCCCGTCTCCCGTGACAACGCATGCGGCCCGGAACTTCGAACCGGCAACGACCTGCCGGGCGTGGGCGAGGGTATCGGAGAACGTAAGGACCGGGACATTCGTCTCCATGAGCTCGCTTGCTGGAAGCGAGAGGTTGATCATCTTCCCGACCCCGAATGCATCCAGTTTTGTGGAGAGCACGGAGACCCCGCGCTGCTTTGCAGCGGCGATAACCCGGCCGCCGACCGGTGCCCCTTCCGCGATGATAAGGGCCGCGATCCCGGCCGAAACGAGCGCGAGCTGGGCCGGCTCGTTGTCGCCAACGACCGCGATGTCCTTTGCGGTCATCTTCGCGAGCGTGACGTGCAGCGCATCGATCGCAATGTAGACCCGTCCTTCAAGGATGGTATGAGCCGGGACAATGATCTCCGCGCTCAGGACACGGGCAAGCGTCCCGATAGGGACCGGTATCACCGCGAGCTCGGCAAGGTGAAGAGTCCCGATATACGCATTTGCAAGCGCATGCTCGCCGATCATACCGGCCGGTTTTCCGGCAGCATCCGTGATGACGACGTTCCTGATCCCTTCGTGTGCCATGAGGACGGCGACATCCACGGTCGGGACGTCCTGTGGTAGCGCAAAAACCGGCTTGTACTCGATATCGGAGAGGCGGGGTTCGACCGACGGTACAAAGACCGGCTCTGCGATACCGAACCGTTCGAGCATGAACCGGGACTCACTGTTGATGTCCCCGCACCGGGCCGGGACATACCGGCCCGGCTCGGACCGGTTTTTGAAATCCGCGTACCCGATCGTGCTCGCGATGCTGTCCGTATCGGGCTGGCGGTGGCCGAAGCAATAGATCTGGTTCATGGCATTATCCTGCCTTTTTTTAAAGCGGCGGGTTCTGCTCTATCATTTGCCTGTACAGGTTCATAAGGTACAGGCACGCCCCTGCATCCCCTCCGGCAGAGCCCCAATATTTATATCTGGCTGAGTCCAACCCAGATAGTACGATACCGAACTATATCGGAACCGAACCATACCTATGACCAGCCTCTTACAGTTTGCATCGAAAAGCGGAAGGGCACGCAGCCTGCTTGCGCTCTATGTGCTCCACTCGCTTGACAAAAGCGAGAAATCCGGGTATGATATCATGAGGGAGATCGAAAAACTCACGAACGGCGCCTGGGTCCCGAGCAAAGGAACGCTCTATCCCCTGCTCAGCCAGCTCAAAACCGAAGGGCTCATTGTCCCAGCCCCGGAAAAAGAAGGCTCCCGGGCCCGTACCGGGTTTATGCTCACCCGTGCCGGGCGGGACACGCTCAAAAAGATCAGGGCCCATGGGAAAGAGCACCACAAAAAAATGGATCATTACCGGCATCTCATCACCGCGATCTTCGGGGAATTCAGGAGCCCGGGGATGGATGTCCTCTTTGAAATAAAATCCCTTGTAGACGGCATGCCCAAAGAAAAGGAACCGGAAATGGTAAGGATCCTCCGGCACTGCCGCGATGACCTCAAAAAAGTGACCTGACATGACTATTGCAATACACGTAAAAGACCTGACCCGGCGCTTCGGCGACCTTGTGGCCGTGGACCAGATCAGTTTCGATATAGAACTGGGCGAGATCTTCGGACTCCTCGGCCCTAACGGCGCCGGGAAGACCACCACGCTCTCGATGCTCTCGACCACGCTCGAACCCACATCCGGTACCGCCACCGTCATGGGTATCGATATTTCACGCGATCAGGATGGGGTCAGAAAGGCCATCGGGATCGTCTTCCAGGACCAGAGCCTCGACGAGGAACTGACCGCGTGGGAGAATATGGACTTCCATGGCCGGCTCTACCGGATACCAAAGGAGATCCGGTTGCAGCGGATCGATGAACTTCTCAGGCTTGTCGAACTTTTTGACCGCAGGAACGATATTGTCAAGACCTTTTCCGGGGGGATGCGACGGCGCCTTGAGATCGCCCGTGGGCTCCTTCACCACCCGTCCGTCCTTTTCCTTGACGAACCCACGCTCGGCCTCGACCCGCAGACAAGAAACCACCTCTGGGAGTACATCGAGACCCTTGCAAAAGAGAAGAACATCACGATCATCCTCACGACGCACTACATGGAAGAGGCGGACCGGCTCTGCAACCGGATCGCGATCATCGACCACGGGAAAATCATCGCGCTTGACACGCCCACCCGGCTCAAAGACTCGATCGGCGGCGACGTGGTGACCATCCAGTCGCCGGATACCGCAGGGATCGCAACGGCGCTTGCGGCGCCCTGGATCAACCGGATGGAAACGCACGATGGCGAGGTGATCCTCAGCCTCAAAAATGCCGAGCAGCACCTCAGCACGATCGTGACGCGCTTGAACGAAGAGAAGATCCCCATTACCTCTATCTCGGTCCATAAGCCGACGCTTGAAGATGTCTTCCTCTCGTTTACCGGAAAAACCATCCGGGAGCAGGACATGAACAAAAGGGATTCGATGCGGATGCACTTTCGAATGATGAGGCACTAAACCATGGATATCGTCTACACCATCTGGCTGCGGAGCATGAAACGCTACGTACGGTCAAAGAGCAGGATTGTCGGGAGTATCGCGATGCCCCTCTTCCTGCTCGTGTTCCTGGGCTTTGGTCTCAACTCAGTGGTCAGCACAACATCGCTCGGGCAGCAGTATGTGATGTTTCTCGTGCCGGGCATGGTCGCGATGAGCGTGCTCTTTACCTCGGTCTTTTCCGGCATCCAGATCATCTGGGACAAGCAGTTCGGGTTTCTAAAAGAGACCCTTATTGCTCCGGTATCGAGGCTTGAGATCATGTTCGGCCAGACGGTCGGGGGAGCGACGACCGCGGTGATCCAGGGGATCATCCTCATGGTCCTTGCCGTGCTGCTCGGCATGCGGATCAATAACCCAATCGGGTTTTTTATCGCGCTCGGCTTCATGATCCTCGTCGGGATCTCGTTTACGGCATTCGGGATTGCGATTGCGTCAAGAATGGAGGACATGACCGGCTTCCAGCTGATCATGAACTTTGTCGTCTTCCCGCTCTTCGGTCTCTCGGGCGCACTTTTTCCCATCAGTTCCCTTCCCGGGTGGCTTGAGCCGATAACCCTGATCGACCCGCTCACGTACGGGGTAGAAGGCATCCGGTACGGCCTGACCGGGGTTTCGCAGATCAACCCCGTCATCAGCGCTGCGGTGATAGCCGGGTTTGCAGTCGCGATGACGGGGATTGGGGCATACCTGTTCCGCAAAGTTTCGTTATGAGGCAGTAAAGGGAAATAGAGATGCTGGCACGTGAGACCTGAAAAAACCGGTTCTGCAGGGACAGAACACATGTCCTGTCAGGATAACTGTATGAGGACGGTTTCCTGTCTGCACAGGACCAGGCCCTCTCGTACGGAGCACCCGAAGATTTTCCCGGGTTCTCCATGAATTTTCCGGAGTACCAAAAAAAACCTCCCGGATAATGTTTCAGATAATCGTTGATTTTTTACTTATCCCGGGTTTGGCCGGGCGCCGGGCACGGTAAACCAGGTTACCGGCGCCTGCCAGGCTTGTCTGGCGGGAAGACCGTAAAAAGAACGGGATCGCGTGATTTTGATATATCGAACTCAGGAGAGGGTCTCTCTTGTTTCTGTAAAACGGACCGCAATTCTTTTTTCATTTTATCGGGACGTTTTGCTATCCTTGCCTTTAACGAGGATTTTGAGATCTGTCCTCCCATGACCTGGTTATAATGCAGCTCGCACAGGACGATAACCGCATTTGCCGGGGAAGCCTCCTTCCGGTACTCGGGTTGTGCGAGCGGACTTAACTGGTAAACGTTGAGCTGGTCCGGGGATGTTTCACGGTCACAATATTCGCATTTACCGACCAGTTCCCGGATCCGGTTCTTTGTTTTCGAGGTTAATGCCGCACGGGGTTTTGGATGATTTTTTTTCCCCGGTTCAAAATCCGGTGCCATCAGAGTCTCCCTGTTTTCCCGGTGTTAACTGGATATTATTTGTTCCTGCTGTTGTTCCGGAAATGAAACAACAGTATGTTAAAATGCGTCATTTGGGATTCTTTTTTAGTAATCTGTTATTGTAAATGTCAACGATTATATATCCGCCGTTCAGAGTCCGGGAACTTCCCGGGATACCTTCAAAAGACACAAGGAGAAGGAACCATTCTGTCACGGGGATGGAACGCTTTTCTTCTGATAAGGAAAAATACTGCAGTACCTTGAAACATGTTTCACGCGTGCTGGTCTTTGACCTTGACGGGACGATCAGCGACCCGGTAACCGGGATCTGCCGCAGCATGAACTATTCCCTTGCGGCGTTCGGGTATCCCGAAGTGACCGAGCGCGAGACCGGCCGGTACATCGGGCCGCCCATCGAATGTTCCTTTAAAGAGATCACGGGCGAGACCTCGGACGAACGCATCGCTGAAATTATCGCCCGGTTCCGGGAGCGGTACAGCCGGGCCGGCTACGCGGAGAATACGCTGTATCCCGGGGTTTCCGAAAGTATCCGGGCACTGGCCGGCCGGGGGATCGCGCTTGGGGTCTGCACCTCGAAACGTGCAGATTTTGCAGAAAAGATCCTCGAACTGTTTGGCCTGCGCGACAGTTTTTTGTTTGTCAGCGGGGGCGATATCGGGATCCGGAAAGCGGACCAGCTTCGTGATCTGCTGGAAACCGGTGCGATCGACCGGACTGCGGTCATGATCGGCGACCGGGCCGTGGACATCATTGCCGCCCGGGCAAACGGCCTTCTCCCGGTCGGTGTTCTCTGGGGGTACGGGAGCAGGAAGGAATTGCAGGATGCGGGCCCGGGAAAAATCCTCGAACGGCCGGAACAGCTCATGGAGCTCGTACCTGTCCGCGAAGGATAGGGCGGGCCGGCAGGGACTCCGGCAACACACTCAAAACAGGCCTTCTTTTCATTGCCACGTCCGCCAGGCCATCTGAGAAAAGATCGGCCGTCCAAACGCTGCTAAATATTACCTCATCTTTTACGACGTAAAAATGCCTTCCGGACCCTGAATTATTGCCTCATTTTGGGGAATTATTACCTCCCGGCCGGATAAACAGGGCTGTCCGGGCTCAATTCAGGCCCGGAAAAGCGTGGGCCGGATTTGAAGTGTTCCCGGGCCGCCCCACAAACCCCGACCCGGGAGGTACGATCCCCCACGGTAAAATACGCCCGAAACGGGCACGGATTGCCGTTTCCGGATCCCGTCCCTTCCCGGAAAACCCCGTATCGGGCCCGGTTTGGGTTCGCATGGAAAATAACCTCAAATCGGGCCCCGTTTGCTGAAATTCGCCCGCTTTCGATGTCAGATAATGGCCCTTAATCGCTTTACAACCAAGGATCTTTTTGCCACATCCAATCACTCAGAACCATTAGAGATCGGCCAAAAGAACGCGGCTAAATAGGCCGGGCGGATCGGGGTGTTTTTACGACGTGGGATGGTAGGGGGATGGGGGAATTTTGGGCGAAATAGGCCGGTGGGAGCCGCAATCAGAAGCATATTGGTGAAGGGATACACCAAATTATATCATGAGAGAACGGGCAGTATCCGGCAGAGAAAATATTGATGCCCTGTACGCAATTGAGGAGCACTCGCTCTCAGAATTTTTCGAAAACGAGCCGGATCTCTATACGGTTTCTGATATCAAAGTGCGATTCAAATGAAATGATCTGTCCATCAGGATCCACTTTCTTTTCCCGGATCCGGCTGATGGTGGCGAGTGCGTTGCATTTTTTCATGGCTTTTCCGATCAGAACCGCAACAAATAACGCTCCGTGATTTATAAAATTCCTTTATTATCGACCCGTCTTGAAAAGCCATGAGTGAAGAGCCTGAAGTAGTGACGCGAGAAAAAAGAATGATCTTCAGCTGAGATCAGCGGACCGGCGGTGCGAGCGGTTGACGCAGGCAGTGCTCACGAAGGCATTCAGAGGGGAGTTGGTGGGAAGAGAGAATGGCAAATTGTGAGTTGGATTCGGAAATATTCGACAAACAAATAGTCAGACCCCTCAATTTAGAGATTTTTTCTGATGAGATACTTACTGTCCGGGATAACCATGACAATTCAAAATGGATGTATTTTGGCACTCTTATCGTCCAGAAAGAGAAAAAAGATCAGTTACTTCAACAGCTGAATAATCTACGCTGCATTAAATCAAACAATTGGCATCCCGATATTAGCACTTGTGAAGATCGATGTGGGTACCACGATAAAAACAACACGGAGATTCATTACAAGGAACTCGACGAATCCAATGCCAGATTCAGGATTGCACAGAATTGGCTCAAATTTGTAAGGGATGAAAGATCTCCCAAAACAGACCGGCTTTTTTATTTTAACATCCTCGGTTTGAATTTATCCGCCATGAATCTGGAAATGTTTGGTGAAGGATCGAATGATCTCACCATATACAACCGGTTTTATCGAACAACTATTCTTGGCGGCTTGAATTATTTTTTCAAAGGAAGAAAAATTATTATCCACAATATTTTTCATGATAGGGGAAGCCAGGAAGTTCATCGGTATATCCCGTGGCATGCAATTCACAAGATCGATTTAACAAATGAAAATACTTCGATAATTCCAGAGAGTATCCAATTTATTGACTCTGATCACAGGAAGAGTGGCAAAGAAGAATCGCATCTTATCCAACTTATTGATATTCTCCTCGGGGCGACATACGCATGCCTCCATAATCCCTCAGTTGGACTGGAAAAAAGAAAAATCGGCTACTTTTTTAAACCGGTATTGACGTGTCTTTTAGATCGCAAGAAAACGGATTATGGCCCAATGTCCGGAACATACTACAAATCAAAATTTTATAGAACAAGTCAGGTTAGTTTTTTCCCGAAAAATAAGTTCGATATGAACACTGCCCCGCTGGATGGGTATAATTTTGATCGACGCATTGGTAATGGAAAATTCTACTACGAACGACAAATTCAGGTCATGGATCCCTCTGAAGCGACATTAGATCAATGGTTCTAGCAGCATGAAACCATCGGCCATGTCAATATCGTATCACAATAATAATTATTTATTGACGTTTTCTCTCATTTTTTTCTTTAAAAAATTATCAATATTACTCATGTTTATTTTAGAACAAAATTCTAAATCCAGCGGACTTTTGTTATCATGTTCAAAAAGCCATTCCATATACCCTTCTAGTTCAGGGTCTCCCATGTTCAAACAATATTCCACCCCAAAAATGGCCATAACTAAATACAATTCACATTTTTCTGTATACAATAATTTCATTTCATGTAAGATCTGATAATCTTCATTTTGATTATAAAAACGATGATCTTCGGAGTATATTCGTCTCAAATGATATGGCCAAATGATATCAGGTTTCCCATATCTGACGTAATTCCTAAGAAAATCGAGTTCCGTTTTATGAATGATTTCAGTTAATCCATCTTTTATATCTAATGCGTGACTGGAAATTAATTCTATTCCAATTTTTCCTAAAAATCGCGATATAATTTTATCATTTTTTTCAGGCAAATCATAACAAGGGAAAATAAAAGAACCTCGGTTTAAAGAGAGAATTGTATTTTTTACTTTTTCGTTGTTAATTATTACTTGTAATTCTTCATCTTTCGTTCTGTATAATTCGATCGGACCACCATTGGGATGTAATAACATTCCTTTTGCAGGAGCATATCTCCCTTTTTTACTTTCGATTTCTTGCCAAAATCGTCGACTCTGAAAATAGGGCAGTTCGAGTAATTTTTTTTCAATTTTTATTGAAAAGTAATGGTTACACTTATCACAAACAATTCCAGGAGGTAAAATGTGTTCTTTATTCCCAAGGGATTCTGGGATTATATGTTCAATACTTTTTGAACGAGATGACTCACTTTTACAAAAAATGCATTGCATATTTCACTTATTTTTATTATTCCGCTACAACCAACCCATCCATGTAACAATACGACTGCGGCGGCACAAATCCCGGTATCACTGCTTTGGGATCAATGGGCTCATCAAACTCCCGCAGGTTCTCAATCCCGATTGCATACCCCCGTGATCTCCCGGCAAAATAAGAGAAGAACTCAGCATCATCGATGCCGGCATAGTCCCGTACCCGATTCCAGAGTACAGATGGGTTATCCTCAATGATTGTACCGATCTCAAAGGATGCCACGATCCGTTGTACCGGAGCTGATGAATAGATGAAAATCCGGTTGACCGAACGGTTCCTGAAGATCGCCTTCCGGAACTCATACCGCTTATGGCCTTCCATGATCGACGTTACATACTTTGGCTTAACTGACAGTAAAACGTCCATCGATGTCCCCGAGAGTCTTAATCACGTTATATTTCTCATCGCTTATCTGCATTATGGATTGCGGGGGGCCGTTAAAAACTCCGGATGCCCGTAAGGAGGTCAGTTTTAACGGATTTTTCAGATGGAAATGATGCCGGAAGAGTATGACCGTGACGGGTTTTTGCGTTGCCTCTATCTCGTCCCGGGTGTAAACCGTCCTCTTGCCGACAAACCGGATGATCTCGTCGGGTTCTGTCATGCCAAACCGAACCTCTTCAATAATACCAAGTGATGCAAGGGACTGGTGATCAAGAGACTGGCGATCCTTTGTCAGGTAAAAGAGAAGAATATCCCCGGGTTTGAGCTGCTTAACCGGGGAATGACTGAGATAGGCTTTCTTAATGGCGTTTCCTTCCACGATAAATTCACCAGCATGTTCCAGAAGCATGGTCTGCCGGTGACCATAATCCGTAAAGAGCCGGGTATGGAACTCCGGATAGATCGGAACAATCCATTTCTTCACCGATGCCCCATCATAGAAGAAAGGATAATACTTTTTGAAGATCTCAGCTACCGGTAACCCGGCAATATCCCGTTGTGCAGGAATCAGTTTTTTTAAGAAGATATCTTCTCCCCATGAATTAACCCCGGCCTTTTCAAAGCCATATTCAGTAATAAGCTCAACAAGTCGATCGTTTTCTTCGGTGAAATGAGTAAGATAGATCTCATCGCAATTATTCTGGATAGTCAGATCGATTGAGATTTTCAGGAGTAATTCGCCGATTTTATTCCCCACATGCGTAACTTTAAGGGTCGCGATCTTCATCCGTTTCTTCTGCGGCAATGGCGGGACGACATCGATCACCTCATCCTCAAATTTGTAGATCAGAAGGGCGCCTATGCTCCCGTCGCCACGGTAACTGACGTAACATTTCCGGTGCTCCAGAGATTTTTCTCTGAACCAGTCTGCAAATTCCGGATAATCCTGTTTGAGGGAATCAAAGATGGGATCGGTCAGTTTCAGATTATACATGAAATCTTCTTTGAGTCCCGGTGGCGAGGGGATTCTCTCTTTTTTGGGGATAAACTGCCGGAAAAACTGGATCGCATCATCAATATGGAGAACGCGATCATCAATCCCCGCTGCAAACGCTTTCCGGTGAATTCCCACGTCCTCTGTCAACAGAAAATCAACGGCGCCACGAAAGACTGAATACAGAATTTCATTATCAACGTCATCCTGTGGCGAACGCGGGTTTCCGACAGTCCTGATAAAATCTGTATCTTTTGCTGCAGAGGGTGGGTTCGATAATTGTCGGTAGATTTCAATTTTTGAGAGCATTACCGTTCTTCTGCGCTCATCAACATCCCGCCGGATGTCTCCCAGCGATGCGGGATGGATTAACACATCCACCGGTATTTTTTGCAGGAGCCCGAAGAGATTACCAACATTCTGTGAAACGACGCGATCATCTTCACGATAGATGAAAATGTTGGTATCAATAAGTAAATGCATGTGAGATTCCTGCGTCAACCTTTTTCTTCCATAAAGATAAAGACCCGGTGCGTGGGGTGAAAGAGAAAAACCCTGCCTAAAATTGCCACGGTCCCTGCTATCCCTCCCGCCCCTCGCCGAGCAGCACGAGATCGTCAGCCGTGTCGGCATGCTGTTTGAGCGTGCGGATGCCATTGATCGCGAGGTTGAGGCGGCGGGCCGGTGGTGCGGGCGGCTGACTCAAGGCTGTTTTAGCAAAGGCGTTTTCTGATCGCACAAAGGGGAAAGACCCTTTTCGTGTGTGTCTGACCCCCGGTCCACACAATCTCCTTTATACTCTCCCAAATAAACACTGGATTGATACAGGCATGAGTGCAATACCCCGAAAATATATCACGGATGCCAAAAACCAAAAACAAGCGGTGATTGTCGATCTGGAAACCTTCAACCGGATGGAATCCATCATCGAAGACAATGGACTTGCAAAATTTATGGAAGAGGCAGAGGAGGATGAGACTCTTTCTGTTCATGAAGCAAAGAAACACTACCGTTCATTAAAAAAGGATTGAAATGCCGGCGTGCGGATATAAGAAAATATTCTTAAAAGATCTCGCTGCAATACCCAAACGTCACCGTTCCCGAATAGAACGGCTTGTATTTGATCAGATCCCGGCATAAGAAAACATTTTTCATGATTTTGATATCCAGAAGATGAAAGGTTATGACAATTATTATCGCATCCGAACCGGACTTTACCGGATCGGTTGTAAGATATCATCTGACGGTGAGATTATATTCTTCCGGGTAAAGAGCCGGGAAGAGATCTACCGGGTTTTCCCGTAATTTTTTTTAGTATTCCTCTAAAAAAAAGATTATCTGCGCCTCTCTTTGTCACGGAGCCGCCCGACTACAAATCTCAATACTCCATAACCAGTTTTGTGAATTGGTAGATTGCTCAATGAGCGGGCAGATTTGGGGGTTTCACGGATTTTCCACGGGCCCGGCTGGTGTCGTGCCGGGAAAAAACTACCGCCCGATCCGGACATTCGGGCCAAAAAAAGTTCCGGGATTTTTTAGTATTTCCCGTACTTCTTTACCGCATCCAGGAGCGCCTTGACATTCTCCGGCTTTGCCTCGCCCGAGATCCCGCCGTCCGCACCCGGATAGATCATTATGCCGCTCTCGGCAACCCCCCCGGTTACCCCTCGTTATCAAGCTGCGCCCGGATTTTTTCCGCAACTGGTTCCGATGATGCATCGAGAGGAACAAGACGAATCTGATCCGCGGAGGAAACACCGATTCCAAGCTCGGAGGCAGAGGCGATCTGCTCCAGGGAGAAAATTGGTCCCTCGCTCACTTCGTGGGAAGTGCCAAAGGAGCGGAGCAGTGCAACCCCGGTTGCATCGATTGCCACCCGGTCCCGCCCTCCGATAATCACGTTGGGGCGAATGAGTTTTCCTTTGTCCGGCCCGCCCGTTGCAAATCCTTCTGTCGCATCCATGAGCACGAGATCGACAGGATAAAATTTGTTGATCTCGGCAATCATCGTCCGCTGGTGGGGTGAGGAGTGCAGTTCGCCCATGAAATCATAATCAAGGCCGGGGACTCGTTTTGCGACAAGGCCGACAGAATTTTTTAACGACATCGTGAAATGTCCCCCGTACCGGTGGGTCTTGAGGCAGCAGGTCTGTATGACGCGGTCTGCCCGGGTAACGGCATTGGCAATAAAAAAACCCTGTTGCCAGTGAAGCCCGGGCGCCTGGATCTCCTGCCAGCCGTTCCGTTCGATCTCATCCAGTACGACAACCGAAAACCCGAGTTCTTGTGCAAGAGAAAATACGCCACGGTTTTCAAGCACTGTCCTTGTCTCTCCCATTCCGCTGCGTTCAGCAAGCGTGAGCTGTGCCGGCCCCTCGTTTATGATGGAATCAGCAATCCCCCGCAGCATATCAATATGTGTCGAAGCAGGAAACGGGTCGTCACTGTTGAAATTTGCCTTGAGAGCCACTGCAGCTCCTGACAATACGGAGAGATCAAACTCCGCAAGGATCGCGTGAAGCCCGCCGATACGGTCAGTTGCATCCGCGATGAAAATGTCCGTCTGCCCTTGTCCGGTCATAATTTCACCGATGAATCCTTATTATTGCGGGAGGAGATGAATGCTCGCTCCTGCCGATCCAGAATAAGGTATAAGACGTTATCGGGAAAATCGGGGAAACCGCTATTTTCACAACGAGATGATGTTCATGAAGTAGCCCGCGCCCTGGAAAGTTTTCAGGATCTCTTACGATCGGTGCCGGGTTAACCAGAGGAGCAACAGGGTATCAACCCCGGCCCATCAGTACGTCCCGTACTTCTTCACCGCATCAAGCAGCGCCTTGACATTATCCAGCCGGGCCTCGCCCAAGATCCCGCCATCCGCACCCGGGCAGATTATCATGCCGCCGTCCATATGTCAGAAGGATATTCTTATCAGCATATACACGCATATACACCGGTATATGTCCCAGGTAACCACCGTGAGGATGCGGACAGACACGAAGGCGCTTCTTGATGATCTGAAACTTTCTCCGCGAGAGACGTACGATGATGTGGTCCGCCGTCTGGCAGAAGCCGCATATGACGATGAGCCCATGACCCCGGAAGAGATTAAAGCAATGGAGGAAGGTATTGCAGATATCAAGGCCGGTCGCGTCCGCCCGCTCCGGGACGTTATGAAGGACCTGGGCGATGACAACGTGATCGATTCACGGATTTCGTGATTCCGTGTACCAGATCCGGTTATCACGAAGAGCGGAAAAGGATTTGGCGGCGATCCCACAGGAGCACCGCATCCACATTGAACAAAAATTAGAAGAATTTGCCGTACACCCCGAGGCACGGCACGATGTGGTAAAAGTCAGGGACAGCCCGAAGGTTGCCCCGCGTTACCGGATGCGGATCGGGGAATACCGGGCGACATTCTTTATCTTTCACAATATCCTTCTCATCGAAATTATCACCATCGGGAAAAAGAAGAATTTGTAAATATTGGATTCTCCTGATAACCCATTTTTCTCAATGACTCAAAGGAGATTTTCCTGTGCAGGTAATACCGGTGCATCGCTTACGCCCCCGGTTTTCCGGCACGAAAAAAAATTACTTGTTGATATGCACGACTTTTGCCGGGGGGAACCCGTTGAAGTGCGTGGACGAGGCATGGGAATATGCCCCGATATTTTCCGAGAATACGAGATCGCCGATCTCAAGCTCCGGCAGTTCGGCCGAGAGCGTGATCGTATCGAACGCATCGCAGGTCGGCCCGAACACGGCCGAGATCTGCGTCGGGCCCTCTTTTGTCAGGGCCAGCACCGGGTAGGTGCAGTGGTCGAAGACCTGCCCCGAGTACGTGTGGTAGACGCCGTCATTGATGTAATAGCAGGGCTTGCCGTCCCGGTAGGCTTTCCCCACGACTTTTGCAACAAGCGTGCAGGCATTCGCGACGAGGAACCGTCCGGGCTCTGCAAGGATCTCCATGTCGGCCGGGAAGAGCCGGGCGATCTCCGCGTTAAGTTTGACCGCCAGTTCTTCGATGGACCTGACCTCGGGGTTGTACTTCACCGGGAACCCGCCGCCGATATCGAGGATCCGGATCTTTTTCCCCAGCCGGCTCTCGCACTCCGCAATAATATCGGCCGAGATCTGGAGCGCCACGACATAGTTCTCGAAGTTCGTGCACTGGCTGCCCACGTGGAAACTTAAACCCTCAACAACAAGGCCGAGATCGAATGCCGCAGCGATAAGATCCACTGCCTCGCCCGGGTCGGCACCGAACTTTGACGAGAGCTCGACCATAGAGCCGGTGTTCGGAACACGGAGCCGGAGCACGAGCCCGGCCTGCGGGGCGTGAGCCCGGATCTTCTTGA
>CAYVTY010000018.1:0-45222 GCA_964454995.1 uncultured Methanoregula sp.
CTTATGTCATATCCACGTCATGAGATAGTACAATGATCGCGTATCTGGACGGAACACCGGTCGCAACCGGTGACCGGTGGGTAGTGCTGGAGGTCAATGGTGTCGGTTACCGGGTACACGTACCGGAGCCCGGGATCCGTGAGATCGCCCGTGCTCCCGGGAAGGTGAAACTCCACACGTACATGGCCGTGCGCGAGGACGCAATTACCCTGTACGGATTCCTGCACACAAGCGAACTCGAACTCTTTACCATCCTTATCGGGGTCTCGGGCATCGGCCCGCAGATCGCACTCAACATTCTCTCCCAGATACCCCTTGAGGACTTTGTCCTTGCGATCCTTTCCGGGGATGAAACCTGCCTGACCCGGATCTCAGGCATCGGGCCAAAGAGCGCAAAGCGGCTGATCCTCGAACTCCGGGACAAGATGAAAAAAGTGCAGGACGCAATGGCGCTTTCCCCGGCCGGGAAGTCAGACCGTGTTGTCAGGGATGCCGCGAGCGCGCTTGTCTCACTCGGATTTTCCGGGCAGGCGTCGTATGATGCGGTGAAAGCTGCGGCAAAGGAGATGACGATGCCCACGATCCAGGACCTCATCAAGGCAGCTCTCGTGACATTAAAGGAGGGGGAGGGGCGATGAGCGAGCGGATCATCTCCCCGGAACCCACGCCCGATGAGCGGGAAGACCTCACGCTCCGGCCGGCAACACTCGATGCATTTGTCGGGCAGGAGCCGGCAAAGAATGCGCTCCGGATCGCAATTGCGGCGGCGCAGCAGCGGGGCGAGCCGATTGACCACATTTTGTTTGTCGGGCCGCCGGGCCTCGGGAAGACTACACTCGCACATATTATTGCACGCGAGATGGGTGCGGCGATAAGAACCACGACCGGTCCGGTGCTGGAAAAACCCGGGGACATTGCGGCCCTCATGACTGCGCTTCAGAAGGGGGACGTACTCTTCATCGACGAGATCCACCGTATGAACCCGGTGGTCGAGGAGATCCTCTACCCGGCTATGGAGGATTTTTTTATCGATGTGATGATTGGTGAGGGCCCCAGCGCCCGCTCGATCAAGCTGACGCTCGAACATTTCACGCTGATCGGGGCGACGACCCGGCAGGGCCTCCTGAGCTCGCCGTTCAGGGACCGGTTCGGGATCCTTGTGCGCCTGAACCTCTACTCCACGGAGGATCTTGTCAGGATTGTGACGCGGAGTGCAGCACTTTTGAAGATCCCGATCACCCCGGGAGGTGCGACAGAGATTGCCGCCCGGAGCCGGGGTACCCCGAGGATAGGCAACCGGCTCCTCCGAAGGGTCCGGGACTTTGCCGTGGTCAAAGGCGACGGGACGATCACCGCCGCTATTGCACGAGGAGGTCTTGAAATGCTCCAGATTGACGAACTCGGGCTTGACGATATCGACCGGCGCATCATCTCTGTGATCGCGGATGATTTCGGCGGCGGCCCCGTAGGGGCAAAGACGATCGCAATCTCGGTCGGGGAAGAGGTCAGGACGATTGAAGAAGTCTACGAACCATACCTGATCCAGATCGGGTTTGTGAAGCGGACACCCCAGGGCCGGGAGACGACCCCTGCCGCCCTTGCACACCTCAAACTGAACCATACCCAGAAGACGCTGTTCTAAAAAAGTGGCTACAGATCGTTTTGGTTCCGGGCCGGTCTGCCGGATTTAAAAAAACGGGATCAGATGCGGATTTTTCTAAAAAACTGAACAAACAGATCCACATACCCCGAGGCCGGTGAGGTTGTCCGTTACTGATCAGGTTACGATAACGGACGTATTACCCGGCACTTCCTGCCTATCCCTTGGGAGTGTGAGTAAGAGATTTCCATCATATTCGGGAGGTGTACCAATATTCACCGTCAAACAACAGGCCGGGGAAACGGTACCGCAAAAATACGTAATTTAAAAGATTGAAAGCCCATTGTGAAGTCTTGTCATGGTCCTATCTGGCCCGTTCCAACCGGCCTGTATACCGGAATACTGGTTTTGACTAGATATATTCTTTTTCGAAATAGAATATAGATTCATCAGACATATATTGATAAATTTCCGCATCGGGATGGGGCAATTGTAATCATTACAGCGGGTTTCTCCCTTAAAACGCTCAACTCATTTGTTGAAATAAACAATTGATACTATCAGGAAAAACAAATTTGCCATGATTTTGTATCATCTTGATGCATTTCATGGATTTGCATCATGCAAATCCCCCAGATCTTTTTTGAGGGACGTATTTCGAAATCCCGGGTTATCCACTCCGCGAGAGAGCGGTGTAGATTCGCCCATGTCTTCCTTCATTCGCTGCTTCACAAATCCGTTTTGCCGTCACCCATTCACGAAGTCCTTTTAGATCTTCGGCGGATATCTGGTAGTATGAAAGGATTGTCTCTGGTACAGGTTCTATGAAGGGTACTTGTCAGGATAGTCTGTCCCGAGTGTGATTCATTAATACCTGTCTGGTAAAGCATGGCAGAAACCACTCCGAATTATTTTACACTGAACCGTTCGAGGTCACAATTCCTGACTGCCACATAAGTCAAGCCCCGGTTATCTGTCATAATATCGGGTACTCCGGGGATGATGTCGATTCTTCATTTTCAGCAGTTCTTGCGGGAACCTGTTCATCTGGACGATGATAGATAAAAATCACGCGCTCCTTTTTCATCGCAACTCCCCACCAATTTATAATTTTATTTACTCATGATCATGCCATCACTCCACTTTCGTAAACAGTTTTTCGACATAAAATATACAGATATATATACAAAATAAGATCAAATAGAGATAGGTACATTCATCATATAACTCTGATTGAGGGGTGGAAAAAGATGGAAATACGCCGGGTCCAGATGACCGGGGGGTCATCGTTTGTCGTTACGCTTCCCAAAGACTGGATACAGGAGATGCGAATCAAGAAGAATGATCCCGTTGGTCTTATTGTCCAGCCGGACGGGACACTGATTGTCACAAAGAAAACCACGGATGAGCCGCTTCAGCGGGTAAAGGAGATAGATATCGGACACATTACCGATCCTCCCTTCCTCTTCAGGATGCTCATCGGCACCTATATCACCGGTTTTACTGAAATAAGGATCAGCTCAAAACAGCGGTTTCCCCCGTTTGTCCGCTCGGTCGTGAGGGACTTCACCCAAATGACCATCGGGCAGGAAATCGTCGAGGAGACCGATACCCTCATTGTAATAAAAGACCTGCTCAACCCGGCAGAGATGCCGTTTGACAATACCCTCAAACGCATGTTTGTGATCGTCAGGAACATGCACGGGGATGCCATCACAGCGCTCGAAACGCACAACCACGCTCTTGCTACCGATGTGATCAATCGCGATCTGGACTCGGACCGGCTCAACTGGCTGATTGCACGCCAGACGAACATGATCATGCAGAATCCATCCTTGTCACGCAAGATGGAGGTTTCGACCGGCATGGCCATGTACTACTACATCATCAGCAGGATCATCGAGCGGATCGGTGACCATGCCGTGCGGATAGCTGAAAATGCTGAACCGATCATGGATATTGATCTTGATCCAAAAATCCTGACTGCATTGAAAAAGGCAAGCGTCATGTCCATGAACATCTTTGACAAGAGCATTATCTCATTTTTTAATGCCGATATCAAGGAAGCTCACAAGACCATTGAATCGGTCTCTGCACTCGAAAATATCTGCGGGGATATCAGTAATATGGTGTTCAAACAGGAGATACTTGCCGCGGTTTCCATCGGATATATTGCCGAGAGTATCCGCAGGGCCGGCGAATATTCCGCGGATATTTCCGAGAATGTAATCAATTACATTGTCGAGGAAGACCGCTCACTCCACCGGCGTCCCGCCGGGAAATGATCATCCTCACATATATCCGGTCTTTTTTTCGCAGGAGTACCAGCACAATCGCAAATTTGCTTTTTTAAAATGGTAAACAAGTGACCGATACTGGAGAGTGCAAAATTTCAAAAATTTTTGTGAACACTTGTTCGCTGAAAAAAAGTGCAGTAAAAAAATTGAACCCCCATGGCTTTTATCCGGATTGCCGGCAAAATCTGATAGGCTGTATCGCATAAGAAATCCTTTGAACCTTTACGGATAACAGATGACCGGGGTATGAGGATATGGATATCAACGGGCCAAAGGTCAGGAAATACCTGAAAAAATTCATTGTCGGGCCGGAAAAGAAAATCCGGTTGAAAAATTATGATACTGGCTGGGTGCAGCACGAATCATTCAGGAACCAGCCTGAAGGTGAGATAAAAAATCTTCTCAAAGAGGTTCTGGAAAAAGATCAAGACGATCTCTTTGCAGCGCAGGAACTCCTTGCCGCCTCCCACCAATACGGCATCCTGATCGTGTTGCAGGGGATGGACACGGCAGGAAAGGACGGTACGATCCGGCACGTGATGTCCGGTGTGAACCCTCAGGGGTGCGATGTACATTCGTTCAAGGTCCCCGGTCCCGAGGATCACGCGCACGATTTTCTCTGGAGATACGAGAAGGTGCTGCCTGAGCGCGGGATGATCGGCATCTTCAACCGTTCCTACTACGAGGACGTGCTTGTCGTGCACGTGCACCCCGAACGCATGGAAGAACTTCCAAAAGCAATCGGCCCTGACGCGGATGGATTCTGGGACGGACGGTACCGGGACATCAACGCTTTTGAAAAACATCTGGTCCGGAACGGTACGCTCGTCCTGAAATTTTTCCTCCACATCTCAAAAGAGGAGCAGAAAAAGAGGCTGCTCGACCGGCTCGCACACAAGGAAAAATACTGGAAATTTTCAGTCGCGGATATCACAGAGCGGCAGTACTGGGACGATTATCAGGCCGCGTACGAAGAGATGCTTGGTGCAACGTCACCAAAATATGCACCGTGGTTTGTCGTGCCTGCCGATCACAAGTGGATGGCCCGCACGGTCGTCGCGGAAGCAATTACTTCTGCCATCGATGGGCTGAACCTTTCGTATCCCACGTTCTCTGATGAGCAGATAAAACATCTGATGGATGCGAAGAAGGATTTGGAAGAGGAATAATCAAACCGCATCCATGGACTTTTTTTGGGGCTTGTGCCGGGAATATTCATCCCGGGGGTATTTTTAGCAGCCTTTAAACGAGTGGAGAGAGAAGAACACATCTCCTCATCACTCATTTCATTTTACGCCAGCTTCGCATTCACCGATGCCGGCATCAGCCGGTCAAGGAGGAATATCGGCACCTGCTGCGAAGTTTTCACCGTCAGATCGAAATTATCTGTGGTCCCGGTCGAGCCCAGGTACTGCAGGGTGAACTGGAAATCGGCATTGTAGAGCGGGATCCCAAGGATGCTGATCTTCGCGTGACGGGGGCTGATCACCCGGGTCTGGCCCACGACCAGCTGCTCGCGGTTGCCATCAACATCGGTGGTAACTGAATCGTTGTACGCCATTACTGCGATCCGGCTGCTGCCGATCATCACCGCTTCCCCGTCCGGGAGCGCGACATTATAGTGGGTCACGTACGGGAAACTTTCTCCGGAAACACCGGTCGTAACCGTGACGCTGAAAGTGAGAAGCGCGGCAGCGATGATCACAATGACGATGCCGACAATGACACCAATCAGGATTTTTGCCGGTTTCTGCATGCGGCCATCATGGGGGGCAGCTGCATGAGGGGGATGATCCATCATACTATCACGTACTCCAGATTCGGCCATAAACATGTAGGGTCAAAAACGAACCCGGACGGATCGTTTCAGTTCGGGGATGCACACATTACTCCCCCAGCGTCTCATTGTAAGGAGAGGCATAACGATCGATCCCGGGTCCTTCCCATAAAATCAATTATCCCCCCTTCCAATAGTACTACGATTTTGATGCGCATACCCATACAATCAGTCACGCCGGAAACCGGCCATGCGGAAGTCTGCGGATGGGTCCACGAGGAGAGAGACCTCGGGGGTCTCGCGTTTTTTTTGATCCGCGACAGGACCGGTATCATCCAGGTGACCATCCCGAAAAAGAAAGTTTCAGACGCAGTGCTTGCCGCTGCAAAGAAAGTCTCGCGTGAATCTGTTGTCCGTATTGCCGGCACGGTAAAAGCAGTAGAAAAGGCCCCGGGCGGCAGGGAAATTGTTCCCGACACGTTTGAGATCATCAATCTCGCCGAGACCCCGCTGCCCCTTGATGTCTCCGAAAAAGTCGGGGCGGAACTCGATACCCGGCTCGATGCGCGGTTCCTTGATGTGCGCAGGCCCCGGGTCGCTGCGGTCTTCCAGATCCGGAGCGCCGCGATGCATGCCGTCAACAACTTCTTCCACAAGGAAGATTTCATCAGCATCACCACCCCAAAGATTGTCGCCGCAGCGACAGAAGGCGGGACAGAACTCTTCCCGATTGCATATTTCGACAAGGAAGCGTTTTTGAACCAGAGCCCGCAGCTCTACAAACAGATGATGATGGCGGGCGGATTCGAGAAGGTTGTCGAGGTCGGGCCAATCTTCCGGGCCGAGGAGCACAACACCACCAAGCACCTCAACGAAGCGACAAGCATCGATATCGAGGTCTCGTACGCGGATCACAACGATGTGATGAAGATCCTCGAAAACCTGGTCGTCAAGACCTACGAATACGTGAACAGGTCCTGTAGCGACCAGCTGGCAAACCTTGAACTGACCGACTTTGCCGTGCCAAAGGCCCCGTTCACCCGGTTACCTTACCGGGATGCCATTGAGATCGCACAGAAAACGTGCAGTGATCCGATCAAGTACGGCGATGATATCAGCGCTGCGGCAGAACACGCGATCGGCGACGAGATGGGCAGCCATTACTTCATCACTGACTGGCCCACCGAGATCCGGCCCTACTATGCGATGCCCTACGAAGACGATCCGTCAATCTGCAAGGCATTCGACCTCATGCACCCGAGGATGGAACTCTCGAGCGGCGCAGAGCGTATCCACCAGTACGACCTGCTCGTGCAGCAGATCAAAAAGAAGGGCCTCAACCCCGAAAGTTTCGAGTTCTACCTGCGCCCGTTCAGGTACGGGATGCCCCCCCACGCAGGATGGGGCCTTGGTGCCGAACGACTGATCATGACCATGCTCGGGCTCTCAAACGTCCGTGAAGCAGTCCTGTTCCCGCGTGATATGCACCGGCTCGTCCCATGAAGGCGTATTTCATCAACAAGGTCTTAGCGACAACCGTTGTCGGGAGTTACCCCGTGGTAAAAGGCTCCGGCCTGAAAACTCTTTTTGATCCGTTAAAATCTGCAGTTGAGACCGCGGTTGCCGATCAGGTAAACGCTGGTATCGATATTATTTCGGACGGGCAGGTCCGGGGCGACATGATCCAGGCGTTTTCCGGCAAACTCCCCGGGATCAAGGGCCAAGATGTGATCGGCAAGATCCAGCCGGCATCAGGACCGATTACCGTGGCAGATACAAAGTATGCCCGCTCAAAATCCCCCTACGTCAAGGGTATCATCACCGGGCCGTCCACACTCGCTCACGGCCTACATATCAGCACGCCAATGTACAGGAACCGGGAGGAACTTGCGCTTGATATTGCGGCAGCACTGGCTGTCGAGGCACGATATCTCGAGGCCGCTGGTGTCACCCTCATCCAGATCGACGAGCCCATCTTCTCGACCGGTGTCGCAGATCTTGCGGCGGGAAAGCAGGCGATCGATCTGATCGCCGGCGCCATCAAAGTCCCGACCTGTATGCACGTCTGCGGCAATCTCGAAACCGTAATCGACGATATCCTCAAAATCAACGTGAACGTGCTCGATTTTGAGTTCTCAAAAAATCCGTCGAATCTCGAACTCTTTGGGTCACGGGATCTTTCCGGGCGGATGATCGGGTACGGCTGTGTTGATTCATCTTCAGAAACCGTCGAAACGATTGCCGAACTCAAAAAACGGATCGGGAAAGGGGTCGATGTCTTTGGAGCCCGGTCGATGCTTATCGATCCAGACTGCGGTATGCGGATGCGCTCCCGCGAAGCGGCTTTCTGGAAACTCAAGAACATGGCAGAGGCTGCAAAGGAAGTACGGCTCGCGCTGTAACCATTTGACAGATTCCTTAAAAAATAAAAAATACTAAAAAAAGATCTTTTTTATACGACTCTCGAAGTTGTCGATGCTTCAATCCCGTTTTCCGTGATGATAAAGGGCAGCAGGCGCTGGGGGGCGGCGGCATCCCGGATCTTGTGGACGGCAAGCGTCCGCTCGATCTCGCTCTGGCTTACATCGGTTTTGAATTCTATCACGAGATCTGATGCACGCATGATCCGGGTCATCTCGACCGGGGGATGGATATTGGTATAGACGACGAACATCAGGTTCGCACCGCGTTTTCGCATCTCCTCCCGTGAATGTCGCAAAAATTTCAGCGCTGTGTCGATCCCGTACTTGATAATAATAGTGGAAAGTGAATCAATGACTATCCTGCCGCCGATCATCTGGGGGAGATACATATCGGGGTGGAGATCGCCTGCATCAACCATGCCCACCTCCACGTCCCCGTCGTTCATCAGGTACGTGCCCTCTTCGCCTTCGACCTTCCAGAACTGCATCGCTGCGAGGTCGACACCGGCAAGTGGCGTCCCGTACACCATGATGATCGCTCCTTCCGGAAACCCACCGTCCAGCAGGAGGTTGAGACCGACAATACCGGTAGATCGCTTCTTTGGCCTCCCGGTAATCGGGATGTCAACGATCTGGCTTTTTGTATCCACTTTGGGATGCTCCGGCTAATATTATTGACCGTATATTTAAAAAGTTTGTGGAAATTCATCCGTTCTGTCGCAGAATATTTCCGCAATTCCTCTTTAGGACCTGATTTTCCCGAATTTTTCCCTCAGGGTCCGGCGCAGGAGTTTCCAGCCGTGCACCCGGGGAAGGGCATCCACGATGATGAGCCGGCGCGGGACCTTGTAGCCGGCAAGGTGGACGCGGCAGAACGATTCGAGATCCGGTTCCGACAGCGTGGCGCCGGGTTTTACGACGACCGCGGCGACCGGTATTTCTCCTTTTCGCTCATCGGGGACGCCAAAAACCGCCACATCCACCACCGCCGGGTGCTGGACGATCACGTTCTCCACTTCGGTCGGGTAGATCTTCCAGCCCGACATGATGATCATGTCTTTTTTCCGGTCGGTGATGTAGAGGATGCCATCCGCGTCCATGTACCCGACATCGCCGGTCAGGAACCAGCCGTCATGGCGGAAGACCGCTGCGGTTGCCTCGGGCAGGTTCCAGTAGCCTTGTGCAACGGACGGCCCGCGAAGGGCGATCTCACCGGCCTCTTCCGGCAGCATCTCGGTCTCCGGATCGTCAGCGTCCACGATCTTAACCTCCGTGTACCCGACCGCGACTCCCACGCTCTGGTAGTGCCGGGTCAGATCGGGGTACTCGGGTAGGGTTGTCGTGCCTGAACCAATGACAATCGTCTCAGAAAGCCCGTACGAGTTTGCTACCGGGATATGGAACCGTTTGTCAAATGCCTCCCATATTGAAGGAAGAAGCTGACCCCCGCCCGAGATGATGAGCCGGGCGGTTCGCAGCCTTTCTTCTGTACCCGGGGCGCTGTGGACAAGCGTGTGGATCACCGGGGGCATCCCGGCAAGAACAGTCACGTTGTAGCGTTCGGCAAGAGCAAGGTAATGCTCCGGGTCGAACCGCTCCATCATCACAAAGGTCCCCCCCGCCCGCAGGACAGAAAGCCCCCACGATAACCCGACGTGCCCCATCGGGTAGATCCCAAGGTAAACATCGTCCGGCCTGAGCCGTAGGGCCTCCCGCTCCGCATCGAGCGCCGTCATCCAGTTCGCGTGGGTGAGCATGGCACCCTTGGGCTTACCCGTTGTGCCGGCCGTGTACTGGAGGTGGCAGAGATCATCCATCGCACAGTTGACTGCGCGCATTGATGCGGGCGTCGGGGGAAACGACTCCCACGCGACAACACCGGTTCCCGTTCCCCCCACGCAGATGACAGCGGCAAGGGCCGGGGCCTTCTCCCGTATTTCAGCCACAACATCGGCGCCCTGCACATCTGTGATGATCGCACATGCACCGGCATCGTTGACCGCATACAGCAGCTCCTCACCCTTGTACACGATGTTTGTAGGGACGGCTACGGCACCGATACGCCAGATTGCAAAATAACTGATCAGGTACTCGGGCGAACTGTCCAGATAGATGCAGACCCGGTCGCCTTTTTTTATCCCGAGCCGGGAAAGACCGCTCCCGACGCGGTTCATCTCCTCGCGGAGCTTGTGGTAACTGTAAATCTCGTTCCGCGACGGGCAGATAAGCGCCGCCTTTGCCTCGGGAACACTCTTCGCATCAAGGAGCGTGGTAACGTTGGACATGTCCGCCGGTCCGATCTGATGATACGAATTTGACGTTGATGTATATACATGTTCATTTTATGGATCCGGTTGTGGATGAACAAGCAACAATCATTACCTCCGACCACAATTTTGTAATAATTGCGTACCAAAAGTACCCGTAATGGATCAGTGCGGACATGGCAGATATTCGTAATTTTATCGGGTTTGCACAGAATGAAACCCTGATCAAGGAGTATGACGGTTTCCGGATGTATTTTCCGGTGAAGGCAAAGGTCAGCCTTGCCGTGACCAGCAAACGGCTTATTGCTTATTCTTCTGTCAGGAATTTCTTTGATGGGAAAACAGAATCACTCTTCCAGCAGGTCAGTCTTACTGACATCAGGGGAGTGAGCGTTGTACAGTCGGTGAGATCACGCGTCGGTCTCATCGCACTGGGGATTGTCATCCTGTTTGCAGGGATCCTGACCACCGTCATCGGTCTCTCCGGGAACACGCTCTTTGAGATGGGCGGGATAGCGTGCTGTATTCTGGGGGTAATCCTGCTTTTTACGGGCATTTTCTGGAAAAAACACCTGTTCCGGTTCGAGGTCTGGGGAACTGCCTGGGTTCTCCCAGTCGGGGAGTTCGAAAATATGAGGCCGACGATCGCAGTCGGCCCGGATCTGACGAAAGTTGTCGAGGAACTGGGTGCCCTCCTTATCGAGATTCAGGAAGGGACGCTGTAGCCCGGCAAGTGACCTGCTCCCGCTAGTGACCGCACCGGTACTGTGACGGGTATCGCTCCTCGTTCCGGCAGATTGATACATACCTTGCTCGGGTGCCGGACCGATAACAACAAGTTTTTTCTGTATCCTGACCCGTATGATAACTGATATCTATGGCTGAGGAAACGCATCAGGAACAACCACCCCGCCAGCACCACGAACGGGACACATATCACCACCCCCCCACACGGGATCACCACAACCAGCCTCCCCGCCCGGCGGCAGAACAGCGGACGCAGGAGCCGGCCGGGGAAAATCTCGATGCGGCAGACAGTGAGGAAGAACATGCAGAGTCCCAGCACCGGTCACACGGGGGCCACCGCGGCGGCAGGCCGGCAAAGAAAATTTACGAAGAATTCTTAAACGATCCGTATTGTGAATAAAACCGCATCAGGAACACTTTTTTAACGGGGAAAATTAAGATCCGGCTGGAATGCCTTCTCGCAAAATCGTCCGGATCGCTCACGGAAAATTCCGGATAATCTTCTCCCGGATCGCTTCCTTAGGGTATGCCCCTATCACCCGATCGACCATCCTGCCATTTGAGAGGAATACGATATTTGGGATCGCCGAGATGTTGAGCTGCCCTGAAAGCTGCTGGTTCTCATCTGTGTTGCATTTCCCGAACGTGACCTTCCCGGCAAATTCCTGGGCAAGTTCCTCAATGACGGGGCCGACCCGGCGGCACGGCCCGCACCACTCGGCCCAGAAATCGATCACAATGGCAGGATGTTTCCTGAGCAGTTCTTCGATGTGCAGCTCGTCAACCGTAATCACGCCACCGGAAACGCTCTGGTGTTCCATCTTCTCCTTTAATGCCGCCATTCGTTTCTCACGGATCTCGTTCAGCTCGGTATCATCCATAGGTGAAAATAGGGAGGCACTGATAATTGAATCTAGCGAACAGGACGGTTGTCCCGACTGTCATGTGAGTAAAGTATATCAGCGCCTGCCATCTATATTATAACCCTGATTATAGGAAGCGAGGTAGGGTAGTCAGGATATCCCGACGGGCTCATAACCCGTAGATCGATGGTTCAAATCCATCCCTCGCTACTTTTTCTTTTTACCACCCGGATACTGTCGGGTGTGCCGGATCAATCCTGATGACAGAGGAATGATGCCGGTCCTTTCCGTGCAACGGTCACGATAAAATTCCGGTTTTTGTACACGACATCCACATCGGAAAAACCGGCCTCGTGCAGCCACGCAAGCTGCACCGAAAGTTTCTCGTTTTTGTCCAGCGTGTCCCGGCGCCGGCGGATCTCCGCAGACTCCGTTGAGGCAAGTGGCCCGTTTTTGAGAAATTCATCCCAGTACTCCCGGAACTTCCCGGTGAAGTACGGCGACTCCCCTTCGGCCTGATCGGCGTTTACAAAGATCCCGCCGGGTTTAAGAACAGAAAATATCCGGACAAAAAGCCGGCACTTGTCTCCCTGTTCGAGATGGTGGATCGAAAGGGCGGAGCAGACAAGATCGTAGGGGCCGCCGAGATCCACCCGGGAATAATCGCCGGAACAGAACCGGACAGCCGGGCGGTCGCGGAACCGTTCCCGGGCAACGGCAAGCATCCTGTCGGATATATCAAGGAGGGTAAGGATCGCGGCAGGATACTTTTCAAGAAGCATGGCACTCAAAAGCCCGGTACCGGCACCGACATCAAGAATTGCTGGCGAGACGGAGGGACTGTCGGCAGCCCAGACCGCAGCACCGTAAAACTGCCGCATGTCAGGGATAATAAACTCCCGCTGGGCATCGTATCCTGTTGCAATCTCATCGAAGGCTTTTCTTATGTGATCCATGGTCCCGCACCCGTGACTGGTAAAGATATACCCGACCCTTACACCGGATTGTCCGGTAAGGCACAAAAATATGGTACAAAAAGGGAGTGCGGGAAAAAGAGATTATTACGAGCTTTCCGCTTCGAACGACTCGAGCTTTGACTGGAACGTATCATCCACAAAATCAACCTGTCGGGGATTCGCTGTCTCCCCTTCAATGGGCAGCGGATAGCATCCGGTAAGGCACCCGGTACAGAGATCCTCACAGTCGAACCCTATGGCTTTAACAAGCGCATCGAGCGAGATGTGGTGAAGCGAGGTCGCCGTGATGGCACGCCGGACGTCATCCTCCATCTTATCGCTCGCAATCAGCTCCTTCCGGGTCGGCATATCGACGCCAAGGTAACAGGGCGCCTTGATCGCCGGGGAACCGATCCGCATATGTACCTCGCGTGCACCCGCATCACGCATCATCTCGATGATCCTCTTTGAGGTCGTGCCCCGCACGATGCTGTCATCAACAAGGACTATCGATTTGTCCTTCAGATGCCCCGGGATCGGGTTGAGCTTGATCCGGACTGCCCGCTCCCTCGCTTGCTGCGTCGGCATGATAAAGGTCCGGCCCATGTACCGGTTTTTCATGAGGCTCTCCACGAACGGAACCTTGGAACGTTCCGCGTACCCGATCGCATAAGCAGTCCCGGAGTCCGGCACCGAGCAGACAGAGTCCGCATGTGCCGGGGCCTCTTCGTAGAGTTTCTGGCCGATCGCCCGCCGCACATCATACACGAGCACGCCATCCATCACGGCATCCGCCCGTGCAAAATAGATGTACTCGAAGATACAGTGGGCCCGCCTGCCCGCGACCGCGATCTGCGTGCACCGGACACCGTCGCTGTCCATCCGGATCAGTTCGCCGGGTTTCACGTCGCGGAGGAATTTTCCTCCCAGCGCATCGATCGCCACGCTCTCGGATGCCACGATGTAGCCCTTCTCAATTTTCCCAAGACAGAACGGTTTGATGCCGAGAGGATCACGGAAGGCGTAGATGACGCCATCGATCATGATCACGACCGAGTACGAACCCTGCATCCGTTTCATGCAGAGGTGCACCGCGTCCTCCACAGAGCCCGAGGCACTGACCTCCTCGATTAAGATCTTCGCAATAATCTCCGTGTCGGTCGTGGTCGTAAAGATCTGGCCCGCCTGCTCGTACTCCCGCCGGATCTCGCAGGTGTTAACCAGGTTCCCATTGTGGGCAACGGAAATAAAATGATCCTGAAACTGGAAATTCAACGGCTGGATATTCTCCGGCAGGTTTGCACCGGTCGTCGGGTACCGCACGTGGCCAATGCCGGCCGTACCTTTAAGATCTTTTAAAACAGACGAGGAAAAAACATCGGCGACAAGTCCCTGCCCCTTGAACTTACAGAGGCTTGTCCCGTCAAACGTGGATATTCCGGCGCTCTCCTGGCCACGATGCTGGAGCGCATACATGGCATAGTAAAGCTGGATGGAAACACCGCCAGCATCGACGATGCCAACGATACCACACATGGTTCTGCTCTAATGCGTCGGAGTTTTTGGTCTCTTGCTGTGCCACTTGAAGTTTTGCATCTTTGTGCTTCTGCCAAACCCGCAGGAAGAGCAGACTTTCTTCTGGGCGTGGAACGAGATCTTACCACAGCGCCGGCAGGCGATGTGGGTCATCTTGTTCATCTTTCCCATTGACGGTGTGCCTTTTGTCATGTTATTTCACCTTATGATTCCAGCGATGGCGAGATATAGATCACGTTATCTCCACGGACGATAAGCGTGCCTACCTTTACAACCTGCCCGTTCTCTGTTTCCTCAGCCTTGTCAAGGACGAGGTTCATATGAACATCGTAACCCTGAAGAACTCCCCGGATTTCTCTCCCGCCTTTGAGGGAGACGATAACGGGCTGGCGGTTCAGCACCAGATCTAAAATATCCAACGGTCTTTTGGTCATAAGTATACCCTGTGTTACCATCGCTCTGGAGTAATATATGTGCGTGAGCACTCTACTTAAACATAGCGTAGATCTGCATGAGTCAAGAAGGTTTCTAATACAAGGGGTCATGTGCACCGGGACCATGATCCCCGGGGGAATGCCGGCAACGTCTGGACACGTATGCGAAGCCGGGGAAAAATTTTAGCACTTGCCCGGGAGAATGTAGGAGCGGAACAATGAAAAAAATTATCGTGAAAAAACGGCATTCCATCCGGAAGAGCCAGGCAGAAGACCTCCTTGAGAGGCTCGCGCTCCAGATCGGGCCATCAGCCGCGCTCTTCCATGCCGATATGATCGAGATCCTGGAAACGAACGCGGATGTCGCGCTCTATCTTGTGAACAAAAAACCGCTCCTGATGGATACCGGAGACTGGGTTTTTCCCACACTCAAAGGGGCGGTCCAGTGCCCGTTTCCCGAGCGGATGATCACCGTCGATGCCGGTGCAATCCCGTACGTGGTAAACGGCGCAGATGTGATGCGGCCGGGGATCGTTGCTGTCAGCGATGACATCATGGCAGGGAACCCGGTCCAGATCGCTGACGAACGGCATAAAAAGCCGCTGGCGATCGGGGTCGCGCTCATGGACGGCCCGGCAATCCGGGCGAGCGCACAGGGAAAGATGTGCAAAAATTTCCATCATGTCGGCGATGAACTCTGGAACCTTGAACTGTAATATTTTTGAAATGTAAAAAAAGGCTGGAAAATCAGGCCATTTCTGCCTTTTACATCGATACCATTAAATAATTTTCTTCGTACAGTTTTTTTATGGTTAAGATCATAGACACACTTTTGGGGAAAAATGCCACCAGTTCCGACGATGATTACATGGAACTCGACCTCAGCTCCTACGAGGAACACGGCAGCGGTTCTCCTGCGCTTCTCGTAAAGATCGCAACAATTGCAGATCTCAAGGATACGCCCCGGGTCAAGGATGAGGTCTATAACGGAAATATCGTGATTGTCGATATCTCGCGTCTGAAAATGGACAAAATCTCCTATGAGCGTGTCTTAAAGGACTTAAAGGAAGTCGCAAAGGATGTCAACGGGGATATCATCGGCCTCGGCGACCAGCGGTACGTCGTTCTCACACCGATGTCCGTGAAGATCTCGCGCGACAAGATTGGCGGGGCATAACCCTTTGCGCACGATCGTTCCGGGACCGTGTCCATACTGCAATACCGAAATAGAATATCTCTACCAGACGGAAAATATCCCCTATTTTTCTGATATTCTTATTATCTCTGCCATCTGCCCGTCCTGCGGTTACCGGTACGTGGATACCCAGCTCCTCAAAGATGCCGGGCCGGTGCGGTACGAGATGCCGGTCACGACAAAAGAAGACCTAGATGTACGCGTAGTACGGAGCATGACCGGTATTTTAGAGATCCCGGAGCTCGGCGTCCGGATCGATCCGGGCCCGGCCTGTGAAGGGTTCGTGAGCAATGTTGAAGGAGTGCTCGACCGGATCGCCCAGGCTATCAAGATCGCGGTAAAAGACGGGGACGAGACGGAGAAAGAGAACGGCCGCGTGCTCCTTGAAAAGATCGAATGCATCAAAGCCGGCGGGTTGCCTGTAACAATAATCATCCAGGACCCGATGGGAAACAGCGTGCTTGTCTCTGATAAGGCAGAGAAAACCGCATTCGTGCCGGACGAGCCGAATGCGTGCGGGGACTAAAGTCCCCCGTGTTTTTTAATTTTTTGTGAAGATATTTTTCACACTAAAAAAAAAGAATCGCAGCGGGAAAAATCCCGACTCATATAATCTGTACGTTCCCGAGCCACGCACCCGGCTTCTCAATGACTTCCCCGACCACCCGGGCGCCTTCCACGAGTTTTGTCACCGCGTCCACCGATGCCGGCGGGACGACATAGGAGTACCCCATGCCCATGTTGAACGTCCGGTACATCTCGACCGGCGAAATCTTCCCGGTCTCCTGTATCCACCGGAAGATTTCCGGGGGAGTAAGCGGGTTGTCGAACCGGAACCCGAACTTTGAGAGTCGCAGGAAGTTCAACAATCCGCCGCCCGTGATGTGGCACATCCCGTGCACCGTGCAGGTGTCGGCCACATGCAGGCTCTCGTGGTAGATCCGGGTCGGCGTGAGGAGTTCGCGGCCGAGCGTCTTTCCACTCGAAAGTTTCTCATCGTAGTCCGCGTATTTTTCCACAACGCTCCGGGCAAGCGAGAGACCGTTGCTATGGATGCCGGTTGAAGGGACACCGATGATCTTGTCGCCGGGTCGGATCTTCTCACCGGTTACGATCCGGTCCTTTGCCTGAACACCCATGCAGGTGCCGGCAAGGTCGAGGCCGTTTACCAGTCCCTTGAGCGACGCAGTCTCCCCTCCCACAATGTCGATGTTTGCCTGCCGGGCCCCCTCATTGAGACCAAGGCCGATCTGCGCCATCTTTTCGACCGAGAGCCGGTCGGTCGCGATATAATCCACAAACGCGATTGGTTCCACGTGCATCACGTAGAGATCGTTCACATTCATCGCGATGCAGTCGATCCCGACCGTGCTCCAGTCCTGCAGTTTGTCAGCGACAAGCATCTTCGTGCCCACGCCATCGGTGGTGAGGGCAAGGACTTTGGGGCCGAAATCGATCAGGCCGGCAAAGTGGCCGACGTTCCCAAGCATCGTATAGTTGCCTTTCCTTTTGAAACTCAGGTTTTTGATGAGCGCCCTGATTGCGGTCGCTTCAAGATCGATATCGACGCCCGCTTCGCTGTACGCATTTGTGGTCATTCACATTCCTCCGAGAGCCGGAACTCGTCGTGCAGCACCCGGACTGCACGCGGGCCGTCTTCCTGCCGGACGACAAACGAGATGTTTGCCTCACTTGAACCCTGCGAGATCATCATCACATTGATCCCGGCCTTACCAAGAGCGGTAAAGATCCTCCCGCCCGATCCTGCGGCCCCGGCCATACCGGCCCCGACCACGGCAACGGCACAGACATCCTTGTTGTGCGTTACTTCCCGCACAATGCCATCTTTCGCAAGAAAACCAAGGGCAGCAACCGCAGTCTGGAGGTGTGACTCATCAACGATAAGCGAAATGTTCGCCTCGCTTGACCCCTGGGTGATCATCATCACGTTGACTTCCTTGTCTGCAAGCGCGGAGAAGATCGCCTTTGCGACCCCGGGCCTGCCGATCATCTGGGCGCCGTTGATGTTGATCGAGGCGACCTTGTCGATGTAGGTGAGCGCCTTGACGACCCGGCTGTCCCGGTGGCCGTTTCTCACGATCATCGTCCCGGGCGCATCGGGATTGAACGTGTTTTTCACCCGGACAAGGATGTTCTTTCTCATCGCGGGATCAATCGAACGGGGGTGCATGACCTTTGCACCGAAGTACGAGAGTTCCATGACCTCGATGTACGAGACGCTGTTTAAGACTCGGGCGTCGTTGATCACTCTCGGGTCAGACGTCATGATGCCATCGACATCCGTCCAGATCCAGATTTCGTCCGCATCGATCCCGGCCCCGATAATGGATGCGGAATAATCAGACCCGCTCCGGCCGAGTGTCGTGATGATCCCGCTTCCGGTACATCCCATGAACCCCATGATGACCGGGATCTCTTTTTTTAAGAGAGGCTCGATCTTCTTTTTTATCAGTTCATCGCTTTCAACGAGTGCGGTCGCCTCCCCGTGCTGGGGGGTCGTGAGGATACCGGCCTCGCAGCCATCAAACACGGTCGATGGGATACCACGCTGGCGGAGGGCTGCACCGACAACCGGTGCAAGCAGCCGTTCTCCATATGAGATGACGTAATCCTTTGACCGGGGCGTGAGCTCCCGCAGGTTGTGGATCGCAGAAAGAATGTGCTGGAGACTTGCGAGCCGTTTCTCAATAACCGCTCCGACTTCATCGACATAATCCGGTGCAGCCCCTTCAAGAGTGGTCATATGACGTTTGCGGAGCGCAGCAATGAGCGGCGCAACCTCCGTGCAGTCCGGTGCAGTGGGAAGTGTTTCTGCAAGAGCGATGAGCTGATCGGTCACGCCACGCTGTGCAGAGACCACGACCGCCAGTTCATCACCGGCGTTATGGTGTTTTTCAAGGATGTCAACAACACGCCGGATACACTGCGCATCGGCAACGGAAGTCCCGCCAAATTTCATCAGAAATCTCATTTCGGCTCACTCTGGCTGTACCATTTATTTATGTAACTATACGACGCACAGAATTATAATATGCATGCAGACGACGTGATGGACTGCCATGTGCTGGTGATAGGGAGCGGTGGCGCAGGAGTGCGGGCGGCAATCGAGGCTGCGGGCTCAGGCGACACCGTGCTCGTCACAAAAACCATCGCGGGAAAAGGCGGCTGCACTACGATGGCCGAAGGAGGCTACAACGCAGTGCTGAAAAAAGAGGACTCCTACGAGATCCACTACGAGGACACGCTCAAAGGGGGAGCATACCTCAACGACCCGGAACTCGTAAAGATCCTCGTGCAGGAATCTCCGCTGCGCATGGACGACCTGATCCGGTGGGGCGCGGTCTTCGATTTCACGGACACCTGCGAGATCGCCCAGCGCCCATTTGGCGGCCAGCGGTTCCCCCGTACCTGTTACGCGGGCGACCGGACCGGCCATGAGATGATGATGACGCTCGTGGAGCAGCTCGATTCTGCGGACGTCACAAAACTCCAGGAAGTCACCGTGATCGATCTGCTCAAAGATGGCGACCGGGTCGCGGGCGCGATTGCACTTGACGAAAACGGATCGATCGTTGTCCTCAAATCCGACAGCACGATCCTTGCAACCGGCGGCGGGGCACGGGTCTACGATGTCTCCACGAACTCTTCGAGCGGGACCGGGGATGGTTTTGCGATGGGCTACCGGGCGGGAGCGGAACTCATCGATATGGAAATGATCCAGTTCCACCCGACCGGCGCCGTGTACCCGTACGATGCCCGGGGCCGGCTTATCACGGAAGCGGTCCGAGGGGAAGGGGGCGTCCTCAAAAACCGGCTTGGCGAACGGTTCATGAAAAAATACGATCCCGACCGGATGGAACTCTCGACCCGGGACGTGGTCGCCCGGGCGATAGCGACTGAGATCGCGAACGGCCGGGGCACGCCACATGGCGGGGTTTACCTCGATGTCACGCACCTGCCAAAAGAGCAGATCGAGAATCGGCTTCCGGTGATGCTTGAACAGTTCCTCAAGTACGGCGTGGACATCCGGACCGAGCCTATGGAGGTCGCCCCGACCGCCCACCATATCATGGGGGGCCTGAAGATCACTCCAGAGTGTAAAACCACGCTGTCGGGCCTTTTTGCCTGCGGGGAATCGGCCGGTGGGGTGCAGGGAGCGAACCGGCTTGGCGGAAACGCTCTTGCCGACACGCAGGTCTTCGGGAAACGCGCCGGGGAATTTGCAGCCCGGGCGGAGAAAAGGGTAAAGAAGATCGACCCGGCCCAGATCACCAGGCAGGAAGAGTGGCTCAACCGGTTCCTTGAAGGCTCACAGAACCCGGCCTCAGTCCGGACGGAACTCCAGCTCGCCATGTGGAAGGGTGCCGGGATCTTCCGGGACGAGGACGGACTCAGACACACGCTTGCGGTCGTCAACCGGCTTATGCAGGCTCCGCTTAAGGCGGTGTCGGTGAAAAACCTCGCGGACTGCTGTATTGTCGAAAACATGTGCCTGACGGCTTCGCTCATCTGCCACTCGGCGCTGATCCGGCCCGAGTCCCGGGGTGCCCATATGCGGGTCGATATTGCGCAGGAATGGGACGCGGCACACTCGCCGTACGGTCACACCTTCATCGCGAAAAACCGCGAAGGGATCGAGAAGCGGAAGGTGGCGGCATGAAGGAACTGCATGTCAGAGTCCAGCGCTTTGACCCGAAAACGGACAAAGAGCCCCGGGTTGAACCCTACACGGTCAGCGTAAACGACGGCGCCCGTGTTCTCCACGTCCTGCACGCGATCCACGATACAATCGATGCAACGCTTGCGTACCGGTACTGCTGCGGATCGGGCCAGTGCGGGAGCTGTGCAATCCGGGTGAACGGGGAGCCGGTGCTTGCCTGCATTGAGGAGGCACAAGACTGCATCACGATTGCTCCCTTAAATCTCCCGGTAAAACAGGACCTCGTTGTCGATCTCCTCCAGAAGATCGAGCAGATCGCATCGCTGAAACCGGCAGCGGTCGGGGCGATGAAACTGCCGACAAAGGCAGAGATCGACGCGATCAAACCGCTGCGGGACTGTATCGAGTGCCTTGCCTGCGTCTCGGTCTGCCCGGCGATGGATGTGACAAAATTCCTCGGGCCCACCGCGATGCGGCAGGAGATGCGACTTGCCCTTGACCCCCGCGACACCGGGGACCGGGTGCCGGACGCCGTCCGGGACGGGCTCTTTACCTGCACGAGCTGCCAGGCCTGCTACAAGGTCTGCCCCAAGAAAATCAGGATCCCGGGAAAAGCGATCGAGAAACTCCGGGCGCTGGCAAACAAGCAGGGGTTCACGCTCCCCCGGCACCGGGAGGTCGAGGCGCTCATCAAAGAGACTGGACGCAGTGTTGTCAGGACCGCGCCGTCTTTCATGGAGCAGGTCGGTACGACCGTCGAGCCGTACGGGCCGGTCAAAACCACCGTGGGATTTTTTGTCGGCTGCATGTACAACCTGCGCCAGCAGCAGTCGGCTCTCGATGCGATCGAAGTGCTCAGGCGCAATGGGATCCGGGTGATCATCCCCAGGGATCAAGTCTGCTGCGGCTCGCCCCTGATCCGGACCGGCCAACTGGACTATGTCGATACGCTCAGGAAACGCAACATCGATGCGTTCCGGACCCGGGGGATCGACACCGTGATGACGATGTGCGCCGGCTGTGGTTCGACCCTCAAGAACGATTACGTGACGCCGTTTGAGGTGCTGGACATCAACCAGGTCCTCACGAAGTACGGGATTGAACCACCCGCACGCCTGCCGATAAAGGCGACCTACCACGATCCCTGTCACTTAATGCGGGGGCAGGACATCAAAGACGAGCCCAGACAACTGATCCGGCAGGTGGTCGATCTCATCGAGATGCCTGCCATCTGCTGTGGATCTGGCGGCGGGGTGAAAGCGGGCGTGCCCGAGGAAGCAGCGGCCCTTGGCAAACGTCGGGGCGAAGAGATCAGAAAGACCGGGGCCGAGATCGTGATCACCTCCTGCCCGTTCTGCGAGTTCCATATCGCAAGCCATACGGACAAACCGGTAAAAAATATCATGACGGTTTTGCTTGAGGGGTACCGGGAGAAGGATCGGCTGGCGGAAAAGAAGAAAGAGTGAGAGTCTTATTTTATCGACTTTTTTCGTACGTTGCTGATCTTTCTAATCTGAGGCGTGTGTTCCTCCAGAACAAAAAATGGATTTCAAGTGTTGAATTAACAACTCCCAAAAATAAAATATTATACTAACTAATAAAATATACGTGATGATTCCTGTTTCTTTATCAGTTGATCGAAGAGAAACAATTAACCGGTTTCTGCAGGAACAGAACATACGCGATCTTTATAATGGGTATGTCTGGCCACCAATGGCAAATAACAGCGATAAATGGAAAAATGGATTTTCGTCCATTTTTTCATTGGAAAAGGATATTTCAAACGCCGCCCGCCAGCACCGTTTAACCAAAGATCATTTATTGCAAATCGCAGACTGGGGTGGGCTTTACCGGCAGAAAAAAAGGATATCATGGACAAATCCTGATAGCATTCATTTTTACGAGAATAACGAACCCGCCGCTTGGTTGCTGGACTCTCCGGGAAAAGCGATTGCACTGCTGGATAAGGAAATTACCGGTTTTGGTCCAACGTATTGCAGCAAGCTCCTTCATTTTACCGTACCGCAGGTTTTCGGGGCCCTTGATACGCGACTAGTCCAGACGTTCGGAAAAAATGCTGTTCATTATCCGCTGCTAAACTTAAAAGTTACAAAGTCCGGGAGTGGCCCCTCCATCTCAAAATATCAGGCAGGCTGGCCGGGGGAATATGGGACATGGATTCATATCCTCAATTATATTGCAGATGATCTTAACCAGAAAAACATAACATGTCCGTATCCTGAACAATACGAAACATCCAGTTTGCGGGAGAGAGGTTTGTGGTTACCGGTAGATGTTGAGACTGCCCTTTTCAGTTATACCTACCATGAACTCAATAGAGATCATGACCCTAGGCATGTATTGTGACCCAGGGGATGGGAACGCTCTTCTTGGGCTGCATAATACAAGAGAACTTTTCTGTCAGCCGCACGAGTTTCCTGCAAAGAATTTGTTTGTTCCCAAAATTTTCCGGCAATCTGGACTTTTTTTCAGAAGAAGAACGACCCGGCAATTTTTTAAAAAAAAAGATCGCCCCTACCCCCCGTCCCCCGCTTCACGCTCCGAAAAAAAGAAAGCCGGACTCCCTTAACTCAGATTGAATGGGGGGTGTCATCATTATCCCGGTTTCCCGATCTGTACTTCGCGTGGAGTTTCAACCGCGAACGGCCGCACCCTCACCCGTGTTTTCACCGTCGTAGGAAATCCTGATGGAATACCCGTTTTCTGGCGCATTCGGGCCCGTAAAACCGTCCGATTAACCTGCCCCAAAATTCGTGCCTTTATATCGCCCCATTTGTAAAAATAAGCCCAAATTGAGATCCATATAATGCCCATTAGCGGGCCATAGAAGCCCCTAGAACGGCCACGATTTTCAGGATCAACCGAAAACCCATCCGGGCCTGAGATCGGGCTGTAAAACGCGTTTATGAGGGCGTTTTAATTCGCCCGATTGCCAAAATACGGCAGATTTGAGCGTGTTTTTAAACGGAGCCCGATACGGGCTTCTTTTTGATCTGAAAATAGGCAATCGGAGGCCAGATTGAGCCCGGATTAGGGTAGAGCAGTACCCCTCCCGGCACGCAAAACAGGATAGGGCGGACATCCCTCTCCCCCCTTGCCCGCCGAGAACATTCACAGGGATTTTTTGGCTTTTCCGGAAAAGTTCCGATCATGATCTGAGGATTCCGGAAAAATCCGGGCTGTACGAACGTTCGGCCGGAAAATTTTGGTGATTTTTTATTTTCGCACCAACTTTTTTGGTCCGGAAAATTTTTAATCCAATTTTTTTTATGAGTTTCAACAACGTGACAAAACTTTTTCCGAATTTCTTCCAGTGATGTCCATATGCAGGCAGCGGTAAACAAAACTCACCCCGTCTTCATCACGTACTCGAACGCTTCGAGTGCAGCCTTTGCCCCATCCCCGGCCGCAATAATAATCTGCTTGCTTTTGACCGAGGTCACATCACCGGCAGCGAAGATCCCGGGCCGGCTCGTGCGGCCATCCACATCCACGATGATCTCGCCCCGGTCGTTTAAGTCCACCAGACCGTCAAGGATCTCCGTGTTTGGCGTCCAGCCGACTTCGATAAATACCCCGTCGACATCAATGTTCTGGTCGCCCTCGCCCTCTGTTGTTATCGTGATCCGCTGGAGGAACGGATCACCGGCAAGCGCCGTGATCTGCGAATGCTGGTGCACCGTGATATTTTTTATTCCCTCAAGTTTTTTCACGTAGACCGGATCCGCCTTGATCGTGCTCCTCACGATCAGGCGTACCGATGCAGCGATCCCACTCATCTCTACTGCGGTCTGGAGCCCGGAGTTGCCGCCACCGACTACGGCAACCTTCTTATCCTTGTAGAGAGGGCCGTCACAGGTCGAGCAGATCGAAAGCCCGTGCCCCATATATTTCTCCTCACCCGGTACGCCGAGCTTCCGGGGCTGTTTACCCTGCGTCAGGATCAGGCTTTTTGCTTTCATGGTGACCCCGGAAGCGGTTTTCACCGTAAAAAGGCCGTCCTCCGGTGCAATACCGCTCACCCGGCCCAGTTCCAGCCGGACATCAAGCGTGCGTACCTGCTCCTCGAACCGCTTCATCAGGTCTTCACCGGTGATCATCCGGTAGCCCATGTAATTCTCGATCGCCCAGGATTCAAGCGCCTGGCCACCAATATTTTCCGATATGATCAGGGTCTTTAAGAGTTTGCGTGCGCAATATACGCCCGCAGTCAACCCGGCCGGGCCGGCGCCCACGATAATGACATCATACTGCCCGCTCCCGGCCGGTGTCCCGAACAGTTCGTTCAGCCGCTCTGAATCATACCCGACAATGACCTCGTCATCGACAGTGATAACCGGTACCCCGCGCTGGCCCGAGAGCGCAATCATCTTCTGCGCTGCCGCAGCATCTGCACCGACATCGATATTAGTGAAGGTAACTCCCTGTTTATCGAGAAACGCCTTTGCCATCCGGCAGTACGGACAATTTTTGGTGGAATAAACGGTGACCATACTCATGAATGCGAAGAGGTTTCCGACGGATATAAAGATTATGCAGGTGCATGTGACGGACAAGGCATAAACGCAAATTTCTTTTCCCGTGAGCCCTAATACACCCTTTATACAAAAGACTGGAGAAGTGCCTTGCATATGAACGCCGGCCGTAACCCTTACCGGGGAATTGTCTGGGGGATGGTATTTGTGCTGCTGATCAGTATTCCCGCCGTTGCCGCAGCTTCCGGCACGGCGCCTGTTACCAGCGGCCCGGCGGTCTATCTCAACTTCAACGAGGGAAGCGGCAATATAGCCCTTGATGCATCCGGGAACGGAAACACCGGCACCATCCACGGCAACATACTCCGGGTTGATAACAGCGGATGCGTGAAAGCGCTGATACTGGATGGAAATGCAAATTATGTCTCCATCCCGTACACTTCACTGAACCATCCTACCGATGCGATCACAGTCTCTCTCTGGTTCTACGTAAACGACACGGTACCCCAGACACTGATCTCGACATACAATAATGGGGGGGGGTACCGGATTGGATTCGGTGACGGGGACGATCTCTGGTGGACGCTGGCCCTTGATAATTCCAGGGATGTGTCGGCAGTTATCCCGCACGAGAGTATCAGTACCGGGCAATGGCACCACGTGACCGGAACGTATGACGGCCAGATCTCCGATATTTATCTTGATGGCATTCTCCGCAACCAGGTAAATGCAACCGGGGCAATCCACTACACAGATAATAATTATGTACAGGTCGGCGCCAATGCAGGGAATGCAGATACACCCGACCAGAACCAGCCCGATTATCTTAACGGGGGGATCGATGAGGTCAGGATCTACAACCGGGCACTTTCCTATGGGGATGTCATGGATGACCGTTTCCAGTGCACCGCTGCTCCGGGAACTGGGATCCTGTCGCTCCCCAACAGTACGGCCCCGGCTTTTCTTACTTCGGGCACTATCGTACTGGGTGTCGGGGAGAGCGCATCAAGGGATCTGACCTTTTCAAACCGGACCGAAGAGGGAGCCTGGCATATTACAGTCCCCCCCGGCTCGCAGCTGACCGTTCAGGCTACGGATGCCTATTCAGGAGTCTATCCGGATGAGTGGTACGTGGAACTCAAAGACCAGGACACCCGGCTCACGCGGGCGGTTGCTTTCCCGGCCACCAACAACGCACCCGTCACCGGCACCATCGCGTCAGGCAATGCCACGGTGCTCGTACACTACTTCGGCGGCACGGGCCGGTTCCCGGCGGGGGTGAGTGTCGCGTTCACCGCGACAGAGCCAACGAGACCAAACACGGTATCGTCGCTGCCAAAAGCAATCCTCGAATATCCGATCATCGTGATCTACTCTGCATCATGGGCGACGCTGATTGCTCTTGTGGTGGTTATATTCTGGGCCCATAAGCGACTCAACAAACCATAAACCCATTTTGATCATTCACGATTCAGGATCGGACTCCTATAACTGGATGGAGTACTGGGTGCAGTGGATTTTCGAATCACAGATAAAAAAATTAGAGAGTAATTTCGCGGAACTGCTTTCCGAATACCCCGCAGATCGGGCACTTATCCGGGGCCTTTCCGATCTCGATATTGCCGCAGACCGGACAGAGGAAGATCGACTCCCTGCCAAGATCATGACCGGCTTTGAGAGCGGCAAGTGCTTTTTTGTACAGGTCTGCATGAACCACTTCTGCTTTCATGGCAAGGGTAAATGCAAGCACCGCATCGCTCTTCTTCTCGGCTTCAGCCGCTTTGACAAATGCAGGGTACATGGAGGAATACTCGTGGGTCTCACCTTCGATACTTCCCTCAAGGTTCTTCTGGGTGGTATCGATGGTCCCGAGTACTTTTAAGAGCTTCTTTGCGTGGATCGCCTCAGCTTCTGATGCTGCCTTGAACAGTGTTGCAACATTTTTGAACCCTTCGGCAGCAGCTTTTTCGGAAAACGCGAGATACTTCCGGTTTGCCTGCGATTCGCCGGCAAATGCGTCCATTGCATTCGTTTGGGTTGTCATGCGGGAAGGTATAGTCAGAGTTTTACTTAAAGATTCTTCATGGGGCAGAACCGTTCACGAAATCGTCCGGATCCCGGCATTTACCGGAATAAATATGAAAGAGGTTATAGACCGGGGAAAACTACGCATACGTATGCATGAACAGGTGCCGGTCCCGTGTATCTGCCAGCTCCGGGTCGTATCATGAAAAAGATGAAAGATGTCCCCGAGCTTGACCGCCCGCGGGAAAAGATCGCAAAAAAAGGTGTGGCGGCACTCACCGACACGGAACTCATCGAGGCCATCCTTGGGAAAGGGGTGATAAACCGGGACGTCCGTATGATCGCAAAGGACCTCTCCGCGATGTTTGGCGATCATACCCGGGAGATCCGGTATGAAGATGTGCTGACTATCGGAGGCATCGGGCCGACAAAAGCCGCCCAGATCATGGCCTGCCTTGAACTCGGGCGCCGCAGGTACGAACCGGCCGGTACCATAAAGATCCAGAAACCGGAGGATGTCCTGCCGCTCGTGGGCACCTACCGGGAAAAACCGCAGGAGTATTTTATCTGTATCAGCCTGACCGGTGCCGGGGAGGTAATCAGGAGCCGTGTTGTCACGATCGGTATCCTCAATCACAGTCTCGTCCATCCCCGCGAAGTATTTGCCGGGGCGATCACCGACCGGGCAGCATCCGTCATCTGCGTACACAACCACCCGTCAGGATCGCTTGAAGCAAGCACACAGGACATTGCCATCACCCGGCAGCTCCATGAGGCAGGAACCCTACTTGGGATCCAGCTTCTCGATCATATCATCCTCACAAAGACCGGTTTTTCCAGCATGAAAGAGAAAGGACTGGTCTGATCAGCGGGCTCGGGTACAGATAATCCGGAAATGGTAATTTCGTCGGGTTAGAGTACAATTGGTCGTCTTCACTAGGATGGATCTTCTTTTTTGTCAGTCTGGCATCTTTTACAGATTTGAGCGGATGTAATCCAAGGTTAATCCATTATTTCCCAAGGGGCTGCCCGGCTGCAGCAAGCGACGCTCCCAGAGCATATCCCTTTTTATACGCCGCATCAAGAAGATCCGGCCTTGTTTTGACATCTTTGATCCGGTCCATGCCATTTATCAGGAGCTCATCAAGGTACTGGCAGTCAATGATGTCAAAAAACGCCCTGACGGTCAGTTTTGGCCCGACAAACACTTCCGGAATGTCCATACCGGAGATGCAGATGAAAAGACCGTTGCGACCTGATCTATTATCTTGGGAGACCAGGGGCTGTTTCCGGTGGTACTTGGCCATGAAAAAAACCTGGAACCGGTCCATGAACGATTTGAGAGTGCCGGGAATTCCCATCGTCATCACCGGGGTGGCGAGGATCAGGCTGTCCATTTCCTTAAATTTCGGGTAGATCTGCTGCATATCATCGTCAAGGATGCAGGTCTCATGATCCTGACAGAAAAATTTCTCCTGGCAGCCTTGGAAATCGAGGTTAGCAACCGTGATGAGCTCCACGGCGCAGCCGGCATCCCTGGCTCCCTGCAACGCCCGTGCAAGCAACTGTGCAGTGTTACCTTCGGGGAGAGGACTGCCTAAGAGGCCGATGACCTTTTTGCTCATACCAGCATTGGGGAAAAAAACGCAATATAGTTTCGCATATGAAACAATGGCGAGAGGAACGTCTGGGGATAACTGACATTCTTCGTACTAACACAACTGATATATATCTTTGACATAGAAGTGAAATCTGGTGATAAATCTGACCGAACAAAAGACGTATACGGCAGGCCAGAAGGTCGGGCCGGGAAAATACGTGTGTATCGACTGCGGCAAGGAGTACACACTCGACAAGAGCGAGCAGGATCTCCGAAAATGCCCGGCCTGTTCCTGCGAGGAGTACCAGTGTTTCCCGATGACCCACATCCGCCCGGACATCAAAACTCCCGAAGATGCAAAGAACCCGCCCAGACGCGGCAAGAGTTTCCAGTAATTTCTCATTTTTCCGGCAACGGTACTGCCAGTTGTGAATGCCCGGGGAGCCCTTTGGGGATTTTCGGGGCCTGTTTGCGAAAAAAGCACGGGCATATGGATTAATCCGTTTAACGAAAGGAAGAAATTCAGTATGGTGAATGTATCGGCAGAGGGGCAGGTCTTCAAATGCGAGATCTGCGGGAATGTTGTGATCGTAAAAGAAGCCGGCGGCGGAGAACTGATCTGCTGCGGGGAACCCATGAAACTGGAGAGTGAATGAGTATGGTAGTAAAGAAGCCTGTTACAAAGAAACCTGTAGTAAGGAAAGGTACCGAAAAAGAGCTCAAAAGCCTTGGAAAGAAGATCGGGAAAGTGCCCAAGTTCTTCAAGGAGCTGACCGTCAACGACCCCGAGATGTACAACCTCGTTATCAAGATGGAGGACCACATCTGGGACGATGGTAAGCTCACAAGGAAGACCAAGAAGCTGATCGCAATCGCGATTGCAGCGGCACTCCGCGACCAGCACGCGGTCCATGCCCAACTGATAGGGGCGGCAAACCTCGGTGTCACAAAAGCCGAGGTCGAAGAGGCGCTCCGGGTCACGTTCCTTCTCTCGGGCATGCCGGCGTACGTCTACGGCAAGGCCCAGCTCGATGAAGTCATGAAGAAATAAATCGGGGTGGTGCTGGTATGACGGAAGAAGCATGCACGGGTTTTCCGGTTCTGGGTGAACCTGCACCGGACTTTGAAGCGGAGACGACGCAGGGTCCGATAAAACTCTCGGACCTGAAGGGGAAATGGGTGGTATTGTTTTCGCACCCCGCTGATTTCACTCCTGTCTGTACAACGGAATTCATGGCGTTTGCCGCGATTCACGATGAACTCGCAGCACTCAATGTGAAGCTCATCGGACTTTCCGTTGACAGCGTATCGGCACACCTTGCCTGGGTACGCAACATCAAGGAGAAGATGGGTGTCACCATCCCGTTCCCGGTCATTGCCGACCTGAACATGAAAGTGGCAAAGAAGTTCGGCATGATCCACCCGGCGCAGAGCTCGACTGCGTCGGTCAGGTGCGTGTTCTTCATCGATGACAAGGGGATCATGCGGGCGATGATCTATTACCCGTTACAGAACGGACGGTTCATGCCCGAGATCATCCGGCTGGTAACAGCGCTCCAGACAACCGACAAGTACAAGGTATCGACGCCCGCAAACTGGCAACCGGGCGACAAGGTGGTCGTGGCGCCGCCAAAGACCGCAGCCGAGATGGACAAGCGCTTAAGCGAAGGGTACGAGTGCAAAGACTGGTACCTCTGTTTCAAGAGCGTATGAGCGGGCCGGAAGTACCGGGCCGGACCCCCGGTTTTTGATTTTTTTAGAATAATTTCATTGCTGCATTTTTATTGCACATCAGGTGCAGGATTTCGGGAATCGATACCGGACTGGAGGGGTACCTCTACCCCTCCGGCCCGGTTGTCCATAGTTAACCGTGAGATTTTTGTCACTTGTACATGCGAATGTTAGATGTACATGTCACTACGGTTTTTGCGGCTTGATCGCTGATGCATGCAAAAGTGAGGATTGCCGTACCCGCTACGTACCGCATCCAATGATTTTTCAGCCACCATATCCAAGCATCATCTATGCCCGTAAAAGTCCTCGCGTTTGCCGGGAGCCCGCGCCGGCACGGCAATTCGGAGACCCTGCTTGACTGGGTACTCGCGTCCATGGCAGAAGAACCGGACGTCACGGTCGAGAAGGTCCCGCTCACCGAGGCAAACGTCAACCCCTGCCGGGGGTGCAACGCGTGCGAGAAATTCAACAAATGTATCCAGCGCGACGGGATGGACACGTATCACGATAAGATCATCGACGCGGACTGCATCGTCCTCTCCTCACCCATCTTCTGTATGGGGCTTTGTTCGCAGGTAAAAGCCCTCGTGGACCGGGCGCAGGTCTTCCGGTCCCGGAAATATGTTCTCAAACTCCCAATAGTTCCTCCTGAACGAAAAGGAAAACGCCTTGGAGTGTTCCTTGCGACTGCAGGGCAGACCTGGCCGTATGTCTTTGACGCGGCGGTGCCCTCGGTTAAGTGTTTTTACCATGTGATCGACATAAAGGATGCAGACATCAGCTACCTGATGGTAAACGGCGTGGATGAGAAAAGGGCAATCGAACGCCACCCGACTGCCCGCTCTGATGCCATAAAACTGGGAAAGACCGTTATCGCCGAAGAAAAAAAGCGTCTGGGTGCAGGAGCACAGGGATGACCATTACGGTTCTCGGCATCTCAGGAAGTCCGCGCCGGCACGGCAACACCGAGACGCTCTTGGACAGTTTCCTTGACGGCGCGAAAGCTGCGGGAGCCTCGGTGGAAAAAGTGGTGCTCAGGGATATCAATTACTCACCCTGCCGGGGGTGCAACGCCTGCCACAAGACCGGTGAATGCGTGGTAAAAGATGATGCCCCGGGCCTGTATGACCAGATCCTTGCCGCTGACTGCGTTGCAGTCGCTTCCCCCATCTACAGCATGGGGATCACGGCCCAGCTCAAAGGGTTCATAGACCGAGCGCAGTACCTCTGGGCGCGGAAGTTCATCCTCAAAACACTGGATTTCTCCGAAGACCACATCAAACACCATAAGGGGGTCTTCATCTCGACTGCCGGGCAGAACCAAGCACACGTATTCGATAGTGCGTTCCCGGCGATCACCGCCCTCTTCCATGGTACGGGATTTGACTATTCTGAAAATATCGTTGCCAACAACATGGACCAGTACAACGGGATAAAAAACCACCCGACCGCGTTAAAAGAAGCATACGAAAAAGGGCAGAAGGTCGTGAGGGAACTTCAGGCGTTCAAAATTACGTGAAACCGGAAAGAGCGTCCCGGGGAATCCCGGCAGAACGATCCTGCATTCCGTTTTCTTCAATTTAAAAAATGATTATATGGCGAATGGATAGAACGATGCCACAAGGACACCAAACGCGGCGACGATCAGGATAACAAAGATCGCCGGGTTCCATGCGAGCACCTTCCGTCCGTCAAGCACGCTGACCGGCAGCATGTTGAACGCCGCAATCATCGCGTTGACCTGAAGTCCGACCATGCCGACAAGGGTACAGAGATTTGCCCCAAGACCGGAGGACGTACCACCATAGAGGAGCAAACCGGCAAACGGTATACAGAGGATCAGGTTCGTTACCGGCCCGGCAGCCGAGATCTTCCCGTTCTCCTCCCGGCTGATCATCCTGCCATCGGCCCTCATGTTGTAGATCATCGTAGCGCCGGGGGCGGCAAACACGACACCCACAATGGAGGCCAGGGCGACTGCGACAAGGAGCATCATGTTGTCTTTCCGGAACTCTGCCCAGTACCCGTATTTTATCGCGGTAAACTTGTGAGCCATCTCGTGGAGGATGAACCCGAATAAGACCACCACAAGGGATACCCCGAAGTAGATCAGAGCGGTAAAGGCACTGATACGGCTGGAATTAAAGTTCAGAAACCCGCCGGGCGAAATGAAAATGATCGCAAATGAGATGGATATTGCAATCCACGCGACAAAGAGATCAGCTTCTTCGCGCCGGGTAATTCGTTCGAGCATGAAACCACCGGATCAGATAGGGCGGTTCTGTCATATCTGTTTTCGTGTCCAACGCCAAGCGGCGTTGTCATCACTTTTATCCCTTTTTCCGGCAATGTACTTTTGTATGACGATTGAAGAGGTCCGTGCGGAGATCACCCAGATCGATGAGGAGATCATCCACCTTATCGCGCAGCGGCAGAACCTTGCCAAAAAAGTCGCATCAGTCAAGCAGACGGAAGGGATACCGGTACACGACAACCAGCGGAAAACTGATGTGCTGGAGTACGTAATGAAACTCGCAAAGGCAAATCATGTCGATCCCGCCCCGATAAAAACCATCTTTGAAACATTGATCTCGATGAACGAGAAAGAGCAGCGTGCCACGATGGGAAAATCCGTCCCGCCAAAAAGGATTGTCAGATAAGTTCTGTCAGACTCCCTTTTGATACTTTTTTATAAAAAATGGGCATCAGTCCCCCGGGCCTACAGGAACCGGGACCCGAAAAGGATAAAGATCCCCACAAGGACCATGACGACACCGATGGCAATCCTGAGCGCCCGCCGGTTCTCCAGACGCCACGTGTTAACCCTCTCCGGGGGTATCCCGAAGACGACCACGAGCAGGATCACGATCAGTGGCAGGATGAAGATAACGTTGAACAGGAGCAGATATGGGATTCCTTCTGCGAGCGTCATCGTGTTGCTCATGAGGCCTAGGATCGTCAGGTAGATCCCGCCGGCGCAGGGCAGTTCGAAGATCCCGACAAGGACCCCCAGGACAAACGCCGCCGGAAGAGTTGCCGTCCTGATATACCGCTCGATCACCGGTTTTTTGGACTCCGGGATGGCAAGGAGGAACCCGTCCTTTCTTACCGCAGCATCGATGATATTTACCGCCCCAATGACGATCGCTATCGCCGCCGCCGCTGTCGCAATGAGGGACGATATCCCCGGTCCCGAGGCGTTGATAAACGAGAGGAAGCCGAGGCCCGAGATGAAATAGAACAAAAAGACCGCGGCGATATAGGTGATCCCGACCATCAGCACCTGACGGCGGGTCTGAAGCGCGATGATCGAGAGCAGGAGGATGGCGAGTACGGCAAGGCCGCACGGGTTGATGCTCGCGATCCCGGCACACAGTATGACAAGGGGCACCGTCAGGGCAGAGACCGTCCCGGGGCAGTTTTCCGTGGCAGTGCTGTTGACCGCCGCGTTTCCGGTCTGGCCCTGAGCGGGAGAGGCAAGTTCCTGCCGGATCGCGGCGTCCAGCCTGTCCCGGATTTGGTCCTCGCCAACCAGAGCCTGATTTCCGATAATAATGGTGGGCACCCCCGGGGAGTCGATGCCGAGGGCCTTGTCCATGGAGATAAACCGGGCCTGGCTAGTCGCGTTATGGTAGACTTCCAGCTGCTCGAAGTCAAGCGTCGGGTACTTGGATGAGGTCTCCTCGACAAAGGGCTTTATGGCATCGCAGTGGCTGCAGCCGTCGCCATAGAAGAAGTACGCGGTGACAGACTGGTTAAAAGAAGGGGGGGCGGTGGGGATTGCGCTTACTGCGCTGTATTCACTTTTTTTTTTTCAATAGCCTGAAGATACCCTTCAAGTTTATCGGGGATTTCCTGTTGTCCGACAAGCACGACATTCCCGATAACGATCTCAGGGACACCGGAAGGAGAGGAGATGCCAGCTGCCGCGTTTACCTGGTCATAGATCTGCTCGTTGGTCGTGTTGTACCACACTTCCAGCTTCCGGATATTCACATCCGGGTATTTTTTTGTCATATTTTCCATAAATGGCTCAATAGCTGCACAGTGCGGGCAACCCTGGCCATAGAAGTAGTAGACAACGCTGTCATCGGCAGTAATTGCAGGTGTAGACGATGAGGTTGCAGTTGCAGCCTCTGCGCTGCCGTGCGCTGTGACAAACACGACCGTAACAACGGCGATTATGACAAAAATTGCAATAAAAATCTTGATGATCTTATCCATCCTGGGGCTCCAGTATAATCCAAGAGAAGTATTGACCGGTCCGGCAAAAAAAACTAATGGAGGGAGATCATCGTTCCCACGCCATCATGGGTAAAGAGTTCGAGGATGAGATTATGCTCGATGTTCCCATTGATGATGTGGGAATAGCGGACGCCATTTTCTACCGCTTTGATGACGGATGTCACTTTCGGGATCATCCCTTCACCGATTGCACCTGACGCGAGGAGGGCACGGGCTTCTTCGATGGAAAGTTTGCGGAAGACATGGGTCCTTTTCGCGTCCATGACACCATCGACATCGGTCATGTTAATCAGTTTGAATGCCTTGAGCGCCACGGCAATATCGCCGGCTGCGGTATCTGCATTGATGTTGAGACTGCCCCCGAACCGGTCGATGGCAATCGGGGAGATTACCGGGATATAGTCCCGTTCTAGGAGGGTATTGAGGAGTGCGGGATCGATCCATTCGATCTCCCCGACATGCCCAAGGTCCACTTCCTGCTCAACACCCTTTACATTGACCTTCTGGAGGTCCATTTTCTTTGCGATGATGATATTGCCATCACTTCCCGAGAGCCCGACACCTTTTGCGCCGCATTTGGCGATAAGCGATATGATGCCCTTATTGATCTTGCCAACGAGCACCATCTGGGCGATCTCCAGTGTCTCCTGATCGGTGACCCGGAGCCCCCCGACAAAGACCGACTCTTTCCCAAGGGCTTTCATCTTCTCGGTGATCTCCGGTCCGCCCCCATGAACGAGCACGACAAGGATCCCAACGTAGTGGAGGAGGACTGCATCCTTTATGGCGTTTTCAAGGACCACCGGGTCGACCATCGCATGGCCGCCGAGCTTGATAACTATGGTCTTGCCGTGGAACTGCTGGATATACGGGAGGGCCTCCATGAGGACGTCCTCGCGCTTCATCATGTCGTATACCTCCCGTTGATCTCGACATATTTCTCAGTGAGGTCGCAGCCCCAGGCGGTCGCCTCTTCCTTTCCAGCCCCAAGGTCAAGCACGAAGATGACCTTGTTCCCGTGCATCGCGGCCTTGGCCTTGGTCAGATCTGCGATAATCTCACCGGATTTTACCAGGGGATACTGGTTGTTCCCGTCGCTGATCCACAGCGAAACCACGTTCGGGTCAAACTTAACACCGGCGCGACCTGCAGCTGCAATGACACGCCCCCAGTTGGGGTCTTCACCGTAAACTGCCGTCTTTACAAGGGGTGATTCGATCACGACCCGGGCGACCTTTGCAGCTGCGGCCTCTTTTGGGGCACCGCGGACGGTGACTTCGAGAAGTTTGCTCGCGCCTTCACCATCGGCTGCGATCTGCTGCGCAAGGGAGCGGCAGCACGCTTCGAGCGCAAGGGAGAACTCCTTTTCATTTACCTTCCCGGCCTCGCCGGTTGCAGTGCAGAGCGCGATGTCGTTTGTACTCATATCGCCATCGACAACGACCCTATTGAACGTCCGCTGTGTGGCAAGTTTGAGCACCTCCTTGAGAGGTTTTGCTTCGATCTGCGCATCGGTGTAGATGAACGAGAGCATCGTTCCCATGTTGGGGGCGATCATGCCGCTTCCCTTGGCAATCGCCCCGATCGTGAAACTTTCATTTTTGATGAGCGCATGCTTGGGACGCGTGTCGGTCGTCATAATGGCATGGACCGTGCGCTCCTCGGCATCCGGATCCGATGTAAGTTTGAGACCCACATCGGCACACTGGCGCCGGATCAGGGGCAGGTCGAGGTACCGGCCAATAACCCCGGTGCTTGCCACACCGACTGATGTTTCATCCACGCCCAGTGCGGATCCGGCATATTCTGTCATGGTGACGGCGTCCTCATATCCCCTCTTCCCGGTGTAGGCATTCGCGCAGCCGCTGTTGGCGATGACGGCTTCCAGTTTTCCTGATTTGATCTGCTTTCGCATCAGTTCGATGGGGGCCGCCTTTGCGAGGTTCTCGGTAAATACGCCGGCCGCAGTACCGCTTGCGCGGATCAGAGCCAGACCAAACTTTCCTTCCTTTACCCCGTATGCGGTGACACCTTTTACCGCACAGATACTCTTATAGACCATGTTCCTGTTCCCTCCGCTGGTAGTGGTTATTTTTGCGTTTGATGTTTCAGGTTGAATAGGATGCGCCGACTGCCTGGACAATATCGGCACGGGTGAGTATTCCGACCAGTTTTTTCCCTTCAAGTACCGGCAGCCGCGCGATGCCCTCCCTAAGCATCAGTGAGGCGGCAGCCTCGATATCCATATCCACGGTCGCGGTAACAACCCGGTGGGTCATCACTTTTTTTACCGGCAGATCCCCGATATTGCGCAGGGCATCCTTGGTCTTCTCCCAGTTGACATATTCCCGTATCGGCACCTCGATGATCTCAAGGGGCGACGGGAGCCAGAGATCGTCGGACAGTTTCCGGGTCTCCAGTTGTGCGATAACATCGGATTCCGTGATTATCCCGGCAAGGGTGTCCCCTTCCATTACCGGCAGTCCCCCGATGTGATGCTGGCGCAGGATCGCAACCGCATCGCGGAGCGGGGTATCTACAGTACAGATCAGGGGATTTTTTGTCATGGCTTCTGAAACAAGCATAATGTTCACTCCGTTATGGCAGCAGCCCGGCTGCAACAAGACCGTCGATTTCCTTAAACCCGCACATGATGTTCATATTCTGGATGGCCTGCCCGCTGGCTCCCTTGACAAGGTTATCGATCGCTGACGCCACGACCACCCGTATGCCTTCGCTCTCGACCATGAGATCGCAGAAGTTGCTGCCCCGGACTGCCGAGAGCATCGGCTTCTGGTACCGGACGAAAAACTCGTCCTTGTAGAAGTCCTGGTACAGTTTCTCGACCTCTTTTGTTTCCATTGGCTCGTTTAAGAGGATGTGGGCGGTGGTAAGGATACCACGGTTGACCGGCACGAGATGGGGTGTGAAGTAACATTTCGCAGTTGAACCGAGCTTTTGGAGTTCCTGTTTCATCTCCGCGAGGTGGCGGTGGCTGGTCCATTTGTAGGGCGTGATATTGTCGCCGACGTTCGGGTAGTGGGTGGTTGCTGACGGGTTGTCGCCTGCTCCGCTCACACCGGTCTTTGAATCAAAGATGACCGTGTTTGCGTACCGGGCAAGCGGGGCGGCGGCAAGGGTGGCACCGGTGGGGAAACACCCGGGGTTTGCCACAAACTTCGCGTTGACGCAATCTTTCCGGTGCAGTTCAGGAATGCCATAGGGTGCGGGGAAATAATCCGTGTGCGTGACACCGTATACTTTCTCAAAAGTCTCCTTTGGGAGACGGTAATCGGCACTCAAATCGACAACTTTGATCCCCCGTGAGAGGAGTTTTCCCGCTATGGACATGGCCGCCGTGTGCGGAACCGCGAGAAATGCAACGTCTGCCTCCAGAGCATCCGGTGACGGATTCTCGAATTTGAGATTCGTGAATCCTTTGAGATGAGGATGGATCTGGTCGAGAGGTGTCCCTGCAAGTTTGCGCGATGTGGCACAGACAACCTCCGCGGCAGAGTGATGGTACAGGAGGCGGACCAGTTCCCCACCGGCGTACCCCGAAGCCCCGACAATCGCAACTTTCATATATGGATCTTTTTATTCCTGAAAACTTAACCTTTTGCGGAAAGCGGATGCAGGGATTCTGAAAAATATCGCAGATATAAGATTTATTCCGGTTTTTATGGGATTTGCAGATTATCAGGTTTCGAGTTTTCGGGTGTAGATATCGAAGATGCGCTGGGAGAGTATTTCGATCCGTTGCCGGTCTTCGAGACCCTCCAGAAGATCGACGGGGATTGCATCGATACCCTTGCTCGCCCCAAGGTACGCCCCGCAGATAAAACCGATTGTATCGGTGTTTCCGCCCACATGGGCCGCAACGGTCAAGAGATCGGCAGGGCGCTGGTACCTGCTGATCAGGAAGAATGCAATGGGAAGTGTCTGGTACAACGAGACATCATTGCCGATCTTAAGGACTGCGGTGTCCGTTTCTGTGCCATCTTTTTCAAGCTCGATTGCGTTATGGATCTTGCCCCCCAGCACCTCGTCCTCGTTCTGTGCCTGCTGCAGGGCCCTCCCGACAGGGTCGGGGATTTCGTGCACCGCGTGGTACAGCAGCGTGATAAATGTCGAAACCGCAGCATGGGCTGCCGGATGAGTATGAGTTACCGAGCAGGCCCGCACTGCCCTTTCGGTCCCCTCATGAATATCAGGATATGCAAGGGCAAACGGGAGCGTCGGGGGGAGACAACCGGCGGTCGTGGATTTTACACCGCAGGAGTGTGCCTTTCCTGAGAACATATGTTCGCAGGCTGAGGACACAGAACCGTCCGGGAACCGGAGTGCCTCGCGGGAATAGAACTCTTTTAAGGCAAGCCCGTACCGTTCGTCTGTATACCGGCCATCTGCAAGCAGCGTTGCCACAAGGATCATGATCTGGGTGTCATCCGTGTATTGGCCGGCGGACAGATTATCATTGGGATGGCCCTTGTATGCCCTGCGGTACCCGTACCTCATCTTGGTAAGGCCGGGCATCGTGCTCTCATTTGGCATGCCAAGGGCGTCACCCACCGCAGCCCCGAGCATGCATCCCTTCATTCTTTCCAGCATTGATACAATATTGAAAGACACCGATAGATAATGATTCTTGTATTTTCTTTTTTTTGGTGGATCCACGCGCAAATCGGAGTTTTAATGTATTTTCGCGGCATCAGGTCACAGAAGAGAGGTTTTTATATATACAAATAAATTCACTGTCCGGGGATGTTCCCCCACCACTAAAACTTATATAGCAATTTGACATGATTAATTGTGTAAAATTGGGGGAGATATGAACGAAGATTTCGATGTCCGACTCATGGAGAACGTTAAGTACTATACGCCGGCTGCGGAGTACAAGCGTACCTCTTGGATAGGTGACTACCAGAAAACCTATGAGAGATTCCATTCCAATCCCGATGCGTTCTGGGATCAGATCGCCCGGGAGCTTGAATGGATCCGGCCCTGGGATCGGATTTGCGAGTGGAAGTATCCCTATGCCAAGTGGTTTGTCAACGCACAGCTGAACATCACCGCCAACTGCCTCGATCGCCATGTTGCCGGTGACCATCGGAACAAAGTGGCCCTGATCTGGCGGGGGGAAGACGGGAAGGAACGGGTATACTCTTACCAGCGCCTGCTGGGCGAGGTCATGAAATTTGCGAACGGCCTCAAAAAACTGGGAGTGAAAAAGGGTGACCGGGTCTGTATTTACATGCCCATGGTGCCAGAGCAGCTGATCGCGATGCTTGCCTGCGCCCGTATCGGGGCCGTTCACAGCGTCGTCTTTGCCGGTTTCGGGACCACTGCACTGAACATGCGGATCAATGATGCAGAAGCAAAAGTAGTGATCACTTCAGATATCTCGATCCGGCGCGGCAAGGCGATCCCCTTAATCACCATTGTCAAGGATGCAATAGTCAACGCACCCTCAGTGGAGCACATCGTTATTTACCGGAGACGCAGAGAACCACCGGTTGAAATCCGCCCGGGGAGGGAACACGATTTCTATGGAATTATGGAGGATGTACCTCCGGACTGTCCCTGCGAAGTGATGGACGCAGAAGACCCGCTCTTCATCCTCTACACGAGCGGATCTACCGGGACCCCAAAAGGTGTTGTCCATACCTGCGGGGGTTATATGGTCGGGACATACTACACCACAAAGGTTGTCTTTGACATTAAGGAGAGGGACATCTACTGGTGCACGGCGGACCCCGGCTGGATCACCGGCCATTCCTATATCGTGTACGGCCCACTTGCCGTCGGGGCCACCGTGTTTATCTCAGAGATAACCCCGGATTACCCGGACGCCGGCAGCTGGTGGAAACTTATCCAGGAGCAGCAGATCTCGGTGTTCTACACGGCACCGACCGCAATCCGGACCTTCATGAAAGTGGGGGAGACGTGGCCCAACAAGTACAACCTCAGTTCCCTGCGGATTATCGGATCCGTCGGGGAACCGCTCAACCCCGAGGCCTTCGAGTGGTATTACAGGGTGATCGGGAAGAGCAGGTGCCCGGTCGTGGATACCTGGTGGCAGACAGAGACCGGCATGCAGATGATAACGACAATCGTCGGCGAGCCGATGCGCCCGGGTTTTGTGGGGAAGGCAATACCGGGAGTCGAAGTGGATGTTGTGGACAAGAATGGCAAGCCGGTACCCCCGGGCACAGGTGGATTCCTTGTGATCAAAAGACCGTGGCCTTCCATGCTGCGTACGGTGTACAAAAACGATGAGCGGTACCGGAAGTACTGGGAGACCATCTCGGGAGTCTATGCAGCGGGAGACCTCGCGGTCAAGGGAAAAGACGGGTACATCATGGTGATCGGCCGGGCCGATGACATCATCATCGTCTCCGGGCATAATATCGGGACAGCAGAAGTGGAAAGCGCGCTTGTTTCCCACCATGCGGTAGCAGAAGCTGCAGTGATCGGAAAACCTGATGCCATCAAGGGAAATGCGATCAAGGCCTTTGTCATTCTCAGGGTAGGAAACAAGCCAAGTGAAAAACTGACTCAGGATCTTATCTACCACGTGCGCATGACGCTCGGGCCCATCGCGGTGCCGCACGAGATCGAATACGTCGACAAACTGCCCAAGACCCGCAGCGGCAAGATCATGCGCCGGGTGCTGAAGGCAAAAGAGCTTGGCATGGATCCCGGGGATGTCTCGACACTCGAAGAATGAGAACTAAAGAACCCGGTAACGACGGCTGAATTACAACATGAAGGGAATAAACTACAAAACGGAGATTAAAAAATGCAGAATGAAACGACCCAACAGGCAACAAGCGTGAAAAACCTGGATATGACGGCAAACCCGGCACCCCTCGGGCTGCTCGGGTTTGGTATGACGACCGTGCTCTTAAATTTGCACAATGCAGGCTTCTTTGCACTTGGTTCCATGATCCTTGCAATGGGGATCTTTTACGGAGGCCTTGCCCAGATCATCGCTGGCATCGAGGAATGGAAAAAGAACAACACGTTCGGGGCAACTGCATTCACCTCCTACGGGGCATTCTGGCTGACGCTCGTCGCCCTGCTGGTGCTCCCGAAACTGGGGCTTGCCGCTGCACCGGATGCGACTTCCATGGCGGCCTATCTTGCGATGTGGGGGATCTTCACGCTGATCATGTTTGTCGGGACCCTGAAAGCGAATCGCACCCTCCAGTTGGTCTTTGCAACACTTGCGATCCTGTTCTTCCTGCTCGCCATCGGTGAGGTCACCGGGGATGGAACCATCACCGTGATCGCAGGATATGAAGGGATCCTCTGCGGGTTCCTCGCGATCTACGCGGGCCTTGCACAGGTACTCAATGAGATGTACAAAAAAACCATTGCGCCCCTCGGGTAAACCCCGCCGGAACGGGATACTCCTTCCCAAATTTCATTTTTTACGCACTTGCATCATATGGATGCGGGAGTACCATTGCATTACAAGGACCGGAAGATCTTCTTCCGCTGGGCAATCTGGTAGCCGGAAATAACCTGGACGGATTCCCCGAATTCACGGTCAAGTGCCGGATCTCCGGAATCCACATACAAAAACGGGGTCTCCCGCAGTTTGTGCGGCGTTGCGGCAACGATCAGGTTATGCAGTCCAACATTTCTGACTACAGATGCGCTGATCTGCTGGTTCCCCCGGCCGAGGATAAAACCTTGGGCGCCGATGGGACTGATGATGATCTTCGTTTCAGGATACCTGCTGACAAGATCGAGGAGAGTTTTCTCATCCGTGTCTGATGCCAGAAGACTTCCATCGATGACAGCATCTACGCCGAGCAAGGTTTTTTTGATCCCCAGTTGCCGGGCGATTGCCTCCGTTGTCGTCCCGGCGCCGATAATATAGAGCACCCCGGGAAGCATCACTTCCTTTAAGAACCGGGCGATCTCCTCTTTTGCCCGGTCTTCATCTGCTTCCTCAAACACCTGTTTTGCGACCTGCGTCATATGGGCACGGGCCGGTACCCGGGCAATGCCGATCAGGTGCGTATCAAGTACCCCGTCACGGTACACTTTCTCATCGACATCCATCACCTCTGCATCCTGAATGCCATAGGTTTCCGAGATGAGAACTGCAGCTGCAGACGGGTCAAGCGCGAATACCGCGGAGTACATTTTCACACCTGCAGGAATTCCGAGGATCGGGACAGCTTGTTGTGCAGCCTCAAAAACATCCCGTGCTGTGCCGTCACCGCCGCAGAACAGGATCAGATCGACGCCTTCCTGAAGAAAAGCGGAGACCGCTTTTTTTGTGTCTTCGGCGGTGCTGGTCCCCGGGTTCCGGTATGCGACCCGGTAACGGGTTTCACCACACGCACGAAAGGCGGCCTCTCCCATTTCCCCGGAACAGGTAACAAAAAAAAGATCCGGGACGGATGTAAGGTGACGGATAGTGATGGCCGCCCGTTCCTGTGCCCGGGGCACGGCCCCGCGGCGGCGCGCCTCTTCCACATTTCCGTCAGTTCCCTTGAGGCCGACAGACCCGCCCATGCCAGCGACAGGATTGATGAGAAAACCGATGCGGCGCATAAAAAGAAAGATTATTTAGGAAATTTTTGGGATACGACCAATCGCCTGTTTGATCAGCTCATCAGGATATTCGTAGTCCACCAGCTCGCCGCTGTAGAATGCATCGTAGGCCGTCATATCAAAGTTGCCGTGGCCTGAGCAGTTGAAGAGGATCGTCTTGTCTTCGCCGGTCTTTTTGCACGCGAGCGCCTCATCGATGGTAGCTTTCACTGCGTGAGACGTCTCCGGGGCGACGATGATCCCCTCGGTGCGGGCAAAGGTCTGGGCTGCCTCAAACACCTCGCTCTGGTGATAGGCCACCGCACGCATCACGCCATCATGAACCAGACGTGAGACGATCGGCGAATCGCCATGGTAGCGGAGACCACCCGCATGCATGGCGGGCGGGACGAAATCGTGGCCGAGAGTAAACATCTTCATGAGAGGAGTGAGTCCGGCCACGTCTCCGAAGTCGTACGTATACAGGCCCTTCGTGAGGCTCGGGCAGGAGGCGGGCTCGGCTCCGATGATGTCGATATCCTTGTGCTTCCCCGTGAGTTTGTCCCCGGCAAACGGGAACGATATGCCGGCAAAGTTGGAGCCGCCGCCTACGCACCCGATCACCACGTCAGGGTAGTCATCAACCATGGCGAGCTGCTCACGGCATTCGAGCCCGATAACGGTCTGGTGGAGGCAGACATGGTTCAGCACAGACCCGAGCGCGTAGTTGGTATTGGCATGCGTTGCTGCATCTTCGACCGCTTCTGATATGGCAATGCCAAGCGCTCCCGGCGTCTCGGGGTCCTTCTCAAGGACTGCTCGACCGGAATTTGTCTTTGTACTGGGACTGGGGATGCACTCTGCCCCCCAGACATGCATCATCGATTTCCGGTACGGTTTCTGGGTATAGCTCGACCGTACCATATAGATGGTACACTCCAGATCGTAGAGCATCGTCGCAAAGGCAAGGGCTGAACCCCACTGCCCGGCCCCGGTCTCCGTTGAGATACGCTCAATACCGGCCTTCATGTTATAGTAGGCCTGAGGGATGGACGTGTTGGTCTTGTGGCTTCCGGCCGGGCTGACGCCCTCCCATTTGTAATAGATCTTCGCCGGGGTCTTCAGGAATTTTTCCAGCCGGTGCGCACGGTAAAGGGGGCTCGGTCTCCAGAGCCGCAGTACATCCCGCACCTCTTCCGGGATATCCACATGGCGGTCTGTCGTTACTTCCTGGCGGATCAGTTCCATCGGGAAGATCGCTTTTAAGTCATCCGGGCCGATGGGCTTGTGGGTGGCGGGATGGAGCGGGGGATCGAGAGGAGAGGGCAGGTCTGCCTGGACATTATACCATTTCTTGGGTATCTGCTCCTCATCAAGGAGGATCTTGGTCTGCATGCCCGGTTATTCTGTTTTGTACAAATATATACATTGTGGAGCGTATTTGGCATTTGATGTTTTTATGCATGCATTTTGAAGGCAGGCACTAACAGGCAGGCGTCACAAACTGAACATATCTTGGCACCAGCATCCGTGCAAATTCAGAGAGTGGGCGTGCACCTGTATATTTGTCTCTTCATAAATGGTGGCAGGCATATTACATGCTCCCGCCCCGCCGTACTCTGCCCTGCCAGCTGATCACGCCCGCTTTTTCCTGCGGAGATGCGGGGGAAACGGAAATTCCTCCCCATCGATGAGGCGCTTCCAGTTGAACTGGCTGAAGAGTTTCATATGAAGGACTGCACCCTTGTTCCGGGTATTGAGGACTGAAACCGTACTGGAGAAAAACGGCGGGA
>CAYVTY010000019.1:0-44438 GCA_964454995.1 uncultured Methanoregula sp.
GGTCGATCGCGCCTTTCATCGCCCGCATCCCGGCCATGATGCCGGCGCCTTCAAAGGCGGGACCGGAAGCACAGGACACAGAGGCGGTCCAGTGCCGGGTGCCAAGGACGATCTCGCCGTTTGTCCCGAGATCGATCATGAGTGAGACCTCATCGGATGTATGTATCCCGGCCGCGATCAGGTCGCCGATCGCGTCCCCGCCGACAAACCTGCTGACATTGGGAAGGCAGTACACCCCGGCGCCGGGGTGCACGTCAAGCCCGATCTCCTGCGCAGTCTTCTGGATCGGAACCCGGGAAACCGGGGCGTTTGCAAGGTCCAGGTACCGGGAATCGATGCCGCAGATCAGGTGGTTCATCACCGTGTTTCCTGCGATGCAGACATCAAAGATATCCGTGCTGCTGATCCCTGCGGTCCGGACAAGGGAGTCGATTACCTCGTTCGCGCTTGCAACTGCCGCTTTCTGGAGAGTTGCAAGCCCCCCGGGTGATCCGGCATACCCGATCCGGGTGAGTAGTTCCTCGCCGTACGTGATCTGGCGGTTCAGGGCGGATCCGGTGGCAAGGATCGCACCGGTATCGAGGCGGGCAAGGCATCCGACAACCGTCGTGGTGCCGAGATCGATGGCGACACCGTACAGCGGACGTGCACTTTCTGCCGGGGCGATGGCAAGTACCTCCGGGGGGGATCGGACGGTCGAAAGTATGGCAGCCTGCGGGGTTTCTGCGGCAAGCAGCGCGTGGTACTGTTCGTCCGTCATGCGGGGCCGGAGGCCGGAATACCCCGAAAACTTGATCGACTGTGAGGCAAACGGCAGGCCATCGGAAGGTGCGGTCTCTACAAGGTAACGCACGACCGCAGGTTCGATCTCTCCGGGCGCCACCACCGGCTGTGTGATCAGGATCTGGGGGGAGTCGATCCGGCTCTCCACCGGGATCGTAAATACGGCATCCGCGGAGAGCGTTACCTGGCAGGCAAGGTAATATCCATCCTCCCGCTCCTTTTGCGTAAGCCGGCAGCCCGTCCCGGTCTCCGGGAGCACCGTGCAGGTTCCCGAGGTTAAGATTACCCGACACTTCCCGCAGGTGCCTTTGCCTCCGCAGATCCCTTCGATTGCAACCCCGGCCATGCGCAGCGCAGCAAAAAGCAATGTACCGGCAGGCACGGTGAGCACGCGGTTCATCGGCTGGAAGATAACCCGAACCTCACTCGTGTCTGGTTGTTGCATTGACATGTGTCCTCCTTATTAATTCGGCACAACCGGTTGAAGGCTGATGTGGCAACTTTCCGGGCCTTAAAATGAAGAAGTCACCGGTTCTCCGGTGGCCAGTGTGCCTTAAGAAAGGCCGGGATACCGGACGAATCCTTCGGGCCGACCAGCACGTGCCAGCCGCTTGCTTCTTCGGTCTCACCGCTCAGGCGGGCGGCGAGACCCGGAATGATAAGGTACCGGTGATCGACAAGATCGGCAATTTTGTTCTCTTTGAGGGCCGCCGCCATGGACTCTGCGTTCAGGTACCGGCCGGCGACCGCGCTCTCCACGCTGTTTCCCCCGGTGTCCACGACAATCAAAAAGCAGTCGATACCCGCCGACTTGATATCGCTCTCGACCGTGAAATAGGTGAGGGCGTAGTTCGTGGTAATAAGCACCGGTGCGTCTTTTATGGGCGACCCGAATGTCCTGACGCCGGTATCGACAGATACCGGTTTTCTCGGGTCGGTGTAGATGTTGAAACGCCAGATCAGCTGGGGCAGGAGCACCCAGCCTTCGAGGCTGTGAATGATCAGGAAGTCTGCATACCGGGAGAGCAGCATCGAGGCGGCACAGGCCTCCTTCCACTGGATCAGTTCGTGCGAGATCTCGGGCGAGAGCCACGCGGTGATCGGGGCGCCGAGCAGCGGGTAGCCAAGGAGCTCGTCGTGACTGGTAAAAACCGCCCGACGGATCTGCGAGAAGGTATGGATCGTCCCGGAAAGACCGGGCTCGACTGCCGTTCCCGGGTCGAGCACGAGATCGACAACCCCGTACTCCACGAGGGTTTTTACAAGCGACCGCAGGAGCGCGATGTCGTGGGGGGCAGAGACCACAAGCGGGCATCCATAGCGGAGGGCGAGTTCTGCCATCTCCTTCCAGTTATCCTTTGTCGCCGCATAGAGGAGCGGGCGGCGTTCCCGGATATGGGCGAGACCGGCAGCCATGATCGCCGCATCATAGGTACAGAGCACAAGCGGCAGATCGGTCAGGGTAGCAACGGCAGTAACCGCCGACGCGAATGCGGCCGGGTCGTGCCGGGTCGAGCGGATCGCAATTGCGTCGAGCCGGAGTTCGCGCCCAATGTAGTTGTAGGTGAAATCCGCAATAGCCCTGACCCGTGCGGTGAGCTCCTCTTCGGGCAGATCATCTGAAACATCGATGGCGATGGGGGTGGGATTGTTGTAGGTGAACTCGTGCCGGTACAGGACGTACTTCCCGCCCAGTTTCATGGCCCGGTCGCCTGTCCCGACCTGGACCGTCCTGACCGGGGGCGCCATGAGATCTTCGAGCCGGGAAAAATTGACCCGGTACTCCTCCTTTGTGACCGGCGGGCAGTTGTCAACGGCCAGCTCACCGTTGACCACTCTTGTTGCAAAGGCCATGCAGTTGGCCTCCCCGCACTCCTTGCAGTTGGTCTTGGGGAGAAGTTTGTACACGTCGATGGGGCTGATCTCTTTTATGGTCTTTTTGGGTTCGCGTTCTGACATTCTCATACCCCGTGTCTAGATCTTCATCGTCGCCCAGCGGGCTACCCCGTCCGGCACCGGCGCATCTTTTTCCGCAAACATCCGAATCGAGTCCTTGCAGGTCCGGATGGCAGCCGGGTGCATCATCATGAAGATATCGACCCCGGCGAGGAGGAGCGTGAGTGCATTGATAGTCTCCCAGAGCGGGCCGCGAAGCCCCCGCGAGCCGTATTTTTTGTCCATCTTCATCCATGCCTCGCGGGCTGCCCAGGCATTGGTGGACGCGGATATTGTCGGCTGCTGGAGTTCGGTATCCCCCATCAGCGCGGCGTGCCGGGCCCGTTCGTGGATGGTAAACGAGTACTCAAGCCCGTACCCGAGCGCGACCGTCGTTAAGTCCATCACGATATCCTCCGGTGGCAGATACTCGTAGAGCCGGCGGTTGAGCTCTTTTGCCTTGTTAAGTTCGAGGCCGGTAAAGCCGAGCACCGCATGGCCGTGCTCCTTTGCCGCCCGTGCGACAACGTCGAGCGTCTTTGTCTCGGTCATGGCAAGCGTGACCGAGTTTAAAAGCACCCGCTCGCCATCGGCAACCTCTGCGACCTTACTAAAGACTGCCGCGTCCTTGCGTGGATCCCCGCAGCCGCCGATGATCAGCGGGACGTCGACTGCCTGCAGCACCTCTTCGACAGTCCGTGCTGCTGCGGCAGGTGTGGCATCGCTGATGAGCGGATCGGTGGACATGAGGTGGACGGTGATCATGTCGGCGCCGTACTTCTTCACGTTCATCCGTGCCCATTCGGCCGGATCGTTCATCACGTCCTTGACATTTTCCATGAGCACTTTTGAGAGCGGCACCGCCATGTCAAAAACGTCGAGCGCAAAGACCGGCGGGTGGGCGGCAGGACGGTCGGCGCTGACAAACGGCGGATACGTGGAGCCCCCGATCACAAGGGACCTGCTCCGGCTGCCGCCCTCGCCTTTTGTCGCACCGAGGCGGACTTCATGGATACGGCCCACGAACTCTTCGCTTTGCGGGACAAATGTCTCGGTAAAGAGGGTCGTGGGTTTCACGCGTACCGGGGCTGGTGATCCCGCCGGGGCAGCGCCGGTTCCGGTGGGGATCCAGAGTTCGAGGTCGCCGATCTCCATCGAAAAATTTTCAAGTTCTACCCGCTTTTTGCCGGACAACAGCGCAAGAAGTCCCGGGATGGCATCCTGCACCTGCGATGTCCTTACAGACTTTTTCTCATCATGTTGATCAGGGACGGTCATTTTTTATCCGCTCCCGTTTTTTTGGGCTGGATCGGCTCGATGATCACCCGGTCTGCGGTGATCCGGGCGTTCTTGAAGATGATCTTGAAACCACCCGAGGTGATCGGGAAGTCACCACCGGAGAAGACCTGCACGGCAGCGGTTGTCCCGTTCACCGGTACGTCCTCTTCTGCCTTCCACCGCTCTGTCACCGGGTGCGCATGCGAGGAGAGGAAATCCCTGAGTTCGCTTACGGTACTGACATCTTTTTCCGTCGCAATCACAGAAAAGAGTGCTGCCGGGATGAACTCCTGCATCTGCTCCTTTAAGTCAGACGGCATCCACACGACCCGGGCATAGCCCCCGTCTGCCGCAAGGAACCGGGGAGACCGCATGTACTCAAGCGAGATCCCGTGGAACCCGTCCACCTGGCGGCCGCCGGCGGTCGAATCCGCCATCGTGGAGAACGGCAGGCCGTTCACGGTCACATCCTTGTATCCCCGCATCACGATCCCGAAGCCTTCCACCTCGGGAATATAAAACGCGATACCCTCGAAGCACCCGCAGGATGTGTGCGGGCAGGTAAATGCGCTGTACAGGAAAACCCGGTGCACGGTACCGAGGGATCGTTTCTTTGCGCTCTCGTTTATGCCGGTATATTCTCCTCTCACCGGATCGAGGCATTCTCCTTTTTCTATGGGAAAGATCGGGCCCTTGGGATCGATCCGGGCAGCCGCCCTCCCGTCAAACCAGCTGATCGCCCCGCAGTTTGCGTACCGCTGGGGTGTGATAACACAGACATGGCTGGGTGCAAACGACTGGCAGAGGGCACACCCGTAGAAAACATCGACATCATCGTCAGTCAGGCCCCGGGCTCGGGCGTCCCGTGCCTCATATATCGCTTTTGCATCGGTGTACCGGGCCAGGATCTTCTCTTTATCCGTAAAGAATGTGACCTGCATCTTTTCAATAAGAGGCAGTTCATTTTTCAGAAGCAAGAAAATAACCTTTCCCACGTAGGCAAGTGTCGTAAAGCCATGGGCATATGCTTTTTTTGAGACCCTCACCCAGATGTCATAGCGCTGGTTGAGGTGCATGAACCCTTCGATGTAGTTGGAATATTCGTGGATACGGCGTTCAATCACGCCCTCGATATCCTCTTCCAGTTCGGGCCCGGCAATTTCTATGAGAATGCCGAGCGGGTACTTCTTTCCTTCTTCCATTTCCGGGAGATCCGGGCCGATGACCGTTATCGCCCCGTCGTGAATCTCTTCGGGTTTCCTGACCCGGACAAGTTCAAACTTTTCCTCTATTGACGGGCCGCCCAGCTCCACGTACATGTCGTTTTTCCGGATCCGCTCACCGACATGGACGAGCCCGACATCCCCCGGGATATCCTCAAACATCTGTCTCTCCCCCTGATTCGGGATTTGCCATCATGGCTTCTAGGTTATCCTGCCATTCTTTGAGGGAGATGTTTGCAAACGACCAGTTCGCGTTGGGCTGGAAGGTGTTGTCGAGCACGATCGTCATTGTATGGGGGGCAAAGTGCTTGAGCCCGGAGAGGAGCGTCCATGCCATGGGATAGGGCAGACCGGCGATAATGGCGAGATCGCAGGGCCCCTTCCCGTCCGGCCCGTTCCATGAGGGGTCGGCAATCCGTTGACCGGCCTCGACGGCAGGCATAATGGAGGCACCCGTGTACCCCCGGGCCTTCAAAGCCCGGTTGGCATGGCCCGTGGCAATCACCGGGATTGCCTTTACCCGGGCCAGGTCGAGCAGGTAGTCGATCAATTTCCTCCCGCCAATATCGATCGTGACGGTGTTATGCCCGATAAGGAGCACCGGGTGCTGTGCCCGGCTGATGACCGCAAGAACCATTGCAGGTTTTGTAATGACGGATGCCTTTTTCGGACCGGCAATTTCTGCGGTCTGCCAGGGGTCTGCGGCAGTCATGGGGTATCAGCGCTCCTTTCGTGGGGATGGCTTATCCCGGGTGAGCAGCGTCGGATCCGGGATCGGACGCTCTTTCCAGTCAGACTGTGCGAGAATCCGGGTGATCTCCCCTTTTAAGGTAACGGGGATATCAGCGGTCGTGCGGACATAACGGGGGATGTCGTCAGGGATCGTCCCGAGGTTGCGCTGGGAAAGGTCGATATAATGCGTCAGTTTCATCGCCCGGCCTCGGGTCGTATCGTTGGGCCGCATACAGAGTTTCGCGACGAGCACCATCGCCTCTTCCTTGGTCTCTGCCGCGACAAAGAGATGCTCCGGTGCCGGGCCTGCGTATACGTCCTCGCCCGTCCGCTGGTCGTGCACGTACCAGTCAGCATCATGATCGGCCCGGCCAAGAAGCATCCGCCGGTACTTAGTCCCGTGCGGGCCGACAACCACCGGTATCCCGAGACGCCAGAACCCTGCGGCAATTGCCGATGCCTTCTGGGACATCGCGCCCCACGAAACGCCGACAGCGCCGACGCGGTTATGGACATAATCCGCAATCTCGGCATAGTTCCCGCGCAGGTTGCGACGTGCAAAGATGCTTGCGATCTTGATGGTTGCCCCGGCGATATGGGCGTTTGAGACGCAGGAGCCGACGTTCACGATCCCGCCGGCAGCAAAATCTCCCGGGAACTGCTCGTACGGGGTCTTGCCCTCCTCGTCCCGGTACATCCCGATCGACATCGCGGCGCAGCCCGAAGTGCAGACGATGTACCGGCGCTTCGCGAATTCCACGCTCATCTCCGCGACCTCGTTTCCCCCGTTTGCGAAATTGGCGCAGCCGACAAACCCGATAACGCCCGGGATTTCGCCAAGCACGATCGGTCCCCCGACATTGCGGATCTCGATATCCTGAATCGCACCTCTGCCGGTGCGGATCGTGAATTTTTCGTTTTTTATTCTTTCAGCTGAGGCAGCCACGATCAGCGAATGCACCGGGATCTCCTTTGTGCAGGCCTGTTCGCACCTGGCGCAGCCCACGCAGGCCTCGTACAGGCCGGCAAGCAGCGACAGGTCGCCCGCCCCGGCTGCTTTCATTCCCTGCGGGATTTTGAGATCGTTCGGGCATGCCCTCTGGCAGAGACGGCACTGCGTGCAGGCCGATGCCTGTTCGCGGATCGTTGCCGGGTCGGTTTGGATACAGGCGTTTTTCCGGGCCGGTGCAACCGTCCGGGCGACCCGGACTGCCACCTCGCCGGCTTTCTCCGGATCGAGGAGCAGGACGCCTGACTGCCGGCCACTCGACAGATCTGCGACAATTGCATCTGCCGGGTCATGTGTCCGGTCGGGCAGGCCCAGGCAGTTCTTCTCCGAAGTCGCAATAAACGGCGCATGGATGGCTTCTGCTTCTGCAAGTGCATCGGTGCGGATGCACTGCTCGTCAACGACAATTACGTCCGGTATCCCGCTCCGGATGTACCGGAGCTGCCAGGACATGGGACCGATAATCTTCGCCCGGGGTGAATACCGGGTCGCATCGATCGAGGTGCAGCAGATGCCGGTCACCTCGACCTGGTCCGAAAGCTGTTCTTTATGCAGGTAATCGATGATGGCAACCGAAGGTGGCACGTTGTGGCCGATAACAAGAATGACCGGCTTTGTAGTGTCGACGGTGCCCATGCCGAGCGCGGCAAGCGGGGCATCCGGGTCGGCTTTCGGGTACCCGAGCGCCGATATCTGTGCTAAGTCGGCGACTTCCATACCCACCTGGTCGATCATGCCGGCATGGAGCACTTTGCTCTCGAAGTCGAGAGGATCGCCTTCCTGGCCGGTATGAGCCACTGCGAGGAGGGCAGTGATCTGGCTCTCGCAGTAGTCAAGGACCGTCTCAAGGTCGGCAAGAATTTCCGGTTTTTCACCGCAGACAAGGCGGATGACCGGGGCCTCAACCCCGATTGAGTTACCGCCGGGATTGATGGGGCAGTCACGGCCGGCTTTTTTTATCGCGTAGGTAACGAGTTCGCGTGCATGGCTGGTATGGGTGGCGGCACCGATGCATGCAGAAAGGAGTACGATGCGGGACTGCTGGGCCGGCATCGTGATCCCGCAGGCACCCTTTTTTGTACCGGTCAGATCGCACTTTCCGTACGTGCACAGGCAGCAGAGATCGCAGAACGGCATATAGAACGGCTGGTACCGGGAAAGGAGGGTCCGGTCCCAGGAACGGAGTGCGGTAAGCGAAGGATAGGGTGTGGGACCCTCCGGCTCGGCCCAGTCTGCTGCCGACAGTTTCCCGATGGAGATGGAGAGATCCTTGATACGGCCGAGGCCGGACTCCATCTCCTTTATCGTAAGCGAGATCTTTTTTTCTGTCAATGGCAGCACAACCGGGATTTTATATCCTCTGGAATACAGGAATGCAGGTTTATATTTATCTTACCGGTTTTTAACCGAATCGCCTGGATTTCCGGGGCGCTGGCAGAAGGATGCACTTCCGTCACGATCAGCGCGCCTTCCCGTACCCGGCCTTTTCCATGAGTGCACTGACCGAACGGTACGCCGGGGAACTCTCCGGGATATCGAGGAGAGATCGGCCAGCAATCACCGATTCCTGCACAAGCGGATCAAAGACGATCTTTCCCAGGTACTGCTGCCCGGTCTCTTTTCGCGCCGTCTCTTCAAGCTCGGCAGGAAACAGGCAGCCCCCGACAACAAAGAAACGATCAAAACCGATCCCGACCTCCCAGGTGATACGGTCTGCCCGCTTAACATGCTCAAATGACTTGTGGGAGGGGCCCATGACATCGAAGATATCGCTGACGCGTGCAGTGATCTTTCGGTTGAGATGTTCGAGGCCCGCAGGGGAATCGATCAGCACGTACCGGTAATTTTTCGTGAGCGATTCGAGCGCACCTTTAAGTGCCGCATCAGGCATGCAGTAGCAGCCCTCAATCCACTTTGTTCCGACGGCTATAAGATCGAAGTTACTCCCTTCATAAAGTCCATCCTCAAGGACCCGGGTCTCGATTCGTTCTTTCGGGGCGATCCCTGTCATGGTCCCGCCTTTTTTGATAAAGGTGTCCGTAACCAGTTCGGCAATGGTCTTTACGCCTTCATGTTCGAGATCGACACCCACCATCTCTGCGAGATTCTGGTCGGGATCGACATCGACAAGGAGAAGGGGCGTCTCATTCTGCTTAATAAAAAATTTCGTCTGCAGCGCAACAAAACTCGTCTTGCCGGTCCCGCCCCGGCCCATCGTTACCAGCGTTTTCATGAGTGTGTCTCCGTTTTAGCCCGGACCAGAGGTCTTTTTGGTCTTCCCGGATCGATCCGGGAAAGGATGTTACCGATGGCACTGAGAGCAGCCGAACCTTCGAGCACAGAAATTGGATCTCCGGCAATGCCGGCACGAGCCACGGCAGGGTCGAATGGGATCATGCCAGTTACGACCAGATCATGTGCTCTCGCAAAATCCACGATTACCCGTTCCTGCTCCGTATCCACGATCCTGTTTCCAACCAGCGCGACCCGGGGAATACCTGCGTCCTGCGCCATCCGTGCGATCGTTCCTGCAATCATGAGTGACTGCCTGTTTGCGTCGCTGACGACAAGCATCACATCGACGCTCTCGGCAGTCCCCCGTCCGATATGTTCGACCCCCGCCTCCATGTCAAGTATCACTGCCTCGTCACGGTCGATGATAAGGTGGTGGAGCAGGGCGCGGATAACGCTGTTTGCCGGGCAGGTACAGCCTGCACCCATTGACAGCACCGTGCCCATGACCAGCAGGTGCACCCCGGCCGGGGTCGGGACGGCATACTTTAAAACAACGTCATCCACGTTAAAATTCAGGGTATACACTCCGGGATATCCGGTACCGGTCTTTGCGGTAATGAGTGCCTCGTTCTTTGAAACAGGAAGAATCGCGTCTGCATCACGAGAAGAAAGTCCGAGAAGGGAACCGAGGTTGGGCGCAGAATCGGCATCGATGGCAATTGTTGTATAGCCGGCCCGGGCCAGAAGGAATGCAAGACCTCCGGCTACCAGCGTTTTACCGGCCCCTCCCTTCCCGGCTACCGCGATCTTCATGCAGCCCCCATTATCCCGGGTATATACGTGAATCCGGCATAATAAACCGGCCACCGTGACAATCCTACCGGGGTTGTACCCGGTCTCCCCCGGTGCGTACCTATTTGAGGGGGTTAGTGCAAATCCTATGTCTGAGATGATGGTGCAATGAAGATACTACGTCCCATGGTTATCATTCTGGCCATGGCTGTTGTTGCAATCCTCATTACAGGCTGTACTTCAACCAGCCAGCCGGTTGCGGTGGTGACCACCGAACCTACGGTCACCGCTACACCGACTGAAGTGCCGACCGTGCTCGCGTGCGGAATTCAGACCTGCAACGGACTCGCTGTCACGTGCGGCCCGAATGTGGCCACAGCCTGTCCAAACACTCTTAACCCTAGCAACCAGTGCCTTCAGTATGCCACCTGCCAGGATGTAAGCGGTTCGTGCCAGCTCGTCACCGAGTCCAGATATGACAAATGTGTCAACTGTGTTGAGGCGTGCCAGAACTCATTCCCCAATAACCCCAACCAGGTTCTGGACTGCTCGCAGAGTTGCTGACCATAGCGTTTGTTGAGGGATGCCGGACCGGGCGGGGACCCGGGTCTTCGGGATTTTCTCTTTTTCACCCGATTTTCTTTTTATTGGCAACAGACCGTTATCGTGGTGACTGGCGCATCCCCGACATTTCTTTACCCCACCCATTAATGAGGATAAAAAACCAATAACCTAGGAATTACGGTGACTGATGGCGGACTTAAAGATCGTCGGGACGGCACATGTCTCCCAGAAAAGTGTAGATGAAGTTCGGGCAGCAATTGATGAGTTTAAGCCTGATGTGGTGGCCATCGAACTTGATCCCGCCCGGTTCTCGGCCTTAAAAAAACAGGCACGTGATCCGACCGTCGACGATGTCCTTGAAGTAAAGAATTTTAATTCGCTTCTTGTCCAGTGGCTGCTCTCCTACCTCCAGCGTAAGATCGGTGTCGATGTTGGTGTCGAGCCTGGTGCCGAGATGAAAGCTGCCATTGAGGAAGCGGAGAGCCGGGGCATCCCCATCGCGCTCGTGGATCGCGATATTCGTCTTACCCTCCTGCGGTTTTGGAAATCTATGGGAATCATTGAAAAGATCAAGATGGTCTTTGCTCTGATTTACTCAGTTGCAGAAGTGGACAACGGTGAAGAACTCGATATCGAATCACTCAAGGAGCAGGATGTCATCGATGCGGTCATGGAGGAATTTCGCAAGTTTTCCCCCAACGGTGCTCATGCCCTGATTGACGAGCGGGACGCATATATCGCCCACCAGCTCGTCCTTTTAAAGGTACAGCGACCAGAGGGTCGCATTCTTGCCATTGTTGGTGCAGGTCACCGGCAGGGCATCACGAACTACATCGAAAACCCGCAGACGCTCCCGCCGTTTGACGCGCTTACCAGAGAACCGAGATCGTTTCCCTGGGCGAAAATATTCGGGTTCGCGGTCACGGGACTTTTTGCATTCCTGCTCGCAGCTATTGCATTCTCCGGCGTCGGATGGATGGTGCTCTTATACGCACTCCTCTTCTGGGTGATCATCCACGGGGTGCTTGCAGCAGTATTCACCCTTATCGCCGGCGGTCACCCGTATTCAGCTCTTGCCTGTTTTGGGGTGGCATGGATGACCTCCTTAAACCCGTTGCTCCATGCCGGGTGGTTTGCCGCTTATGTTGAGGCAAAGGTACGAAGACCGCCGGTTTCGGATTTCCGAAAAATTTACGAGGCAGAATCTATCCGTGAGATGACGCACATCCCTCTTTTCAAGGTTGTGCTGGTAGCCGCGCTTGCAAATCTCGGAAGCCTTCTTGGGACGATCCTGTATTTCATCTTTGTATTCCCGCTTCTCCACATCGACCCGGCTGTGGTGATCTCGACCGGTGTCCATAACATGTGGACATGGGCAACCGGGTTGATCTGATTCCCCGATTTTACCATTTTTCCCGTATGATGGAGCCTGGCCGCAATTTTATATGGTCTCCTGTTTTACGAGAGATGCTCTGGCAGGTAACCTCTGCAAGGATCCTGTACGGGGACTACACCTTCTGTTGATTAGAGTTCCCGCATTCCCTGATTTCCTGATCGATCCAGTCCTGCACGATCAGTTTCATCTGCTGTTGCGTCATTTCCGACTGGCACCGGACCCTGATCTCGACTTCAAGAAGATCGAGAAGCGGCTGGACTGTTTTAAAATATGCATCAGGCCCGGCAAATCCTCCGGATTTTTCGATATGCATCATTACCAGATCGTTAAGGTGAATGAATTCCCCGGTTATATCGATGATCTGTTCGAGCGTCATCCCGGTGAAAACTTCCGGGGAACGCTCCATCCCGGATTTTTCCGGTTGATTATCCTGTGAAGTGCAAAACGGTTCTTCCGATCCTGTGTCTGCCGGTGTTGGGATGCCGGAATTGTCGTCTATAATAATACCCCTGTTGTGCATCTGCACCTGTACTAGAGAGCCTCGTTTCTGCCGCAATAAAAAGATTGCCCTTCATATATCCGTATTATTGCATCACCTTCTGTCCGGATAGTAACCCCCTCCCATTGACAAGCCTTGATGTGCTTCAAGAAACATACAACGGGTATCGTATTTTCGCGTGGGGTAAATAGTATGAGACAAGGGTGGAAATTACAGATGAACGCGGAGTGTGACCCATGAGCAGTACGGCACTCCTGGTAATAGAAGGGCTCTGGTGGACGCCGGAGCAGAAGCCCAAACGCCCCTCGGTGTTGTCATTTCTGGAAGGCCTTGAGAGTTACCGGGGGGATTTTAGCCTTTACTACTCAAATTTCTACGAAAAAAACGGTTTTAAACGGGCGCTTTCGGATGACCTCACGAATACCCGTGAAGACCGGCTCTTTCTGTACGTAGCGGCGCACGGGACCGGCAAACGGATTGGCGGGCTCAAGGCAAAGACCGGCATGAAGATCCCGGCGATGTTCAAGGCCGTCAGGAACGCGGCGAACTACTCCAATATTGAGGGGGTCGTTATCGGTTCGTGCAGCGTGGGTAACAATATCGACGATTTTTTATCCACCACGAAAAATTCACGTATCGCCTGGATCTTCGGATATACCTGCGAGATCGGCTGGATGGCCTCGACCTTAATCGATCTTTCGCTCTTTGAGCATCTCATGAAACTCAAAAAAAGCGATCTTGCGGACCGGGAAAAGATCGCAAACGCATTTGTCAAGGCGCTGGGCCGGTTCAACGGGGACTACGTTCTCTGCAAGGGCAAGGGTGAACGAGCCGGTATTGCACTCAAAAATGCGCTGACGATTGTGATCCAGCCGCGCAGACCGGGAGGTAAGGCGCAGGACGAGACCCGGTACGTGCTGGAAAAACTGGGGTGGGTCAAAGAATAAGACCGTAGCCTGACCGTGAAGGGTCAGATGTCTATATTTACCCGGGCAGGTGCAGGTTTTTCCGGTCACTCCTTATATACGTTTCCCTGCCCGCTCGCGGAATCCCTGCGCTGCAAGAAAACCCGTGGAGAACGCTGCCTGGAGGTTGAAACCCCCGGTGTCCCCATCGATATCGAGCACCTCCCCGGCAAAGAAAAGCCCGGGCACCAGTTCGGATTCCATTGTCTTTGCGTTTACCTCCCCTAGAGCGACGCCGCCCCGGGTCGCCATCGCAATGGAGAGATCCCCCAGGGCAGAAACTTCCAGTGGATATTCTGTTAACAGGCAGATCAGCCGGGTGCGCCCGGCAGCAGTCAGGTGAGATCCTGTACTCTCCGCGAGGATCCCGGCAAGATCCGGGAGCAGGCGGGCCAGCCGTTCGGGAACCCCAAGGCCGGCGATAATGGTTTTTATCGATTTTTTCGGGGCTTTAGAGAGCGTGTCCAGAAACTCCCGTGCAAACGTTTCGCGCTGCACCGGCCCGGCAAACGAGAGCCGGATCTCATCACCGGCCCGGATTTCGCGAGAACGGTCGAGGATCCCGGGTCCGGAGAGGCCGGTATGCGTGAAGAGCACATCTCCCTGCCCGTCAACGATCTTCCGTTTCTCCCGCCAGATCGAGAATGGCAGCCCGGCAAACGACATGCCGGCAAGGTCAGTAAACGGGAAAGTTTTGATCAGGAGCGGCGTGAGTGCCGGCCCGATCTCCTGTATCGTGTGCCCGAGGGACGCGGCGAGCCGGCAGCCATCCCCGGTCGATCCGGTCTTCGGATAGGATGCCCCCCCAGCAGCTATGACCAGGTTTTTTGCAACACAGGTACGGTCGGCTGTATGCAGGACAAAATTTGAATCTGTGTTTTTCACCTGTAGTACCGGCTCCCCGCACCGCAAGAGAACGCCCTGGTCCCGGCATTCCCGGGTAAGAACATCGCAGACATCCATGGCTTTACGGCTCACCGGGAAGACCTTGCCGCCTTCCGTTATCTCCATTTTGAGGCGACGCTCCTCAAAAAACCGGATGAGCGCGACGTTTGTGAATGATAAAAGTGCAGGTTTGAGGAACTGCCCGTGTGTGCCGTACCGGGAAAAAAACGTACGGATATCCCCATCATGCGTGATGTTGCACTGGCCTGTGCCCGAGATCTGAAGTTTTATCCCGGGCTGCAGGTTTTTTTCCATCAGGAGAACGCGGATACCCGGCCCTGTTGCATGGATCGCACAGAAAAGACCGGCCGGTCCGGCACCGATGACTGCAATGTCATACTTTTCCACAGGTCACCTTTTCCGGAGTATCTCTTTTGATCGCACATGAACATTACAGTCCGGTGCCGGATCGCGATCCCCCGGACTCAATAAAAAATGTCCGGCACCATTTGTGAATTTTTTCCGGAGAGTTCCGTAATTTTCGCGAACTTTTTTTTAAAGACCGGGAATGTCATGGAACTTTTCCGGAATTCTCAAGTTCGGGACCCGGACTTTTCCGGAAATCTCCGGTCATTACAGACAATCTGGATTTTGTGATGGGTATAGGATGATGGGGGCTGATGCCCCCAAATCCCCAACGAGCGAGGAGTGCCACCTCCCCCGACGGGACGCCCCCGCGGCGAATCGAGTGAATAAATTTCCGTGAAGGAGTATTTTATCACAAATCCCATTCAACAATCCGTCACACTATCTCAACCGGGGATGCCCGTGCGGCGGGGGCACAAGTTCCCGAGAGCACGCTCTGCTCGAAAAATCCTTGCAGCAACATCAACTGTGAATCCCCCATTCACCGAAGGTAAAAATTATCAAAACCAATGCATCCCGCCATTATGATACCTTCCCGACCCTCATGGGTGCAAAGGGATGGCAGATCCCGGGCATTTTCCCGAAAAACCCCGGTCGCTTTTTCTCGATCAGGAACCCCCTTTATTTTTCGGCCATATTTTCATTCCAGTCCATTCCAGTGTTCCGCATGACTAATTGATGCTTCATTTTTTACGCTGAAAGGAACGCTGCTAAATTGCACGGTTTTTTCCTGATTAAAATGGCCCGTTTCAAAAAATGCCGATTTTTATGAAGAATTTTGTCGGGCGTTGACACCATTTCTACTGGAGAGTTACAGCCTTAGATCCAGCCCGAAACCTCTCCGTCGGAGAATGGATCATGGGAGAGGGCATGTCCGACCACCGCCCCCCTTTTAACGGGAATCCTGCCCGAAGGGTGGAACGGCAAACTACCGGCCGTGCAGGTTCTTTTCATCATCCGCCCGGATTTTAAACAATCCCGCCAATTCCGGTTCCACCGGACTGGTTATTCATAAATAGCACAACCTTATGAACCGGTAAAAAAGCGGGTTTTTAGTGACACTTTTTCCCGAACCACTCAGCGTAATGCCGTCGCAGTTCTTCGGATTCTTGAGGGGTGAAATCCTTTTTTTTATGGGTGTGCAGGTGTTTTTCCATCTGCCGTATGATATGCTCGGCATCATGGTAATCCTCCACTTCAAGGTACGCAGGAACTTTTGCCACTTCATAAGCGTGGCCGCAGACCGGACAGAGTTTCCATTTCTGGAACCGGTCAACATAGGTAAAAGTTCTGCACCCCGGACAACGGAGGATATGGTACATAACTATGTGGTGATGCGTGCATCCCTCATAAAAATATATCGGTGTCCCGCACCCTTGCAGTAAAATAAAAAAGCCAAACGAAATCCCTATATCGTGCGATCACCTCATAGAACTGGTACTATGGAAAATATTGTCGTCACTGGCGTATGGGGACTTCCCCTTATCAGGGCCGGTGATAATATTGCCGCGATGATCTGCGAACGGGTTACGATAGAGGATGGTGACATAGTTTCCCTTGCATCGACAGTGTACTCGAAATCAAAGGGGTATACAAAACCTCTCGCGGAGATCACCCCTTCAGAGCGTGCATTGCGGCTCGCAAAACTCAATGGCGAGGATCCCCGTTTTGTCCAGGCTGTGCTTGACGCCTCGCAGGACATTATCATGGAGCACCCGTTCATTCTCTCGGAGCTCCCTTTCGGCCATATCGGAGTACGGGCGGGGGTTGACCAGAGCAATATCGATGACGGCATGGTGATATTCCTGCCTCCAGATCCAATGAAAGCGGCAGCGGATGTCAGGGACGAAATCAAAACGATCACCGGGAAAAATGTCGGCGTGATCATTACCGATACCTGCGGGCGATCCTTCCGGCGCGGGCAGACCGGGAATGCCATTGGCTGGAGCGGGTTTACTGCGATCCGCGATTTCCGGGGCGACACCGATCTCTTTGGTCATGAGCTCAAGATCACGGAAGAAGCGGTTGTCGACGAGATTGCAGGATTTGCAAACTTCGTGATGGGTGAGAGTAACAGTGGCGTCCCGGCAGTCCTTTTCCATAACTGCCCGTCATGGACTGGTCACGACAGCCTGTATTTCACAAAAGATGAGGATATTACCCGCCGGCTCCTTAAGAAGACTTGCCCCCAATGAACGAAAAAAGTTATTCCGGTCCGGAAGAATGGACCGGATTTATGCATGCGTTGAATAGAGAAGATTGAAGACCATGACGATGATACCGATGACTGCGGCAACAACCATGACCGTTATGGGACTGATATGGACTGCCCGCCGATCCTCGCTCTCGTAATAGTTGACGAGACCTGCCGATGAAAGTAACCTTCCGCCTTGTTTCTTTGCCATGCGAATATATTTCATTTTTCGATATATAAAGGAGAGTCACGACATACCATGAAAACCCCTCATATTGTGTCCGGTCAGGTATTGATTGGTGAGGAACTCGAGGTCCGCTCGGTAGATATCGTAATTGATCAGGGACGGATCGCTGCAATCGAGGAAAATCCCCGGGCTCCCCAGCTCTGGATCTGCCCGGCATTTTTTGATGCCCATACCCACCTCGCTGATACGGTGGCAATGGACTGCGGGAGTACCGGAGATCTGGTCAGTATGGTGACACCCCCGGACGGGCTTAAGCACCGGCTCCTCGCTGCCGCGTCCCGCCAGGAGCTGGTTGCCGCGATGCGGGCTGCTATTACCGATATGATGGGTTCTGGAACGTACGGGTGTGCTGATTTTCGGGAAGGGGGCAGGCCCGGCGTCCGTGCTTTTAAGGATGCGGCGGCCGGTTTTGATTTTTTACCTGTCATATTCGGCCGGGATGGCGGTGAATCTGAAGCAGATGGTCTTGGAATCAGCAGTTGCCGTGACGTAGCAGGAGTGGAGCAGAAAGTCAGTGCAGCACGAAAGGCAGGTAAATGGATTGCTTTTCATGCAGGCGAGCAGGATAAGGATGATGTGGATGCTGCGCTCGCGTTTGAACCGGATCTCCTCATCCACATGACGCATGCGACAAAAAAACAGATCCGGGAATGTGCAGATAAAGAGATCCCCATCGCAGTCTGCCCTCGCTCCAACTGGGTGCTGGGCGTAACCACTTCTGCCCGATATCCTCCCATTCATATGATGCTCGATCTCGGGTGTACCGTGGTTCTCGGCACGGACAATGCGATGTTTGTCCCGCCGGATATGTTCTCGGAGATGGCGTTTGCCGCAATGGTATATCGTCTCGATCCAAAGGTTGTCCTCCGTTCAGCGATCGGTGGATCACAGTTCACCGGTTCCCCGTTCTTTATCCGGGAAGGGGCACGCGCAGCCTTTTTTACGCTGGATCCATCCCATTCTGCGCTTGCTTTCAGCCGCGATCCCGCAACATCCATTGTAAAACGTGCTCAACTGGGCTCAATCGGGAATAACGTTTTTAATTTGTAAACTCAATAAAAATGGCATGTTTGTTTTGGGTGATGCCAGTGTTTACTAACATACTCGTTGCAATTGATGGTTCAGAAGCGAGTGATCATGCGATCGAACGGGCTGTCGATGAGGCAAAGGTATGGAATGCCCGGCTTCATGCCGTCTATGTGGTAGAGACCGGCCTCTTTACCTCTCTTCCCTCTGATAATACTGTAGAGATCATGTACCGCGTCCTTGAGAACGAAGGAAATGCGGTTCTTGAGAAGGCCAAAAAAACCGCAGCAAAAAGCGGGGTCTCCCTTGTCACTCACATGAAACAGGGCCATGCGGGGACTGAAATCATAACACTTGCAGAGCACGAGAAGGTGGACCTCATTGTTTCCGGTTCCCATGGAAAAAGCCAGACCGATCGTCTTCTTATCGGGAGTGTCAGCACCTATATTACCGCACACAGCACGGTCACGACTATGGTGGTGAGATCATAACGGACATGTTGGTAAAAGACTACATGACCGCGGATGTCGTCCACGTGGACATTCCCGGCAACCGTGACGATGTCCTTAAAATTCTCAAAAGGACCGGTATTTCCGGTGTACCCGTTCTCAAAAGCAAGAAACTGGTCGGGATAATCACCCGTAAGGATCTGCTGCGCAAACCAGAAGAGACCCAGCTTGGGCTTCTCATGGCTTCAAAGCCGATAACGATCGGGCCCGATGAAGATATCCACAAAGCCGCCCGGCTGCTCGTTTCGCACAGGGTACGGAGGCTGCCGGTAGTCGAGGATAATATTCTGATCGGCCTGCTTTCGGTTGCTGACCTGATCCATGCGATTGCCCAGATGAAAATAAAAGAGGAGATCCAAGAAACCTACACGAGCACGACGTTTGCACTCTGGGAAGAGACGCCGCTCCCCCTTGTGGGGCGTGTCATGGAGATCTCGGGTGTGGATGCGATCCCTATCCTGAATGCAGACAGCATACTGCAGGGCATCATCTCGGAACGTGATCTCATCCGGAGCGCGAGCATTGAGGATTCGGTTGGCGTAAGCGACTTCTCTAACGGTACTGATGACGATGAGTGGACATGGGAGAGCATACGGGATAACCATACGATCAGTTTTGGGATATCCCGGGTACAGCTGCCAAACCGGCCGGTAAAACTTGCCATGGTCAAAAATGTCGTGGCCGTGCCCAAGAATGCTGAGGTCAGCGAGTGCGCATTAAAAATGCGCAGATCAAGGGTCGACCAGCTTCCTGTGGTCAATGGAGACAAGCGCCTGGTAGCCATGCTTTATGACCGCGATCTTATCCGTGTTCTCTGTAAAGAGGACGCAGAATAATATTCTTTTTGGGCAGCAAGTGTTTATTTTGCGTCAGAGCGCCGATAGCAACCTTTAAATTTCCTGATGTCGTCTAATACCATAAAACGCTTTTAATTGATTTTTGGCGTTCATTTGTTTTTGAGGTGTAATATGCCTGAACAGCATCCGGAATCTATGACAGGAACTACCACGGTCGGTCTGGTATTTGACGGAGGGGTAATCCTCGCGACAGAGAAACGTGCAACCATGGGATACATGATTGCAAGCAAACGTGCAAAGAAAGTCTACCAGATCGCGGACCGGATTGGTATGACAATTGCCGGCGGTGTGGGCGATGCCCAGCAGCTGGCCCGGATTATCACGGTTGAGTGCAACCTGTACCAGATACGTAGGTCGCGGGCAATCACTGTCGGTGCTGCCTCAACCCTTCTCTCCAATTATTTAAACCAGAACCGGTATTTCCCGTATTATGTCCAGCTGCTGGTTGGCGGTGTGGATGAACACGGCCCCAGCGTCTACTCGGTGGACGCGATGGGCGGTGCAACGAAAGAAGAGGATATTGTCTCGACCGGATCTGGTTCTCCCATGGCCTACGGTGTGCTGGAAGACCGGTACCGCCCGAACCTGACAGAGGATGAGGCAATTGAACTCGCGGTCCGGGCACTCAAGTCTGCGATGAAGCGTGATGCCGGGTCCGGTGAAGGTATCCATGTGGTTGTCATCACCAAAGACAAGTACCAGGAACTTGGTGAGGCTGCTCTCAAAAAATATCCTGTCAAAAATTCCGCATAATCTTTTTTTAGGACGTTTCGTATTATGTTGATCGAAGAACGGCTCAAAGAGCTCAAAGACAAAATCAACGAGAAGGTGCCGGCCGGCATCACGGTAAAAGAGGTTGAATTCGAAGGCCCGGAACTGGTCATCTACACTGATGACCCCAAAAGGTTTGCCGATGAGGCTGACCTGATCCGGATCCTTGCCCGGGACCTGAGGAAAAGGATCGTGGTCCGCCCGACAATCCTTGAAGATCCCGAGAAAGCGGCAGCCGAGATCCGTGCAGTCGTCCCGGAGTCCTCCGGTATCACCGATATCTTTTTTGACCCCGATACCGGGGAAGTCCTGATCGAAGCTGAAAAACCCGGCGTTGTGATTGGGAAGAACGGGATCACGCTCCGTGATATTACCCGGCATATCGGCTGGACGCCAAAAGTTGTCCGGACTCCCCCCATCGAGAGCAGCACCGTAAAGCAGGTCCGCCAGTACCTGCGCTCGGTCAATGAGGAGCGCAAGCAGTTCCTGCGCACGATAGGAAGACGGATCCACCGCGATATCCCGGGCCGCGACGAGGCAAACAAGGATGCGACCAAGAAAGATCAATGGGTGCGTGTCACTACCCTTGGCTGTTGTCGCGAAGTCGGCCGGGCCGCATTTTTGCTGACTACCCCGGACAGCCGCGTGCTGATCGATTGCGGGGAGAAACCCGATAACTCAAGCGGAACACCATATCTCTACGTTCCCGAGATCCACCCCCTGGCTCAGCTCGACGCTGTTGTCCTCACGCATGCACATCTCGATCACTGTGCACTCGTTCCTCTTCTCTACAAGTACGGGTACGAAGGGCCGGTCTATTCGACCCCCCCGACACGGGACCTTTCTGCGATGCTCCAGCTGGACTACCTTGATGTCATCAACAAGGAAGGCCGGAAGATCCCGTACAGCTCGAATGAGGTCAAGACGTATATCCGTCATTCGATCACGCTGAATTACGGTAGCGTGACCGACATTGCGCCGGATATCAAACTTACCTTCCATAACGCCGGCCACATTCTCGGATCCGCGATAGCCCACTTCCACATCGGCGACGGCCTGTATAACATTGCCTTTACCGGCGACTTCAACTACAGCAAGAGCCGGCTTTTTAACCCGGCGGTCAATCAGTTCCCCCGGCTTGAAACCCTGTTCATGGAAAGCACGTACGGCGGCTCGAATGATTTCCAGCCGGCACGTTCGGATGCGGAGCTTAAACTTTACGAGACCATCAACAAAGTGCTCTCCCGGGGTGGCAAGGTGATCATCCCCGCGTTTGCGGTCGGCCGGTCGCAGGAAGTCATGCTCGCCCTTGAAGAAGGGATGCGTCTTGGCAAGATCCCACAGGTCAAAATCTATCTTGACGGCATGATCCGCGAAGCAACCGCAATCCACACGACCTATCCGGAGTACCTCAACAACGACCTCCGGAACCTGATCTTCCGGGAAGGGATGAACCCCTTCCTTGCTGAATGTTTCCAGCAGGTGGACTCTTCCGATCTCCGCGAGAAAGTGATCAACGGCGATCCCTGCGTGATCATCACCACAAGCGGTATGCTCAACGGGGGGCCGGTCATGGAGTATCTCCTCAATCTTGCAGAGGATGAGAAAAATGCACTCGTCTTTGTCGGGTACCAGGCAGACGGTACGCAAGGGAGACGCATCCAGAAAGGATGGCGCGAAGTGCCCATGGGGCGGAAAGGCACGATTACCATCAACCTTGAGATCGATACCATCGACGGATTCTCCGGGCATTCCGACCGGCGGCAGCTGATGAACTACATCGGCCAGATCCAGCCGCGACCCGAAAAAATATTCTGTATTCACGGGGATGAGAACAATACCATCGATCTTGCCAGCTCCATCTACAAGCGGTACCATATCCAAACCCATTCCCCCATGAACCTTGAGACGTACCGCATGATCTGATCCCATGGAGGCAACAAAGGCATACCTGATTATCGTCTGCCTTGGCATCTTTGCCGTCATGGCGCTCTCGAATGCGATCGTCCCGGTGCTGCCGGCATTTGCCGGGCCGTCTGCATGGCAGGGTGCTATCTACGCCGCCTATTTTTTTGGAGCCTTCATCTCCACCCTGCCGGGAGGGATTCTGGCTGATCGTCATGGTTCTGTACCGGTTGTCCGTGTCGGCCTCCTGATGACGGTTGCGGCCGGTATCCTGCTTTTTTTTACCGCCTCCCCGGTAATAGTGATCGTCATACGGGGTTGTGAAGGGATAGGGGCCGGACTCTTTGTTGCTGCGGCACTCTCGTATGTCAACTCGCGAGGCGATCATACCCGCATGAGCGGGTATTACATGGCTATGCTCAACCTCGGGCTTGTCCTCGGTCTGATCGTTGCCGGCCTGCTTGCGGTGCGTTTTGCACAACCTGCTCTTGGCATTGGTGTCTTTACTCTTTTTTCCCTTGTCGTGCTGGGAGGAAGTGCTGTAACCGGCAATCGTCTGGTCACACCAGCGGGGAGTGGAGATACTGCAAACATATCAGCGTTCATTCGCGACAACGTCTGGCTGTGGTATTCGACCGTGATTCTTGTTGGTATAACCGGTGTTGTTTCATCGCTGTACCCGAAATTTTCCCGCGAGGCACCGGACACTCTCGGGCTCTGGATTGCGGGTATGAGCATTGCCACCATTGTCACCGTCCTTGTGGTCACGCGTATGCCGCTTCAGCCGGTTCCGGTCATCCGCTGGTCCGCGCTCTTCATGGCGGCAGGTGTTCTTCTTACCTATGTATCCCCGCTTGGCTTCATCGTGCTTGGCGCTCTTGCCGGTGTCGTGATGATCGCCCAGATGGCGTTTCTTGCCGGTGTATCTGATCACCAGGGCCTTCTCATGGGATTGTTCTCGACGGCAAGTTATCTGGGGATGGCGATCCTCCCGTTCCTTGCCGGCGTCATCGCGGATACGGGCGGATTTCTGGCAGCATTTGTCGTCACCGCGATTCTCGGTGGGACCGTCGCTATCACAACAGGGTGGTGCGGTTTTTGTCCTCCCCGCCCAGCGGAATGATTTCTCCGATGAGACATCAGTAAAACAATACATTCATCTGCGATAAAAGAGAATTTTCGGATATGAAGATGAGCTCAAAGGCAGGCATACTGTTTCTGATCATTCTTATTCTGGTTCCTGCTGTGGCAGCAGAAGATGCCCTTGACTGGTACACAAAAGGTCAGAACGCTGCGATATCTGGGGACTATTCTGATGCGCTCACGTATTATAACAATGCACTCTCGCTGGATCCCTCCTATGCACTTGCCCTGACGGGGAAAGCGGTGGCCCTCAATGCGCTGGGGCAATACTCTGCGGCACTGAATGCAGCAAACCAGGCCCTCACGATACAAACAAGCACTGATGCGCAGAATGCTCAGGCTTACTCCCTTTTCGAACTTGGGAGGTACAATGACTCAATTGCCGCATATGTGAATCTCACTGCCACGGTCACCAACCATGCGGATGCATACTGCAACCTTGCCTATTCGTATGTCCAGACGGGAAACACGGATGCCGCGCTCAAAGCGTATGCCCAGTGCACGAACCTCGATCCCAATAATGCAGATACGTGGAACCAAGTCGGACTTGTGTACATGTCACGGGACGATTACACTGACGCACTCGATGCCTTCAATCATGCAACCCAGATAACCACGACAAATGCTGAGGTCTGGAACAACAAGGGCACGGCACTCGCAGCGATGGGACGCTACCAGGATGCACTGGGCTGTTTTAACACAGCGCTTGCACTCAGTCCCGCGTATACCGATGCGATAAATAACCGGCAATCTGTGCTGGGGAAAGGTCAGGTCACCCAGATAACCGGTTCACCAACACCGACAATCGCACCGTGGATTCTTGGCGGGGTAACTACCGCCACGCCTGTGACCACCTCCACTGCAGCAGTGGCGCAGAATATAACTGTGGCTGAATCGTTACCTCCCGGCACCATTGCCGTGGCCGCGACGGAAACTCCGGTTCCCACAAAGACCACCTATACCCCTCTCTCACCATTGTGTGTACTGGTGGCACTGGCAGTATCTGGAATTCTGCTGTCTGGCGTAAAACGCCCGAAGAACTGACTATTTTTTAACGGCTTGCCTGCACCGGGCTGTGTCTGGTAAAAACGAGCCGGACCTGTCGTCCGGCAACATATGGAATTTCCGGGATCTCGTATCTTACGACTATCCGCTTGTCCTGCTGTACGTGTTCAGGATGCCCCTGTAAATATTTACTGCATTCTCAAGCGAAACAACGGAAACCCGCTCGTTCGTCCCGTGGAGGGTTGAAAGTTCTCCTGGGCCGTACTCGATCACCCGGAATCCCGAACTCCGGAGATGACGCGCGTCGCTTGCCGCCCACTGTACTATGGGAAAAACATCTCCTCCCCACACCCTCTCTACTTCACGACACACAATCCTGACAAAATCGCAGTCAGGATCCGTGAACGAAGGAACGTGAGTAGTCTCGTTGAGGATTGTCCCGTGTCGGGCATGCGCACGTATGTCCCTGACAAGATCCGGGATGCTGCACCCCCAGGGAATTCGCAGTTCCAGATCGAGTGTGCAGTGCTGGGCGACGATGTTGACCTTTTCGCCCCCTGAAATAACGCCTGGGTTAAATGTCACCCGTTCGAGGATATCGCTGCCTTCCTGGATCCGGAACTCTTCAGAAAAGACATCGGATGAGTGCCGGATAATCTCACGGAGTTTTTCATCGATCGGAAATTCCCGGTCATGGAGGCTTTTGACATATGCAAGCATCTCCATTGCTTCCATGATCGCGCTGACGCCGATCGTCGGGTACAGGGAGCCATGACCGGGCGTCCCGGCGAATTTCAGGTCAAGGCGGCAGAGCCCTTTCTGGCCGATGCAGGGATGGCGGGACGGCGACGGTTCTGCGATCAGGCAGTCACAGGGGCTGATCACGTTATGTGCGAGCAGGTACCGGATCCCGCCTTCGCCCCCCGTCTCTTCATCGCAGACAAATGCCAGAGTCGCGGGCAGCTCGTGACTCCCCTGCACGAGCATGTCGCAGGCAGCAAGGATCGCCGCACATCCGCCTTTCATATCTGTTGCACCCCGGCCCCAGACATATCCGTCTTCCCGGGCTCCTGAATATGGCGGATGAGTCCACCCGTCTTTGAGAGCAGGAACGACATCTACATGCCCGCAGAGCAGGAGCGGTTTTTTTGGCCCCCGGGTAACCAGGTTGCACCGTCCGCTTCCGGTATCTGTGACGGTATTTACGATGCCCCGGGCATCGAGGAAATTCCTGATGTACTCGATAACCCCGGAGGTATCCCCCGGGGGGTTCTCGCTTTTTATCGCTACGAGCTCTGCGCAGATTCGGCTTACGTCCATACCAGATTAGGTCTTCTGTTCTGCGATAAATCCCTTGAAAAGCGTCGAGAGGGATGCATCCTCATACAGGCTTTTTAAGAAATCCTGCTCAAAAAATTCGTCGATGACTGCCATAAAGAAATCCGATGGAATGGCCTGGCGGCTGTCCGGGTCAAGAACAATCCGAAAACTCCGGTAACCAGCGGGATCCTCCGGGTCGTAGAGCATCTGCCAGAGGGAGGGCAGGACCGCAAATTTCTGCGGGTGGGTGGTTTTGAGCCACGCGATAAACGCCGGGAACTGTGCCCGCTCCCCTTTTTTCTCCTCATCGATGCGCCAGCGCAGGTACTCGACGCCCATAATATTTTTCGGCGACTGGTAATTGAATGAATAAAGACTGCAGGTATAATCGATGTGCGCAATGGAGTCAATAAAATAAAAGTAGAGTGTCTTGTTAAAGAGCGAGGTATCGTGCAGGATCAGGGATTTTTCATAGAGATGGGTGAGGACATTGAGATATTCATTGTCAGCAGTCATACGATTCTAGTGTACGCCGGAATTGTAAATATATTCCCGCACACCAGCGTCCGGCTCACCGGGGAGGATGCACGTTGTTTGCGGGAAGAATCTATTTGAAAAACGGTTCCCGTCTTGCAGCCGCTTCCTGGAAGAGTGCTTCAAGTTCAGCGCCTTTTTTGCCCCGGATTGTGACATGGTTGTCCGTCCGCAGCAGGCAGGGTTTGAGTTTTCCGTCCGAAGTTACCCTGAGCCGGTTGCAGAATGCACAGAACTCGGTGTTGTGCAGCGGGCGCACGACCTCGACCTCGGCACCATCCAGGCAGTATTTTTTCCGGTGGTGCATCCTGCGCGTGAGGATCTGTTCCGATCGTGCGGCAAGGTTATCCTCGACGCTGTTTAAGTCGCCGTGGTACTCGCAATTGTTGAAATGCATCAGTTCGATAAGCTGGAGGACGAGATTGCGGTTGTTTCGTACATACGCAAGGAAATCATCAATCTCGTTGTCGTTGATGCCATGAAGGACGACCATGTTAAGTTTGACCGGGGTGAGTCCGACCCTGAGCGCCGCATCGATGCCGGCAAGAACCTCGCTGAGCCGGTCGCTCCCGGTGATCCGTTTGTAGGTATCCGGATTCAGGCTGTCGAGGCTGACGTTGACCCTGCGGAGCCCGGCGGCTTTTAAGTCCGCCGCCATATCCGCAAGCAGGATACCGTTTGTGGTAATGGAGCACTCGATCCCTTTCGGGACTGCCCGGATTATCTTCAGGATATCCGGCCTGATGAGGGGTTCCCCACCGGTGAATTTTATGCTTTTGATCCCGAACTTTGCCGCGATCTCCATGATATCGATGATCTCATCCGCGCTCATCTCGGACTCGGGATTCTTCTCGCCTTCGGCATGGCAGTAGATACAGGAAAGGTTGCACCGCGAGGTGAGACTGATACGGAGATTGGTCACCGGTCGTCCGTAGGAATCCCTGAGCGCTTGTGTCATGGGGCGTATTCAACCCTTGAAGTTCTTCCCGACGATATACAGTTCTGTGCTTCCTTTCCGGGTGGCCATGGTTGAGTAGGTCTTTACGACGAAAAAGTGTTCTTTGATCCGGTTTAACAATTCGGGAAAGTCAGTACCCTGAAACGATTTTATCACAAAATTACCGCCGGGCTTTAACACGTGGCAGGCAAAGACCAGGGCCTCTTCGCCAAGGGCGATGGCCCGTACCTGGTCGTAACTCCTGTGGCCGGAAAGTTTCGGGGCCGCATCGCAGACCACTACGCTGACGGTGCCGAGCAGTTCCTGTGCCTGTGCCTGAATAGCTGGATCGGTAAGGTCGCCTTCAATCGTCTCGATCCCATCGAGAGCCGCAATCGGGTTTAAATCGATCCCAAGGACTCTCCCGTCTGTGAGTGTGCGCAGCACCTGAAGCCAGCTCCCGGGGGCGGCACCCAGATCGATTATGTTATCGTCCCTGCGGATGATGGCAAATTTTTTCTGGATCTCGATGAGTTTGTACGATGCCCGGGATCGAAAGCCCTCCTGTTTTGCCCGAAGATACACTTTATCCCGTGACCATTGTGATCCCATATTCATTCATCCCCAAAAAATCCGCGAATCGAACCCAAAACGCTATAATTAAAGTATGACGATATACTGTATAAGACAGTTGTTAAGGGGAAAGCGATGTTAAAAGCAACCATTGACGCAGAGATATTCCGGGAGGCCATTGACGCGATCTCAGCACTCGTTCCCGAGTGCCGGCTGCACACGGCAGAAGACAGCATCTCCACCCGTGCGGTGGACACTGCAAATGTCGCCATGATTGCATTCACGCTCAAAAAAGAGGCGTTTGATACATTCAAGGCAACGCAGAGCGAAATTGGCGTTGATATCAACAAGATGAAGAATATCTTCAATATGGGTGGGAAAGGTGACCTTATCAGCCTTGAACTGGGGGATAATGCCCAGAAAATGGCAGTCAGTGTCCATGGTTACCACTATTCGATTACCCTTCTGGATACGAATACCATCAGGAAAGATCCAAACTCCCCGACCATCAACCTCCCGGGAAAGATTGTGATCTCCGGTGAAGATCTCAACAACGCAATCAAGGCGGCTGCGGTGATATCGGACAAGATCGCCATGGGGATCAACCCCAAAGACCAGACTTTTTACATGGTGGCGGAAGGCGATACCGATCATATCCAGCGCGAGTTCGGAAAAGACGAGCTCAAATCGCTCACCCCGGTCGAGGCACGTTCGCTCTTTTCTCTTGACTATCTCAGGGATATGGGCAAAGTAATGTCACACGCTCCTGAAGTCGAGGTCTGCCTTGGCGTGGATCACCCGGTCCGGTTCTCTTTTGATATTGCGGGTGGGAACGGGCACGTGGAGTACCTGCTTGCGCCCCGGATTGAGGCTGACTGAATGGAGTTTGAGCCTTCCGGCAAGGAACTTTCCCATTTTCCGTTTTTAAAAAAAGCCCAAGATCCTATCAGGTCCCGTTTTGTCTCGCTTGGTACGCTTCTTGGCACTTCCAAAGGCGAGGCCCTGGTCTCGCATGCGGTTACCCGGATCCAGGACGCAGTAACTCCCAAAAAAACCCGTGTCCCTGAAGTGAGTGACACTCCTGAAGATGAGATCGCCGCGTATGCACTGGCCCGGATCATTGCCTCCTGCGTCAATGATAAACAACTCATAGACCGGCTGACCCGATATGAGGCAGACCGTGCCTATTATTTTCTCGTGAATGAAGAGGAGTGGAACAGCAGTTACGTGCAGGAGGACGACGAGTATTCACGGTTGTGGTCTGCAATTGCAGACGAACTGGGTATCAGGATCGCGCAGGACCGGATGCCGGTTCCCGATTATGTGGAACTTGTCGCGCCCCTGCATGATGACCGGTACCGTCTCGTTAACCGGTATGTGGTCCGGGGTTTTGTTACGATCAACAAAAACGAACGGTACGAACTCCTGCGGGAACGGATCCGCGTGCTCCTGCGCCGCGACCTCCCGCACCGGGTGCCAAAGGATATTTGCGAACTGCTTGCTCCGAGAGCAGCCGAGATCAAGAAGGCATATCAGGAACAGATGCTGCGGCAGTTTGGGAAAGTTGAAGAAGGTGCATTCCCACCCTGCATGCAGGCTCTTATTTCCGCACTTGCAGCAGGTATTAACCTCACGCACGCCGGCCGGTTCTCACTGACTGCATTTCTCCATAATATCGGCATGGACACGACTGGGATTGCGGAACTCTATTCCCGATCCCCGGACTTCGATATTGAGAAGACGATGTACCAGGTCGAGCATATCACGGGACGCGGGGGGTCCAGCACTGAGTACACGACACCTGCGTGTGCCGCAATGCAGACAACCGGCCTCTGCGTCCATCGCGATCCGCTCTGCGAAAAGATCAGTCACCCGCTCAGTTACTACAAGGCAAAAAAATCGCGTGTACCCCGGAAATCTGCACCGGAAAATAAAAAACCGGAATCCCCAAAGGATCCCAACCTGTCCTGAAAAGGGAGATACCTGATCGTTAAGGTTCAGGTAATCTTTTCGTTGACCCGGTATCCTGCAAAAGAGAGGAACAGGATAAATATGACAATCGCGATAATATAGGCCGGCCCGGCGCTGATGACCAGCGGGAGCACCGCGAGAAGAATGACCAGAACCACAAAACCGGTCACACCAATAAGGACATCTAGCAGTCGTGCATCCATCCAGTCCATTTTGGTGTTTATTCGTTATATGCATATCCGTGAGGGCGAGCCGTTATGCTGATGTTCCCGGCTGGCATAAACGTATAGTCCATGGAACGTTCCGCTGCGATTGCCCTGCTCTGCCTGTATGTCCATGAAGACGGGCTTAAAAAACACTGCCTTGCGACGGGTGCCGTGATGAGAGCGCTTGCCGCGCGTCTCGGTGAGGATGCAGAATTCTGGGAAACCCTCGGTATCCTGCACGATATCGATTTCGAACTCATCCACGGGGATATGCAGCTGCACGGAGCGAAGGGTGCGGAGATCCTCATGGAGCATAGGATAGATCCCGATCTGGCCGGAATTGTCCAGCGGCACAACCACTTTCTCTTTTCGGGAACCTATGACCGGACGATCGAGGCTGCGCTGCAGGCAGCAGACAGTGCCTCTGGTCTTGTCACCGCGTGTGCGCTCGTGAAAGGCGGCAGGCTCTCGGATGTCTCCGTAAAGACCGTGACAAAAAAGGCAAAAGAAAAGTCATTTGCCGCCGGGTGCGACCGGTCCCGCATCGCACTCATTGCGCCGATCCTTGCGCTGCCGGATTTCTATGCCGTGGCAATTGACGGACTGATGAGAATACGCGGAGAACTTGGTCTGACCTGACTCCAGATGACCCGGGAAGAACATAATAGTATCCCGGATCAACAGAATGTGAGGATACTATGATCAGCCCGGACCAGCAGAGAAACGATGTGCTTACCCGGCTCTCGCGTGACATCGTCCTCATGGAAGAATCAATGGACTTCCGGCTGGTTGCCGGTGCCGGCACAAACCTCGGGTATGCGATCACCGGCGCCCGCGATCATGCGGGTGTCGCTGCTGTCGCGGGCGGTCTCGTGGTGCGGGACAACGCTGTCCGGGCAGCGGGGGCCTGCGGGTTTGGCGCCGATGCAGGGATTGCAAAAATCATTCTTACTGCCTCAAAATTCGATACGGAAATGCGCTGTGCGGCAACGATCCGGTATGCGGATGCGATCCGCCGCGTGCTTGAGGAAATGTTCCTTGAGTGCTGCACCATCGACATCCGCGGACAGCCCCCCGGTGTCAGCACGATGGACTGGGGTGTGGCGTCCTGCTGCAGGGGAGGTGTTCCGGAGGTTATCGTGGCTCCGGGCAAAACCCCCCAGACCTCAGTTATCCACCTGTTTGGCGAGAACCCCGCGGTTGTCGCGGGGAATATTATTATGTTGTCGAACCGCATTATACGTATAGAACTTTGAGGAATACTCCATGGGAATAAAGCCATCGTATATCAAGACCCTCGGTACCGCACTCCTGGCCAAGCAGAGGGAGAACTTTTCGAACAGTTTCGATGCGAACAAGCAGCAGCTCTCAGCATCGGCATCGATCGACAGCAAGCGCGTCAGGAACCGGGTGGCCGGATACATAACAAGAAAAATTAATACAAAAAGACACGCATAACTCTCGTTATGTTCGAAGGTGTCCTTCCCGCAATAATTACCCCTTTTAAACGTAATTCCGCGACGGACCTTGACGTACAGGGTCTTGAACGAAACATCAGGTATCTTCTCTCCTGTGGTATCCACGGGATCGTGCCCTGCGGCTCGACCGGTGAGTCAGCCACGCTCACTTTTAAGGAGCATGAAAAAGTCGTCAGTGTCACGATTGATACGGTCAACGGCAAGGTGCCTGTCCTTGCTGGAACAGGTTCGAACAACACGGCGGAAGCAGTCATCCTTACTAAGGCGGCAAAGGACACCGGCGCGGATGGCGTGCTCGTCATCAGCCCGTATTATAACAAACCCAACCGCGCGGGACTCGTCAAACATTACACGAAACTTGCAGACCTTGACATCCCTGTGGTTATCTATAATGTTCCCGGCCGTACAGGCCAGAACCTTGAACCAGATCTTATTGCAGAGCTTGCAAAGCACCCTAACATTGTCGGGATCAAAGAAGCCAGCGGGAACGTCGGCCAGATCTCGCGGATCATTGAGCTGACGCAGGATGAGGACTTTGCCGTGATCTCCGGTGACGACAGCCTGACCCTCCCGATCATGGCGCTTGGTGGCACCGGTGTTATATCGGTCGCAGCAAATGTGGATCCGGCACGCATGGTTGCCCTGTGCGAAGCGGCAGACAAAGGCGACTGGAAAAAAGCGCTGGCCCTGCACTATGCACTCTCGCCGCTCTTCCGGTCGATGTTTATTGACACAAATCCAATCCCGGTAAAAAAAGCCGTGGAACTTATGGGCATGGCAGGGGGCCCGGTCCGGCTGCCGCTCGACAATCTCGATGAGAATAAAACTGCCGCACTCAAAAAAATTCTCGCGACCATACCCGCCGCAAAGAAAACTTTGGGGTCAGGATCAGCGGGAAAAAAGAAGAAACTGCCTGTAAAGAAAACTAGGCGGTGAACCGGACATGATCAAAGTCGCCGTCTGTGGTGCATCCGGTCGTATGGGCCAGACCATCGGGAGAATGGTCAAAGAATCGCAGGATCTGGAACTTGTCGGAGGCGTCGACCTCCGGCCCGGTACCTTTTTCGGGGCCGATATTGTTGCGACACAGGATATCGAGACGCTCCTTAAGGACAGGACGCCCGATGTGCTGATCGATTTTACCATAGCGCAGGCCGCTGTAGGGAATGTGAAAGCGGCGGCAAAAAATAACGTTGCACTCATTGTCGGGACAACCGGTTTTACCCCGGAACAGAGAAAAGATATGGCAGCAGCCATTGAGGGACATGTGCCTGCTGTTATCTCAAGCAACTTCTCGGTCGGGGTCAATATATTCTGGCAGCTCGTAAGGGAGGCCGGAAAAATGCTCGGGGATTACGATATCGAGGTGATCGAGGCGCACCACCGGAACAAGAAGGATGCCCCGAGTGGTACGGCAAAAACGATCCTGCAGATCCTCGACGAGGAGGTCGGGTCGCGCAAAAAACTCTACGGTAGGGAAGGCATGATGGAACGCGGAAACGAGATTGGCGTCCATGTGATCCGTGGCGGGGATATTGTGGGCGATCATTCGGTGATGTTTTCGAAGAACTTCGAAACGATAGAACTCTCCCACCGGGCCTATGACCGGTCGGTCTTTGCAAGCGGTGCCCTGCGGGCGGCTCGCTGGGTTGCCGGTAAAAAGCCGGGAATCTATGGCATGAACGATGTCCTTGGACTGCAAAAAAAATAACCAATATTCTTTTTTGACACCTGTACAAATCGAAACCTATTTTTTGTCTTTGGCCGCATAATAACGATGGAGTGAATAGTTTGGTAGCTGTTGTTGATACAACAAAATGTACTGGTTGTGAAACCTGCGTGAGTGAATGCCCTGCGTCTGCGATCTCGATGGAGAACGAGAAGGCGAAGGTTGACAAGGACATGTGCGTAGACTGCCAGACTTGCGTGGACGTCTGCCCGTCAGAAGCAATCCACATGGAATAAATTTTTTTCTCATAAATGTCTTTTTTTACGCAAGCACTGGTATTGAGCTGCATGAGATAACGCCGGTTGGCGAGTTGTGGCATATTATTTCAATCCCTTCGTACACGACCAGCCGGTGAAAATTCTCCCGGATTTTTATAGATTGTATTTGTATAAACTTTAAAAAACAATGTTTTTATTATCACAGGTGAAATGGGATTTTACAACCCGCCATCATTTCAAACGGGAAACACAAATTACACACAGGACCTGTCACCTATGATCAATGTTGGAGTGCTCGGAGCTACGGGCGCGGTTGGTCAGCGATTTGTCGAACTTCTGGCGGATCATCCATGGTTCAATCTGACAACACTCGCGGCCTCGGAACGCAGTGCGGGAAAGCAGTACGGAAAAGTGGTAAACTGGCGCCTTGAAACGCCGTTCCCTGAAAAGATCGCTAAACTCAAAGTTGTAAATATTGATCCTTCAGCGATGAAGGATGTGGATCTGGTCTTTTCAGCGCTTCCTGCGGAAATTGCGCTGGATGTCGAGAACAAATTTGCCGATGCGGGGATCGCGGTCTGCAGTAATGCAAGTTCGCACCGGATGGAACCGACCATTCCTCTTGTGGTGCCAGAGGTCAACCCTGATCACCTCGGGTTGATCGATGTCCAGCGGGATGCCGGCAGGGATGGTTTTATCGTGACCAACCCCAATTGCTCGACCATCATGCTGGTCACCGCTCTTGCACCGTTGCGAAAATTTAAGTTTACCGATATCCGGGTTGCCACGATGCAGGCAATCTCGGGAGCCGGATTTGCGGGCGTTGCGGCAATGGCCATCTATGATAACGTTATCCCCTATATCGGTAAGGAAGAGGAGAAGATGGAGTCTGAAACCCTCAAGATCATGGGTTCCTTAAAAGGCAAAAAGGTGGCCGATGCGCCGTTTAAAGTGAGTGCCAGCTGCCACCGGGTACCGGTGATTGACGGGCACACCATGGCGGTATGGGTGGATATCAAAGAACCGGTTGAGAAGGTAAAAAAAGCCTATGCCGATTATAAGCCGCCGATCAAGGATCTGCCGACCCAGCCGCTGGAATCCGTTCATCTGTTCTCTGAAGATGACCGCCCCCAGCCCCGGCTCGACCGTATGCGGGGCCATGGCATGACTGTATCGGTTGGCAGGCTGCGGGAGGGTCTCCGGTTTGTGGCAATGGGACACAATACCATCCGTGGTGCAGCGGGAGCAAGCGTGCTGAATGCAGAACTGATAACCAAAAAGAAATACCTGTGATCTCTATGGAAACCACTATGCAGCCTACCCTGCAACTGATGAAGGAAAACACCGTGTTTGTAGGAAACAAGCCGGTCATGAACTATGTGCTTGCAGTCGTAACACAATTCAACAATGGGGCTGGCGAGGTTGCCATCAAGGCCCGTGGCAAGGCGATCTCGCGGGCTGTCGATACGGCGGAGATCTCTTTAAACCGGTTCCTAGATGGTGTGACAAAAAAGGAGATTATCATCTCAACCGAGGTCATTGACACCGATTCCGGCAAGACCAATGTATCGAGTATCGAGATCGTTCTTGCAGCAAAAAAATAATTTTTTTAAAAAGATCCTGTAGCCGGCCCGGGTGCGGATTAGTCCTGTTCTTCTGGTAGTATTCACATAAGGGAACCGTAAACCATTTAACTGGTTCATTCAAATTTATAATCCTATGAGAGCACGTGCTGCCGCACTTCTCTGTATCCTCTGCATAGGTCTCATTATTGCGCCAGCGATAGCGGCAAATGATGAGCGGTACGGGTACATCACCGTCGATTCCGTGCAGATCCAGCTGCAGAATGATACGGCACTTGTCGATGTTCATTATTCTGTCGATGAGGGTACACGGCTCATCTTCTTTTTGCTGGGAAAACAGGATTTAAAAAACAAATTATTGAAAATTCTCAATTATGACGACGCTCAGATTCAACATATTGATCTCTCCGAGGCTCAGCTCGTGGTGGACGGGGCTGCATACTCGTATGGAGATGGAATATACTGGTATCCTTCTCATCAGTTCAACGTCATCATTCCGAAACTGACTGTTGAGTCTCCTCAGGTCGTGCGGAATTATACCAATACCAATCTGTTCCCTGATGGGATGGGATATTTTTCGACCTTGCCCGTGAATAGTACCGGGGCGCAGGTCCCGTTGTCGGCGTCCCCCTCTGAAATTGTGTCTTCCCCACCGGAATAAAATGTATATTGCCGCTGTATGTTTTTTTTAGAGGTTTCCTGCAAGAGATCGTGCCGGGTTTGCATGCAGGAAATGATCGTCTTGCATGGTCGGTATTCCCGGTGTTAAGTGCCCCGTTATGAAAATATGCCCATTCATGTAACAGGACCTGATTATGATTCAACTCTATCTGAAAACGGTAGGATTTTTCCACAAAAAAGATCCCGTAAAAACTGTAACGATTCGAATCCGGATCACATGGTTTCTATGATGGCCTCTTTCTGCTCTTCTGACAGTCGTTTCGCTATAAAATACTGGATGACCGCACCGATAATCGCACAGGTAAGCCCGAAGACTGTCGAGTACATGATATACATTCCGGCGGCTACAGATTTTATGGGGAAGTCAGGAACGCTGTTGACTGCGAGAATATAGGCACTGGCTCCGTACAGGATGAGTCCGATTGCTGTAACAAAGAACGGGAAGACAATAACTTTTCCCAGGTTTTCCCGTTCATTGAAATACACATCGATAATAACCCCGACCGATGTGATCAGACCGGCAATTATCAGCCACAGGATCGCCCCATAAATAAAACTCATGACGTACAGGAGAATGCCCATACTGTCGTCTGATGAATAATAATTCAGAACCGTGAAAATGCCGATGGTAAAACCGATGAGCACGAGTACGATAGTAGTCGAGTACGTGACAAAGGAGAATTTGCCCCGTGACATTGACGCCCGGAGTGCATTGATAATTCCATGAATGAATTCGTCCAGCCCAAACCCTTTATACAGCAGGTACATCCCGATCACGCCGATAACAATAATGGTTGCCGTTCCCGGGTAACCGAGGATGAATGCGGTCGCGTACAACAGCATGGCAAGACCCAGCGGAACGAAAACCACCCTGGAGATCTTGGGATCGTCAAGGAGTTTTTTCAAGATATAATAGGTGCCCTCCAGATTGGGCATCTGGTTGACAATCACGCGTCGGATGCTCGCGACCGGCAGCCGGGACTGGATGATCGGTATAACATACTCATCTTCTGCGCCGTCAGAGACAAGGATGCAGTTTGTCGGTTTTGTGTCCTTTATCACATCATCAAGGGTTGCTGCAATCTTCCGGTCTCCTTCGATCATGTGCAGGTGGTTGCCGGCAATTACTGCGACAACGGCTTCTTCGCCTTTAGCGATTAGTTCGTCGTAGATTTTTACCGCAGAAAAGATCGCATTGACATCAGAATCTTCCGGGTCTGCGAGGGCAAGCGTAGTAGCAGCCTTCAGGCACTCCTGCCTGCCGACGACCGGGCTTTCAATCTTCGCCTTCCACCCGATATCATCGTCCCGGTCAACGCTCAGGACGAGAGTCCGACCCTCTGTCATTGGTATAATAAAATCACCGTAAATCTATTAAACGATTTCTGGCAACTGCGATAATTTGCATTTTCCCAAGAAATCTGGTAAATTATCGCTTAAGGAAAAAACGGGATAATATGGAATCAGATGAGTTTTGAACGCTGGAGCAGCAGGATGTCGTCCGTGGTAAGTTTTTCGCCGGCCCGGAAGTTCTTGAACAGGTGCTCGGCTTCCTGACGGACTGCTTTCTGCTCTTTTGTTACTTTGACCTTCTTGGTCTTCTTGCGCAGTCCTGATATTACCTTGTCATAATCGCGCAGTTCTTTCTGGCAGGCAATAAAAGACTTGTGTTCGGCATCCGCAGATTCTTGAGCTTCGACAAAGCTCTTGTGTGCCGCATCTGCTGCCTCGCGTGACTTGTCTGCCTTCCGGTAGGATTCAACCATCAGGTCATGGTGTTTCTGGGCGAGCTCGGCAAGTTCGGTCACTTTTGCATGGAGATCTGAGGCCATCTTGCGAAAATCCCGTGCAGAGGTGATTTTCGTGCGCATCTCTTTGTTCTGCTCGAGTTCGGCTTCCTGCTCCTTGACCTGGCCTTTCATCTGTTTGATCTTCTCGATGAGCTCGCGCTCTTTATCGGTAGTGAAGACCTCAGTCTGCTGCCGGTACTCCATGTACTCAATCTGCTTCTGGAGTTCCTTGATGCCGCGATTCTTGAGCGTCCCGTGCTCTTTTTTGAAGGCCTCGATATCCTCAAACAGCACATTTGCCTTGTCGTTTAAGTCATTGCGCTGCGCTTTCTGGTCAAGGACATCTTGGTTGTACTTGTCACGGAGATCCTTGTTCTTCTGCGCTTCTTCCACAAACTCCCGGGTCTGGTTGTTGAGCGTGTTCCTCTCCCGCGCAGATTTGCTGGCGGTGGCATTGAGCTCGTTTCTTCTGTTCTTGTGCTGTTCAGACTCGGCGAGAATCTTCTTTCGCTTTTCCATTAGGTCATTCAACATGCGTTACCACTCCTCATCGTATTTCCAGTAAAGGGAGGTGCAATCACAGTGTCAGAGGCAGTAACTGTCAAGAGCGTGCGCGGTAGTTCATGCGCATATCTCTTGTAACCGCTCTGCATGCAGGATGCAGGGCGAAAAACATCAGAAAAGGATCGTTGCATTAAATGTTTGCAAGACTTCCAGGAGAAGTCTTTGTTCGACACACGGTTCATGATGTTCAACTCCCGGTACACGGATGACCCCCATGCACGGGATGTCGTCCTCCATTCTCCCTTCAGATGATCTGGTCGAATGTACTATATTTTAAAGGCGGGGACTCCTATTAAGCGTTTCGCCGGCCCTCGGGCGAGAATATCGGTAACTCCCCCGGGGCAAAGGAAACATGTGCAGAATATTTAATCTAAAAATAAGGGGTATTGGCATACTGCCATTACTCCCGGATAAATGATGTTTATTTTTTATTTGTTGTGCGTGGTGATTAACCGACCCATTCAAGAACGCCGCCACCGCTGGTCTGGTCCTTTGGTGCGGCCCGCCGGCTCTGGGGCATCTCAACCTGTTTTGGGCTGGAACGCTTGGCGTCCATCTCCTGGACCATGGTCTTGTAGGACTGGCGTGTCCCAAGGATCTGTGCGCTCTTGACACCGGTCATGATGGCGAGGACACGGATTTTTCCTTCCATGTCGGGCCTGACGCGCGCCCCCCAGATCACATCTGCGTGCGGGTCGAGCTCGTACGTGAGTGAGGTTGCGACTTCTTCTGCATCCTGCAGGGTAAGATCGGTACCGCCGGTGATATGGATCAGGCTGCCGGTTGCGCCGCGGTAATCGATATCGAGCATGGGGTTGCTCAGGCACTCGCGGACGACGCTCTCTGCCTTGTTCTGCTGCTTGCTCTCCCCGACAAGCATGGATGCGACGCCACCCTTGGACATGATCGCCCGGACATCTGCGTAATCGATGTTGATAAGTGAGGGTTCGGTAATGGTCTCGGAAATACCCTTGACGGTCTCACCGATCAGCTGGTCCATGACAGAGAATGCCTGACCGAGCGGGAGGTTGGGAACGAAGTTTTTCAGCCGGTTGTTATCAAGGACAATGACCGAGTCTGCTGATGCGGCAAGTGCTTCAAGTCCTTCTTCTGCACGGATCAACCGGGCCTTTTCTACCTGGAATGGGTAACTGACCATCCCGACCACAATTGCGCCCTGCTCCTTTGCAACCTGTGCAACGACCGGGGCTGAACCTGTACCGGTACCTCCTCCCATACCTGCTGTGATAAACACAAGGTCTGCCGATTCGAGCAGCGCCTCAAGAGTCGGGCGTGCCATCTCGGCTGCCCGCTTACCTACATCAGGGTAACCGCCGGCACCAAGACCACGGGTCAGGGATTTCCCGATGAGGACACGCTTGTCGGCTTGGATCATGTCCAGGTGCTGCTTGTCCGTGTTGATCGCAATCGTTTCCGCACCGGAGACACCCATGTGGTGGATGCGGTTTACCGTGTTGTTTCCGCCGCCACCGCAGCCGATAATCACAATTCTTGGCTGCCCGAGGAAATCGTCATCAGGTGCATTTGAACCGGACTTGCTTACCTCTTTTTCAAGTTCGGCATTTTTTAATGCGTCGTTAATAATGCTCTGCATTTCTACCCTCTCATACCTTGAATGAAACCTGGTCATTATCCTTTAAGACACGGCCCGCTCGCTTCTCAACGAGATCACGGACAGCTGCCCGGACAGCTTCAGAAACATTGGGATACTCGCCTGCGTCCACCATCTGCTGGAGAAGGCTTATCTGCTGTTCGGGTAACCGGAGCGTGATTCGTTGCATCATTGTATCTCCATTTCCGACATGTGTCTGTCATTTGTCATTCACATGTCTGACAAGGGGAACTCTTGTGTCTGACTTAACCAGATAAACCAAAATGATACACAATGGTATATATATCTTCTTATTTGATCTCGCTCCTGTCTCCAAACGCATTTATGACATCCCCGCCAAGTAATTTTCAAAAATACGGACTATTCAATGGCTGTTGATTTTCCCAGACCCGTGGTGCATGGAGGAACCGGAAAGCGGCAGCGGGAAAATACCGGAAAAAACCTGCTGGATTTCAGCGCGAGCCTCAACCCCCTGCCCCCCCGGTTTGCATGGCAGTGTGATCCGGCGTGCCTTTCATCGTATCCGGATAATGAATATGCCCGACTCAAGGAGTGTATCGCAAAGGCATTCCACCGGGATCCCGATGAGATCTGTGTCGGGAACGGTTCTGTCGAACTGATCCGTGTCTTCTGTTCGGTTGCTCTTTCGGGGAAAATGACTTATTTTACCGAATCTCCCACGTTTGGTGAATATGCGCTCTCCGCCCGACTTGCTGGTGCATCGGCAGCAGGTACTCCGGAAACCGCCAGCGTCTCGTTTGTCTGCAACCCCAATAACCCGACCGGGGAACTGCGCAGCCGTTCTGATCTCATAGCGCGGGTCAGGGACACGTCAATTTATGGCGGAATGCTCTTTGTTGATGAAGCGTTCATTGAACTTGCAGATCATCCCCGCGAGAGCCTTGTGGATGTCCGCGGGGCACAGCTCTTTCTCCTGCGCTCACTCACCAAGAGTTTTGCGGTTCCCGGTATCCGGTTCGGGTACGGGTTTGGCGATCCAGACCTGATCGCGAAGATAGAGACTGCCCGCCCACCATGGAGCGTAAATGCATACGCAGAGGCATTTGCTCTCGAAGCATTCCGCCATCTCGATGAACTGGGGAAGGCCCGGGAATATATCCGTAAAGAGCGTGACAGGTTTTCTTTGAAGATTGATGACCTCGGGCTGCGGTGTCACCCATCATCAGTTAATTACCTGCTCGTGGACTGCACTCAAACCGTAGGGCCACTGTGCGATCAGCTGGAAACTCATGGCGTCCTCGTCCGCGATTGTACTTCGTTCGGGTTGCCAACGTGCATACGGGTAGCCGTGCGGACACATGCGGAGAATGACCTGCTCGTGGAGGCATTGTCTGCATGCGTGCGCTGATCATGGCCGGCGGCGCGGGCAGCCGCCTTAATCTGGGAGAAAAACCCCTGATCCTTATCAACAACCGGCCGATGCTCGGGTATGTGACGGATGCATTTCTTTTGGCCGGATGCAACGTGGTTGTTGCCACCTCGCCCAAAACCCCCATGACCCGTAACTGGTGCCGGGCAAACGGCATTGAATCGTACGATGCCGGAGGTGCAGACTATATCCGGGATATGATTGAAACAGTCCGGGCGCTTGAAGAGACCCAACCGCTTTTTGTAAGTGTTTCTGATATTCCCTGCATTGATGCAGAGATCATTACGACCGTCCTCGATGCGTACAGAGAATCCGGGAAGGATGCCTGTTCAACATGGGTTCCGTCAACGATCGTCCGATCCTGCCGGGGGGGTATGACCTATCGCGAAACGATCGGGGCTATCGAAGCCTGCCCGACCGGGCTCAATATCCTTTTGGGAAACCTTATTGCCGAACCGCAGGATGAGTTCCAGCTGGTGCTTGCCGATCCGAGACTTGCTATAAACGTCAATACCCGCGAAGACCGCGCGGCAGCAGAAGCCTTCCTCAAGAAGGCGCAGACGGATGGGAACATGTAACCTGGTACCCTCGGATTTTACCGGGATGCAGCACCGGGCCGCTTGTTAACTGGCCCCAATCCGCGCCGTTACGCCAAAAAAACGGCAGATGCTGGCGTATTTATACGAATGCATATTAAGGTGCGGGGTCAAATACTACTGTATTATGGTGGAGTCGCAGGAGATCGAGCTGCAGGGTCATATCATCGACTCGGGTATCATGACCCAGCTCTTCGACCGGATCATGGACATGGGGGGGAATTTTGAGATCCTTGTCTTTGACGTGGGCAAGAAAAAGACCGATCCCAGCTATGCCCGTCTTAAAATTGTGGCGCAGGATAAGGAGAAACTGCGTTCAATCCTGTCTGAGCTCCACCGGCTTGGCGCCCGTCTCCCCCAGGTAAACTCTGTCCACTATGTACCGGCAGCCGGGGACCGGAACGCCCCAAAAGAGTTCTACACGACCACAAACCACCCGACTCAGGTCAGGCTCGCGGATGAATGGGTTCCTGTCGCTGATATCGAGATGGACTTTTTAATCGTCGTCGACCCCAAAAAGAAGCAGGCACGGTGTACGCCTCTTGGGAAGATCAGGAAAGGCGATCTCGTAGTTGTCGGCGAAGAGGGGGTGCTCGTGAGCTATCCGGCCCGGCCCCGGACGAGCAGCACGTTCGAGTTCATGCACGGCACCGTTTCCTCAGAACGTCCCAGCGAAACCCTGATTGCACAGATAGCAAAGGAGATCATTGAGGTCCACAGGACCGGGGGTAAGATTATCCTTGTCGGGGGCCCCGCGATAATCCATACCGGTGCGGACAAAGCAGTTGCGGAACTGATCAGAAAAGGATACATCAACGTCCTCTTTGCCGGTAACGCGCTTGCCACCCACGATGTTGAATACAATCTCTTTGGTACGTCACTCGGGATGGATATCCAGACCGGAAAACCGGTGATGGGCGGGCACCGGCACCATCTCTATGCGATCAGCGAGATCATGCGGGCTGGTTCTATAAAAAAAGCGGTGGAGTCCGGGGTTCTCACCGGGGGGATTATGTACGAATGCGTGAAGCATAACGTGCCTTATGTCCTTGCCGGGTCAATCCGTGATGACGGTCCCCTGCCTGATGTGATCCAGGATACCATGGTGGCGCAGGACGCGATGCGCCAGCACATCCCCGGCTGCAAGATGGTGCTGATGGTTGCGACCCTCCTGCACTCGATAGCGGTAGGCAACTGCCTGCCGTCGAATGTGAAGACGGTCTGCGTGGATATCAATCCCGCATCGGTGACAAAACTGATGGACCGTGGCACTACCCAGGCGATAGGCATTGTTTCCGATGCCGGGACCTTCCTCCCGCTCCTTGCCGAGCAGATCGAGAAGCAAAGCAAAGGGAAAAAGTAAGAATGAAGATCCTTTTTATTTATTTCAAATTTTACCGTGTCAACGGCATGCAGTACGGCCGCTCATGTCCGAGCACGTATTCCCACTCGCTTTTGCAGGTACATTCCATATCCAGCAGTGCATCGATAAGATCTCGGTCTGCCGTGAGTGAATAGTCGCGGATGCCTTTGGTAATCTCATAATCGCATGTTCCGCAGTTATGCGGCCCCCTCTTCTGGCCGCCTCCAAGGGGGTCGCAGGTCACATGCATCGGTGCGTCTTTTAAGATCGAGAGCACGCTCCAGAGGTACGGCGGGCGATAAGCCCCCTGTTTCCAGTATAGTTCGAGTTCGGTCCGTTTCTGCACGGTGCAGGGATTCATCGAGACCATCTCGACGGTACCTGCAAGATCGGCAAGCGATGACCGCATATCAGTAACAGCCTCAGCTTCGGTCAGGAAGAGCGGTTTAAAAAGGAGGTATGCCTTCACTCCTGCCCCGGCCGTATGGGCAACAGCTGCGGCTTTTTTGAAATCCCCGTACGAAAATCCCTTGTTGATGCATTTCTCCCGTATCTGATCGCTCGTGGTTTCGAGTCCCACGGCACAGTACAGCGGGGTTGTATGGGTGCCATCGTTCAGTTCCGCAACAAACTCTCCGATGATCTCCGGTGTTATGTATTCCGGCCGGCTTTCCGCGATCACGATCTTTCCTTTGAATGCCTGTGCGACCTCTCTCTGGAATACCGGTGGCACTTCGGCGGGATCGAAAAAACTTCCCGAGGTAAAGATCTTCACCATTGCAAACTCGTCGAGGGAAAACTGTGTCCTGACCCAGCCCAGCTGTGCATGCAGGTGGGAGGCAAGTTCTTCACAGGACTGTGCCCGGTACCGCTCGTGGCGGTAACTGCACATCCGGCACCGCGACCATGAACACCCCCCGGACTCAAAGATAATCGTGAGGCAGTCGACTGCTTCACCGTTATACCGCTCTTTTCCGCTCCAGCAGGCAAGCGGTTTTTTTGTATTTTCAGAAATCATTAACACCCTCATAGTTGATCTTGTACATAGATGAAGAAGATCGTCCTGCTGGTACTGGGTTTTTTCATCCTGATCAGCAGTGCATCGGCGTACCAGGTCTATATTTATGCCCCGGGTACCCTGACCGTGGGAGAGCCCCTCGTGGTCAATGGGACGACCACGTTTGGCATCGGGACCCCTATTGACGTTGTGCTCTACCAGCAGGTGACCACCAGTACCGAAATCAAGCGCGTCGTTGCCTATGTACAGTCTGATAAAACCTTCCGCGTGGTTTTTGACACGACACTCCTACCGGTCGGGTTGTACAAGGTGGAAGTACCGGCGGGAGGCACAGGAGACTCGATTACCATGCGACAGGTGAACCTCATCGATCGCTCTGATGAGATTGTCCTGACCTCCCAGATGACACAGACCCTTTCAGATAAACTGTCTATTACGGGAAAAATTACCGTTGATACAAACTCCGGTGTCCAGA
>CAYVTY010000020.1:0-18701 GCA_964454995.1 uncultured Methanoregula sp.
GGATCCTCGGCGGCGAGATAAGCGACATGGTGCTCTTGGATGTAACCCCCTTAACGCTCGGTCTTGAGACCCTCGGGGGGGTCCGGACCGCCCTCATCGACCGGAATACCACGATCCCGACAAAGAAGAGCCAGATATTCTCGACTGCGGCGGACATGCAGACCGAGGTCACGATCCATGTTCTCCAGGGTGAGCGGCCCATGGCAGCCGATAACGTGAGCCTTGGCCAGTTCAACCTTGTCGGCCTGCCCCCGGCGCCCCGGGGGATCCCGCAGGTGGAGGTCACCTTCGATATCGACGCATCGGGGATCCTCAATGTCTCTGCTAAGGATCTCGGCACCGGAAAAGTGCAGAAGATGACCATCACCGCTTCGACAAAACTGGGAGAAACCGATGTCCGCAAAATGGTCGACGAGGCAAAACAGTTTGAAGAGCAGGACCGGCAGAGAAAGGAAGAAGTCGAGGCCCATAACATCGCGGATTCCCTTGTCTACACGGCGGAAAAAACCAAAACCGATCTTGCGGGTAAACTGAACCCTGACATGGTTGACCGGCTCAATGCCGCGATCACCGGGGTCAAAGCGGCACTGGAAGGTAAGGATACTTCCAGTATTAAGTCAGAAACAGAGAAACTCCAGAAAGTCCTCGGCGAGGCAGGTACTGCAGCGTACGAGGAAGCCGCCCGGCAGCAGGCACAACAGCAGGCTGCTTCGCAGGGCACCGGACAGCCTTCGCAGAATGCCGGCGGTTCGGGCAATGCCGGCGGCCCTGGCGGCGAGAACGTCGTTGACGCCGACTTCAAAGTAAAGGATGAAAAATAATTTTTTCTTTAAGATTTATGGCAATGCGCGACTATTATGAGACCCTTGGCGTTAAACGGGATGCTTCAGCAGATGAGCTGAAAAAGGCATTCAGGCAACTTGCACGGAAATATCACCCGGACCTGAATAAAGGGAGCAGGGAAGCAGAAGAAAAGTTCAAGGAGATCAACGAGGCGTACCAGGTCTTAAGCGACCCCCAGAAGAAAGCCCAGTACGACCAGGGGGGTCATGTCGAGTTCGGACCCGGGGACACGTCAGGGTACCGGCCACCCAGTTACGATGACCTGTTCCGGGACTATGGTCTCGGGGATATTTTCAATGCTTTTTCCGGGGGATCCCGGAGGACACAGCAACGGGCAGGGGCAGATCTCCGTTATGACATTGAAGTAACGCTTACCGATGCATTCTCGGGCACGAAAAATACCGTGGCGGTTCCGCAGGATTCCGTGTGCAGTACCTGCCATGGAACAGGTGCAGAACCGGGGTACCTCCGGGACTGCCCAACATGTCGGGGAACCGGCGAGATCAGGAGCCCGCAGAAAGTGGGTAACCGCCAGGTGATGAGCATCGCCCAGTGCCCGGATTGCGGCGGGAGCGGCAAGATCATTGAAAAGCCCTGCAGGACCTGCCATGGTGCAGGGTCGCTCCAGAAAACGCGGCGGATCGAAGTGACGATCCCGCGGGGCGTAGAGGACGGGCAGTTTTTGCGTATTGCCGGGGAAGGTGAACCGGGGGAGAACCGGGGGCCTCCCGGCGACCTCTACGTTGTTGTCCACGTAAAAAAACACGAGGTCTTCGAGCGGCAGGGTGCTGACCTGACGACCACCGCGGTTGTCGGCCTGGCCACCGCGCTTCTCGGGGGAGAGATCACCGTGCCGACCATTACCGGGAGTGCGTCCTTAAAAATTCACCGCGGCACGCAGAGCCACACCATCTTCCGGCTCCGGGGGCAGGGGATGCCATTATTAAACTCCGACAAAAGGGGGGATCTTCTGGTAAAGGTTATCGTGAAGATTCCTGCAACCCTGACAAAAAAGCAGGAGGACTTAATGAAGGAAGCGTTCGTGGGCGGACCGGCGGGATGAACTATGATATGGATCGCTGACACGGAAGGATCAAAACGGGATCCGGATACTGTTGGCTCTCAGTCACGTGCGGGGTAAAACACATGGTAAAATGGTATTACCGGTCTGTCTTTGACGATCTTGAAGACATGAGGAAATACCTGGAGGTGTTGAACCGGCAGATATACGAAACCAACCCTGCGGCGTTATTACCCGCTACCGGGGGATCGGCAAGAAAGATGCTGCCTGTGCAACAGACACCTCTCCCTGTGGATGTGTATGAGACCGATGACGAAGTGGTAATTACCGCAGATATGATTCCCGGTATCACGAAAAAAGACATCATACTTGATCTGGTCGATCCCCGGACGCTGGAAATCACCTCTGCACGAAGGGATGTGGTTACAGATGAGAACGGGAGATATTGCCTGCGCGAGCGTACGTTTGAGTCAATGACTCGGGAAGTTCCTCTCCCAAAACCGGTGACCGATGCGGGATCCTCTGCAACGTTCAGGGATGGTGTGCTGGAAGTTCATCTCAAAAAAATCACGAAAGACTCACAGGGAAAAATACCCGTTGACTAAATAATTATAAAAAGGATCATGAGGGGTTCTGTCAAGTCTGCGGGGGTGGACTATTGGATTTCAAAAGTCGGGAGTTTTTTTAATCCATTAAATGAGAGTGAAATATAACATAAGGTACAAGAATGTTACCAGCACGGACTAATCCGGCATCGATGATCGCACTGATTTGCACGATTACCCTAATGGTTTTATTCTACTATCTAAAACTTGACTCTTCTATTTCAACTCTTATAGGTCTGATAATTTTCTTGTTAATCCTCTATCTTCTTTTAATGTGGAAATATCCCAGATTGAGATATTGGTATGATCCAAAGTAAAAAATACACCTTGCCTCTCGCCAACACATCAGAATTATTCTGCACGTAAAGGCCGATGTCTGCACGTAATGTCAGGTCAAAAACCTATTTTACGTGCAAAGCCGGCTGGATAATAATCCTCATAAACCTCCGGGTCAAACGACTACCCACAGACCCGGACGCCCGTCCGGGCTATTCGGGGGAAAAACGTCGTTCGCGGCGTGATCCGGTGGTACTGATGATTCTTGAAGATTTCCTTATAAAATCCGGCACGGAAAAAAACCTCGCTGAACTCATCCTCTTTTTGAGCGAACAGGCCGGACCTGTCAGGCAGGGTTTCCTTACCCACTGCATGAATACCTCGGCCTGCGGCACCCGGAACATGTTTGGCGAAGACCAGAAGCCGCTTGACAAGTACGCCGATGATGTCTTTGTCCAGGGCCTCACGAAGTCCGGACTCGTCCGGTACATCGCGACCGAAGAGCAGGACCAGATTATCGAAGTAAAAAACGCAAAGAACAACTTCGGTGTCGTTATCGACCCGCTTGACGGCTCCTCGCTCCTTGATGTGAACCTTTGCGTCGGCTCGATCATTGGCATCTACCCCGGCCCGGTCCTCACGAAAGGTTCGTCCATGGTCGCTGCCCTGTACATGCTGTACGGGCCCCTCACCCTCCTGACGATCACCACCGGCCATGGCGTCCACGAATTCGTGAAAGGCGAGACCGGCAAATTTGTGCTGCGCGAGGAGAATATCCGGATCCCGGAGGGGAAGATTTACGCGCCAGGGGCGCTGCGCAGGGATTACCTCCCGGCTCATGCCCACTGGATCGCCGGGCTTGAAAGTGCCGGCTACAAACTCCGGTTTTCCGGCTGTTTTGTCGCAGACGTCCACCAGATCCTCCACAAGGGCGGGGTGTTTACCTACCCCGGCTACAAAGAAAAGGAAAAAGGAAAACTGCGGATCCTGTACGAGGCAAACCCCATGGGCATGATCGTCTGCGAAGCAGGTGGTGCCGTCAGCAACGGGAGTACCGATTATCGGGAGATCCGGCCGGAAGCGATCGATGAGACCACGCCCATCTATATCGGTGGCAAAAAAGAGATCAGCCAGATTGAAAAATATATGAGGGAAGGATAAGTACACTCTAAATCAGGAGCAGGAACATGAAGGCACAAACGTTTGGTCCAATCCCCGGCTCGACCATCTTACACGGCATCTCCGGTAAAAAAGCGATTGTCATGGCCGCGAATGTCCGTATCGCAACGGTCGCCGAGGGAATTTTCAAAGCGGCAAAAGATACCGATTCTGCGGTTTTCATGGAACTTGCCCGGTCAGAATCCGATCTTAAAGGGGGCTACACCGGCATGACACCGCAGACATTCTCGGAAAAGATGAATGCGGCGGCAAAGGCGGTCGGGTTTGATATCTGGGCGCTCCATGCGGATCATATCACGATAAAAAAGGGCGATGCCGCAGAGATCGACGGGACAAAGCAGCTGATCGATGCGCAGGTAAAAGCGGGGTACACCTCGTTTGCCATCGATGCCTCGCACCTCTTCAACTTCGAGGGAAAAACCGTCCGGGAAGAACTCGATGAGAATATCCGGGTCACCACCGAACTTGCCAGTCATATCCGGCAGAAAATGAACGGCAAAGAGTTCGGCCTTGAAGTGGAAGTCGGAGAGATCGGGAGAAAAGACACGGAAGGTCTTGTCCTGACCCGGCCACAAGAGGCGGTCGGGTTCATCAAAGCCCTCAACGAAAACGATGTCCACCCCCATGTGCTTGCCATCGCAAACGGCAGTTCCCACGGTCACGCCTACGATGCAAACGGGAACGTGATCGAACAGCTCTCCATTGATATCCCCCGGACAAAGGAGATCGCACAGGCGCTGCGGGACAACCACCTGCACGTCGGCATCGCCCAGCATGGGATCACCGGTACCCCCCGGGATCTCATCAACCTGCATTTCCCTAAAGGGGACATCATCAAGGGCAATGTCGGGACGTTCTGGCAGGACGTGGCGTTTGGGATCTTAAAAATCTACGAACCTGCCCTTTACCATGATATAACTGACTGGACGCTTGAGAAGTACCGGCCCGCAAATCCCGGCAAGAAAGACCGGCAGATCTTCGATGGCAACTGCAAGATGGCCATTAAGGAATTCTATAAGGAAATCTATGCCGTCGACGAAGAGACCAACAAGGCCATGCAGGCTATGGCCTATGCGGAAAGCCTGGTCTTTTTCAAGGCCTTTGGTGCGTACGGCACAGCATCAGCCATTCGTAAAACCCTTGAATAAACCGGTGCGGGAACCCCGTCCCCCTCCCTGTTTTTGGAAGTTTTTCCCCGCACCACCACCATTTCTAGCAAACTTTAATTATCTTACGACCCTAATCAGGACAGATGGTTAACGGAATTGTTTTGCCCATAAAAAAAGTGTTTGCACTCGTAGATTCCAAGATTACCGTTGAGATCAAGGATGAGGGGCGCAAGCTGCAGGGCAGGCTTGTCGCGGTCGACGAATATCTGAATATCCACATGGACGAGACGATCGAGTTTGTCAACAACGAGCGGGGCAGGAGCCTGGGCACGGTCGTTATCCGGGGCAATAATATTCTTACCATTGCTCCGTTGCTCTAAACTGCTAAAGGGGACTGAATCGCGATGCCTGAACCTGAAGACGACGCCTACGCCTTAATCCAGTCAAGACCGGAGGGTGTCCTCCAGAGCGAGCTCTGGAAGGAACTGGGTGTGGACAGCCGGAAATGTTCGAGGATCGTAAAAAAACTCGAAGAGACCGGGCTTATCGATCGTGTTGAATTCAAGAAAGACGGGATCAAGACCTATCTGCTCCGGGCAAAAAGGCAGCCGGTACATCCCGAAAACCTGCTCGCCGGGGACGAACTGATCCCGTGCATCGCCTGCGACCTGGAATGCGTGGTGCAGGAATGCCACCCGCTGATGGACTGGATGTACCAGCTTGCAATTGTCGGGAACACTAACAAGTGACCGGTTCCCTCCCGTTTTTTTATAAGAGTTCTCGCCGAATTTCCCGACAACAGTTTTACCTTGTATGACCCGTCTCCGGCTGCCGTTAATGGTTGAGTGCCTGCTCTTTTTTGTCCCGCTCAACATCTATGGCATCGGCAATAACCTTGCCACCGGTGTCCAGTGGGCCCTCTTCCGGTACCAGGAGAGTTACCTCGGAAACAGCCTCATCCTCATACACCGGGATCTCGGTTACGTGCTCAATGGCACACTCAGAGGGTCCAGTGCGTTTTCAACGGCCATCTGGATACTCGGGGCCATTCTCCTTGTCGCCGCACTGATCCTTCTTACGTTTGCCACAGTACAGAGTGACGCCCGACCGGTAAAACCCGCGGGCCTGCTCACGATAGCCGGTGGTGTTCTCTTCCTCGTCGCGATGCTCGTCCAGTACGGCCCTTCCCTTCACAGCGATCATGGTTTTTCCCTGCCCCTTGGCGTCCCGCTTATCCTTGTCACCGGGTGCTGGCTCGCGTGGGGGAACTTTTGTGACGACGAAGACAAGACCGTGGGCGACGGGGACGCGGGAAACCACAACAGTGACAGAAGTTAAAAAAGGGAGGCGCCAGACCTCGTGACCATAAAGGTCCTTCACGGGTGAGACATAGGCATTCCGGGCATAAATTACGCGAAATCTGCAATTTCCCCTTTCCCCAGTCAAGTATTTATTGCAAAAATATCCAGATCATAGGTATACACCGGAGGCAAACGGCCCGCGCCCCGGGAGTCCCAGATGATATCCGTCCTGTTTGTCGATGACAATACCGATTTTCTCGCGCAGTTCCGTCCGTTTCTGGAGAAGACCGGGGAAGTCCGGCTGGACGTCGTGCCGTCCACCAAACTGGCGATCGAGAAACTCAAGAGCCGGAACTTCGATGTCATCGTCTGCTACGAGAAAGTGTCAGCGGTCAACGGGATCGAGTTTGTTGCCGACATGGACGGCATCGGCTTTTTGCTCTACCTCCGGTCCATAGGAAACCCTACCCCGGTCATCCTCTTTTCCCGCATGAGCGAGAACCGTGTCGCGTTTGAGGAGGTCAATAACGGTACCGAGATCGTCATCCCCAGAACTGCGGACCTGCGTTCCCCGGCAGCGGACCTGGTCACTTTAATGAAGCAGACGGCACTGCGCAAGAAGTCGGAACGGGACCTTAAACTGCAGAACGACCAGCTCACCCTGATCCTCTCGGCAACGCCGCTTGGGATCTTCCAGATGAGGAATGCCACCGTTGAGTGGATCAACCGCCCGCTCGTGACGCTTCTCGGGACGTCCGAGTCTGCTGTTGTCGGAAAACCGGTCCGGGCACTTTTTAAGAGCGAAGAGGAGTTCGGGCAGGTCTGCCGGGACCTCCAGACCCACCGGGACGCACTCGGGAACGGGTATGCAGAGTGCGAACTCGTGCGAACCGGCGGAAGTTTTGTAGCCTGCACCCTCCAGGCCCGGCTGCTCGACCCGCTTGACGCACAAAAAGGCGGCACCGTTGTCGTGACCGATATCTCCGAGAAAAAGAAGATGCGCGATGCCGTAAAGGAGAGCGAAGCGAAATACCGGGAGATGATGCAGAACGCCCAGAGCATCATCATCCGGATGGACATGCAGGGCGTCATCACGTACACCAATACCTACGCGGCGGCATTCTTCGATTATTCCGCAAGCGACCTTGTCGGGAAGAACGTTGTCGGGACGATCGTGCCGGAGAAGAACCGGGGCGGCCACGATCTCTCGATGATGGCAAACGATCTGGGGTTCAACGCCGAGGGGTATGCCATCAACGTGAGCGAGAACATCCGCCGGAACGGGGATGTTGTCTGGATCGCGTGGATCAACAAGGCAATCCGCGACCCGCAGGGCCACATCACCGAGGTGCTCTGTATCGGCCACGATATCACCGACCGGAAACGGACCGGCGAGGTGCGGATCAGCACCGATACCTGGAAGGACCAGGTGGTGTCCGATACCGACGTGCGGGAAGAGGTCTTTGACGCCGTATTCCATATCTCGACCGAGATCTCGATCGAGGGCCGGGAAGGAAAGGCGGTCGGCACGACATTTTTAATCGGCGATACCAAGAACGTGCTCGCGAAATCCCGGCAGATCATGCTCAATGCGTTCGAGGGGCATGTCACCGAGATGCGGATGGTCACCAACCCCGACCTCAAGGAAAATATCAAGGAGTTCGCCCAGCTTGACGGGGCCTTTGTGATCACCGGCGACGGGTTCATTGAGGCATCGGGGCGGTACATAACGGTGGACTCAAGCAAGGTGACACTCCCTAAGGGCATGGGCACCCGGCACAACTCGGTTGCGGCGATAACAAGCGTGACCCGGGCCGTGGGCATCGTAGTCTCCCAGAGCGGCGGGGGGATCACGATCTTCAAGAACGGGCAGATCTTAAAGAAGATTACGCTGTGAGATTTTTCTAAAAAGAATTGGCAGTTCACGGGTAAAAAACAAAAAAAAGAGTATCAACCCCATCTTTGAGAAATATTTTTGTCAAGATTCTTCGTGTCTATTTATCCGTGCATTTTCAGAGCCATTCAATTGGGAAAGATTGCCCTGCCAATAACAGAAATCAGTTGTACTGGTAACCGGGAAGAAAAGGCACGGCCAGCTTGTCATAAGATAAAAAATATCAGATCCAAAAAAACGATTTAAATGGTTTAATTGTTTATTCTGATCATTTTCTTGAAGGACAAACAGACGGTATTTTCATCCCACGCCACGTTACCAGATCCTTCATGCGTTAATCCAATTGTCTCAATCTGATATCACCGATGAGATCTAAATTTGAATTCAGGATAACTTTTGCTTCCCACGCAATAGCACCAATTCTTGTTGCTCGTGCTTTTACATTCCGGTGATCTTTAGCGGATAAATCTGAGGGTTCATCAGAAATAGCCGATATTACCTGGACAAGTATTTTACCCTCTTTACTATGCGCTTCGATGTTCGCTGAACCCAATGTATGAGTATCCCATTTATCGATAGTGAAACCTTTTCCTTTAAAAAATTCGACGGTATATCCCTCTCCGGCCTTTTCTATTTCATGTGGTGTTGGCATTTTGAGTTGTCCCTCCAGATTCTGTGATTTGCTCTCATGCAGTTAAACGGCAATTGTCCATAAATAACATACGATAATAACAATTGTAAAAAAACGCTATCTCATACGTTTTTGTTATGAGGTGTATTTTGCTGCATGCAATTTTGATTTACGGCAGCGAAAAAAATGCCGCCCATGCTTTAGACCCATAAATAGCAGATTTTTGATTTTCGTTGCATCCAAAGGAGAGATGTAACCGTTTCGTGTTTAGCCCCGGTCTTTTCCAGGTTCTGTAACTGCCGACAATTAGACAGGACCATTACCATCACCACTCCCGGTGGCACATCCCTGACTTCATTCAACGACAAATACAAGGCAGAAGAGCTCTTGAAGCAGGCGCGGGCTGCCCCCATGCCCCATGATCGAGGAGTGCCGCCGCCCCCGGCAGGAAACCCCCGCGGCGGATCGAGTGAATAGATTTCCGGGAAAAGACCGCTCCACCAAAAATCCCCATCAACCGTCTGTCACACTATCGCAACCGGGGGATGCCCGTGCGGCGGGGGCGCAAGCCCCCGAGAGCACGCTCTGCTAAAAGATCCTGGTGCAACACCCACCGAGAATCCCGCATTTACCGACGGTAAAAACCCCTCAAAACCACCTTATCCCACCATCCGGATACCCCTATTTCCATCATGCAAAGCCGAAGGAGGAGGATCTCCGGCGTTTTCCCGGAAAAACCGGCTCGCTTTTTCCCGATCTGGAACCCCCTTTATTTTTCGGCCGTAATGCAATTCCGGGCATACCCGGAGTGCCGCATAACCTGTTCTAACCTTCCATTTTCACGCTCAAAGGAACGCGGCTAAATGCGCCGGTTTTTTTCCATTTAAAACAGCCCGTTTGAAAAAACAGCGATTTAAAACCAAAATCGTGGAGAGGATTGGCACCGCTTCCACTGGAACTTCCCGGACCCGAATCCGGCCCGGGATCTCTCCGTCGGAGAATGGATCATGGGAGACTGTAGGTCCAGCCTCACCCTATATAAAGGGGGATCTACCCGGACGAAAGGGATACCTACCGGGTATGCGGGTTCGTGTAATCGTCCGGCCCCCACCATTCGATCTCGGAAACAACGGTCGGAAGGACACGGAGCCTGCGCCAGGCCCGCTCGTGCCGGGTGCTAAAGCCAGATCTCTCTTGGGAACCATGCCGGGAACGGCAGCGCCCGGACCTCGCGGAGATCATCGGGAATCAAATTTTCGTACATCGTATCCGGGTCGATCCGGTACGTGGTCTGCCGGACCCGGACGATGCAGGCCGCTTCGGGCTTGAAGATGAAAAGGTCGTACGCAAGGTCCGGGTGTTCGTTCGTCTGCCAGCGATAGCCCATCTTCTCCGCGAACTTTTTTGCCTCGTCAATAGCTGCGACCGGCTTTTTCCCCCGGGTCATTTTTTAGTGTGGGGGTTGGGGTTGAAGGGTTTGAGGTTGGAGGGAGAGAGGGCTGATGCTTGCCTCCCATTCTTTTTCTAAAATAACACACTTTCAACTGGGATAAATGAAAATTTAGTTTAACAAATCATTCGGTTGAGTGAAACTTTAATTGGTATTTTTTTAAAGAAACGCTCCATTAATGGAGAATTTTTAAAATGATACGCGCAGGCCCGTCGGATACTGATCCTTCAGGAAGTCTGCGAGTTGGTTACTTTGCCTTGCCTCAAGACGAAAAATGGGCGATGCAAGACGAAAGTTAGATTGGGGGCAGCGGATTTGCTGATGGCGGCCAACAGGGAGACCCATAGTACAATCCGGTCGCCGCTTGACAGCGTGGGTAACAAATCGTAATTGTCGTGTCTCAAATGAAGGATCCCATTCTCATCGAATTCTGTTATGAATTCAAAATTGGTATACTTCTTCTTTATAACGGTCAACACCGTAGTTGAAATCACTTCCTTTAGTTTCTCTTCAGGAACGTTTGAGAACTTCGACACTAGCGGGAGTATATTCTCTAATAAACGTCTGGGATTTTCATCGCCATCCCAAAAAAGCACAGGTAAAGATTGTTTTTTAGGATCCATAAGTTCTCCTCTCCGCGCATCTCACTTTTTTCAAATTTGTTGTGTGCAGCAATAGTTTTTGTGATCCGGCCGGTCCGGCGATCCGGATCCCAGCTCCCGGATCTCCCCCGGAATTCGTGCCGGAATCGTTGTAAAATTTCTCCGACGTAAATTTTTATGTCCTATAGGATTATCCTATAGGACGCTTCCTTTAATTCTAATTAAAGGAAACAACCTGAAATCCAAAATTTTAGAGCGATTCTTACCCGGAAAACCGCCGGAAACATACTGTTCGGATCCCGGATGCACTGAGGGGAATAAAGGGCCGGCCACGCGGGGGGTTAAAGTGACCGGACGCTTGTGGCTGGTGCAATAACTCAAATTTCCATAGCAGCACGGCCACAGCAGGCCCAAGTAAGTTGAGTGTTACGCATGTGCCCGATCAACAGCGACGAACACGATGCGAAGCATGGCGTGAGGAGCAGGCCGAGCAGCCGCTGGCGCCGGAGCAAAGCGACAAGCCAGGGGCGTCATCCTATCAACAAGAAACTCCGGAAAACAGCGAGGTGATGTGAAGCGAGCCGGAGCATCAGCGAGGACGAGCGAACATGACCGACCGATCTTATATCACCATGATGACAGCCATTTGATATTTCATTGAAATTTTACTTTAATCCTTTGCCGAGGACATCCCGGGAGGATTAACGGAATTTTCGTAATATCTGGTCTTGATAAGTTAACGGTTGATCTCTGATTTTTCATCTCGAAACAAATCTCCATTCAACCGTCAACTTATCAGAACCGTATCTACAAATATTTATATTGTCAACATTACAATGTTGACATATGTTCCTGACAACGGATGACAAGCAGTTCGGGTTCTGGGCACTTCACAGAAATGGCGTGCCCAATATCGAAATTGCAAACCTGTTCGGGATCTCCCGTCAGGCAGTATCGCGGGCGCTCCTTTTGATGGACGAGAAGATTGAGACCACGCTCTCCGAGATGGCGCAGGCAAACCAGATCGCGATCGAAAAGATCAATGCAGGGCGGGGGATCCTTATCGGACGGTCGATCCCTTTCCAGACCTCGGCGATCATCTTCGTGTCGGAAAAGCATGGCGTGCAGGTCTGGTACGAGCATGATGGCAACTGCGGCACGTGCCAGCGGTACACCGAATGTATTGAGCTGCTCTGGGATTATGCAAACGAACTCGGGGTCAGGATCGAGAAGACTGCCGACCCGACAAAGATGGCAGAAGAACTGTTTGAGAAAGTGAAGGCGCTCCTATGACATTGACACGCATATCGGAAACTATTCACAAATGGATGGGCTGGTGCCCGCATGCACCGACGATGCAGCTTGAATCGGCCATATCCCCGACACCTCAAGGGATTGCCCACGTACCGTCCCCACAGGATCCATCGGCAAGAACCGGCCGGATCCGCACAGGGACGGGAATTGCCGCTGATAGTATCAGAACCCTGCTCCGGGAAAAAAGCCTGCTCTGGTTTTCAGCCTGTGCCGGTCTTGTTGTCGCATTCATGTTCCTCTCCCTGTATACCATTCATGTCCTCATGGTGAATCCTTACGAGAGGATCATTACCCCGGCCGGGATTGTCCCGACATTCTGTATCGAATTTATCTCCACATCAGGCCTCTGTTACCTGTTCGCCGGCCTCGTGTTCAGCACATCTGAAGAACACCCGGGCCGGCAGGCGATCAAGAACGGACTGTCCGCAGCCAGGAATTCGCTGAAATCCATCCTTATATGGTCGGGGATCCTGTCCATAATTATCACATCAATCTATACGATCCAGTTCCATTACTTTACCGGGGTTACGTCCGGCATCTTTAGCCTGCTGACACAGTTCCCGTTTTTTTTGATCAGTTTGCCGGAAATATACGGCACAGGACCCATCGCAGGGGGCTTCCACATGATTGCGGCGCTTTCCTCAACGTTCACCCTGATGGCGCTTACCATTCTGTTCATGATACTGACCCTTTTTGTGATACCCTCCCTTGTCATTGGAAGAAAAACTCTTCGGAGCGCAGCAAAGGCGTCTCTTTCAAGGATTAAGGTTGTCTGGAGAGAGGCAGGTGCCTGCCTGCTTATATTTTTCCTTCTCCTGTTTGCCATAACGGTGCCCGCGCTGCTCCTCCCGGGGATTTACGAAATTACAACACAGGGAAGCCAGCTCACCTGGTACCCCGGGGATGGGTGGGTAGCAGTGGCATTCCTGTACATGGCGGCCTGGACGATCCTTGTCGTTCTCGGGCTGACTGCAGCGGGGATCGCGGTAAAGAAGCTGTACGATGCCGGTAAAACCAACACTTTTGATTGATTCAGGAATTATCCTGTTTTTTTCGTACCATTAGATCACGATCAGATTAAACCGGATCCTGAAGGGAACAGAGTGATTCCCGACTAATGTATAACGACACAGTATCCTAAGTGTCTCGGGTGAGACTGCCTTCATTATAGGTAGTCAAGTGCGTGACAAAGAGGAGTTAACGAATATTTTATATTGTAAATACAGATATATTTACACATGTTCCTTCCCATGAACGATAAGCAGTTCAGATTCTGGAAGATGCGGCGCAGCGGGATGTCCAATGTCTCCATCGCAAACCTCATCGGGATAACACGGCAGGGTGTCTCACAGGCGCTCCTTATTATGGATGAGAAGATCGAGTCCTCGCTGCGGGAAATGGCCAATGCAAACCGGATCCAGATTGAAAAGATCGATGTAGAGCGGGGTGTCTTGTTCGGGAAGTCGATCCCGTTCCAGACCAATGCATATATCTTCGTCTCGGAGAAGCACGGACTGCAAGTCTGGTACGAGCATGACGGGGATTGCATTTCCTGCGACGAATTCACGAAATGCATCGAGTTCATCTGGGACTTCGCAGCCGAGCTGGGGATAAAACTCGAAAAGACCCAGGACCCGACAAAGATGGCAGAGGAACTGCTTGCAAAGATCCGGGGGGATTGGAAATGACCCGCGTATCGGAAATTGCTGGACACTGGCTCGGTCTGTGCCGGAAACCACCGGCAGTACATGCCCTGCAGACGGGTATCGGTATCCCGCCGGAATCCACCTATGAAGGACTCCCGGATGGCGGGGGCGGAGGATCGGGAACTATTCGTCGGGGGATAGGAGCAGCCATTTCAGGGATGAGGACGCTGAACCGGAACCGGCAGCTCCTCTGGTTTACACTCCTTGTTGGGCTTGTGCTGGCGGGAAACACCCTCGGCCAGGCGGCCCTCTTCTACATCGGCCATATTATGCAACAGGATATAATCGTAAGTTATGTCCTGGACTTTTTACTCGAGTTCGCAACACTGTTCTGCCTGGTGTTCCTCGTTGCGGGCCTTGTCTTGAGCATCCCGTCAAAGAAGGAAGGTTCTGCCTTGTTTTTTGTGGAGCTTGCAGGGGCAAAAAAATACTTAAAAGCACTCTTCCTGTGGTCTGTTATTCTGGCACTCGCAGGCATGCTGCTCTTCAGGATTTGGTCCTATTTTCCCGTCTGCCATGTAAGCTCCTGTTCCTGGCTCAATTTCTTCGGGCCCTCTATTTTTCCCGGCATTCTCAACCAGTTCCCCTTCAACCTGACTATGGATCCGAACATCTTTACCGAGGTTCCGGGCTATGGAGGACGATCGCTGCTGTTATGGATATATCCCATGGGGTTCATGTGGGCTCTGATCGATTCGACGATCAATCTGCTCCTGTTCATCCTGACACCGTTTGTCGTGCCCTTGATCGTTCTGGAGCAAAAGACATTCAGGGAGGCTGTTGTAGGATCGTTTGCCAGGATGAAAAAGACCTGGGCGGAGGTAGCTGCCTGTGCCGTCTTCCTTGGAGTTATCGTATCCGGTGTGTTCCTTACCTACCTGCTCATCCAGGCAGCACACGGCTATAATGATCCGTGGATGGCCTGGCCACCCGGGATGATCTCCTCGCATCCCACCGAGGCGTGGATTGTTCTTGGCCTTCTCTATTATCTCGTAGTGTTTATCGTCGCGTTTGTGGTGGCAACGGTTGGAGGGATTGCAGCTCTGGATCTTTACACCTCCGCAACAATCCGGGAGAATGGAAAATGACGTTCCTCTCAACTGTTTCAGACTACTGGCTCGGCCTGTGCCCGAAAGCACCGGTGGTCCGTGCCTCGCAAACAGGTAATGGTAACCAACCTGAACCAGCCTACGAGGGCCGCCCGGATGGCGGGGCCGGTGGATCGAGAATGATCCGGCAGGGAATCGGGGCCGCTCTGTCAGGCACGAAAACGCTGATCCGGAACCGGCAGCTCCTCTGGTTTCCGCTCCTGGTCGGACTCGTGCTGGCCGGGCATTTCATCGCCCAGTGGGTCCTCTATAATCATCCATACAGTGCCTTGTGGCCATTCTACGTTGATTCCTTCTATAGTTATCTGCTCTCCTCGCTTATCCAGACATTTGCAGTCGAGTTCCCGACGGTGTTCTGCATGGTATTCTTCCTCGCGGGCCTTGCCTTAAGCCTCTCTCCAGAGAAACGCGGTCCGGCCTCATTCTTTCAGGGACTCACAGGGGCAAAAAAATATTTACTGCCTCTTGCCGGATGGTCCGTGGTCGTGGCCCTCGCAGGCACCCTGCTCTTCACTGCCGGCCAATATTCCAGTCTGCTGCCAACGTGGCTCCAGCCTTTCACTATAATCCCGCCCCTCTGGTCGGACCTCTGGGGTATCCTGTACTACGTGCTCGGCCAGAGCCCCTTCAACAACGTCTTCTACCACCCGGGCTTCTACCTCATGCCTCCAGGGGATGCATGGGGAATTATGTGGGCATTTAAGTCTGCGGTCACGCAAACCGTGATCCTTTCGGCAATCAACCTGTTCCTGTTCGTCCTTACCCTGTTTGTCGTACCCCTGCTCGTGCTTGAGAGGAAGAGCCTGAAGGATGCGGTTTCCGGCTCGCTTGCCCTGATGAAGAAGATCTGGGGCGAAGTGGCTACCTGCGCTCTTGGCCTTGGAATGGTAGTATTCGCTGTCTCGTTCACGTACCTGTTCTTCCCGACGGTAACCGGGATGCTCGCACGCGATGTTACCTGGCGCGCCGGTGATGAATGGATTGCTCTCGGCTCCCTGTACATGCTTGCCCTGGCCGGTTTTGTGTTTGTCGTGGCAACAGTCGGAGGGATTGCTGCACTGGAACTCTACACTTCTGCAAAGACCAGGCATATGGCCGGATCCGCTGATACAGAACCCTCCATATAATTTTTTAAAAAAGTGCCGGAAGAAAAGAGAAGAGAACCTGCACCGGGATTCCTGTGTATTCTTCATGTCCGGTAAGAATGATACCGGATAGAAACACGATGACAGAATAACATTTATATTGTAAATATTGATATATTTACATATGTCCAACCCAGCCAGCAACAACCAGTCCGGGGCCCGGATGATGATCCTGCTGCTCATCATAGTTGGTGCAGCAGCCTTGGTGATATCCCCTGTATCTGCGGAGAAACCGTACATCACTGTCGTCGCGGCAGGCGGTCAGTCCTATTATATGGGGGAAAAAGTGGTCTTCAGTGGGATGAATACCGCATCCAATTCCACGTACCTCTTTATCACCGGACCCAACCTTCCAGATGGCGGCGGATCACTTTCCGCTACGCAACAACTTCCAGTCAGCGGAGATCCCGGTTCATTTGCCGTAGCAGAAACAAAACCGGATACTACCTGGGAATATACATGGTATACGTCAGATCTCCGGCTGGATGCCGGGGCGTATACCATTTATGCAGTGACCATACCGGAAACGAAAGACCAGTTCAACAATTTAACAACATATGGTACTGTCAGTATAATTTACAAAAAACCCTTCATAACTGCAGATATCTCCCCGTTATCAGTTTCACCAGGACAGCCATTTGCGGTTTCCGGAGTTGCGGAGGGAGTCCCACCTGATGTCCAGGTCTGGATCTTCGGTGAGAACTACTATTCCAAGTCTGTTGTCCCTGTCAACACCGATGCCTCGTACCAGTATGTAATGCCCGGGGAGGTCACCAGTAACCTTACAGACGGCCAGTACTTCGCGATTGTCCAGCACCCGATGCAGGATAACAAATTCAACATTGATGTCAGCGGGGATTATGTCAAACTGAATAATGACACCAATCTCTTTAAGATCACCGGTCCGGGAAGCCTGCAGGGCAGCGATGCAGCAGATGCACTCATCGCCGCCATCAGTGGTCATGAAGCAAACGATGACACGTATACCAATGACACGTATACCATCGTCCCGTTCCAGGTCACCACCCCCGTATCCGCAGGTACGGGAGTTACCATAGCCGCACAGGGAGACCAGTCATATTACCTAGGAGAAAACGTGGTTCTCAGTGGCCAAAATTATGATTCGGATACCACCTACCTTTTCATCACCGGACCCGGTACCTTCATGAACGGACCCGGCATCCCCAATGGCGGGGGAAAACTTACCTCGCCACTGCAGGAAGTAATCAGCGGGAACCCGGATTCATTCACCACCGTAAAAACAAAACCGGATAAGACATGGGAATATGTCTATTACACCGCCAATCTCCCGGTGGATGCCGGGACGTATACCATATTTGCCGTGAGCCAGCCGAAAACGAAAGACCAGCTGGGTCCCGACGCTGCCAACGTCGGAATTGTCCTGAAAAAACCGTTCATAACTGCAGAGATCTCACCAGCAACAATTTCAAAAGGGATGTCTTTTACGGTTTCCGGAGTTGCGGAAGGGGACCCCTCTGCGGTCCAGATCTGGATCTTCGGTAAGAACTACTACTCCAAGACAATTCAAGCCGTCAATCCTGATGCCTCGTACACGTATGCAGTCCTTCCGGAGGTCACCAGTAACCTTGAAAGCGGCCAGTACTTCATGATTGTCCAGCACCCGATGGCGAACACCACGTTCGACATCGATGTCAGCGGGGACTATGTTCGCAGCCTGCAGCTTAACAACGGTACGAACCTCTTCAGGATCTCCGGTCCAGGAAGCCTGCAGGGCAACGACGCGGCAGAGGCACTCGTTGCTGCGTTCAGTGAACCGGGTAATGGTGATGACACGTATACCGAGATCCCATTCATGATCACAGATGCGGGAAGTCCGACACCCCAGACAACAGCTGCTACATCCATCCCGGTCCAAAGTCCTTCCCAGGCTGCCCTGCTCCCGTTTGCCCTGATCGGAGCAGTAGTCCTGGTTTTGGGAATTGTAATGTGGAAAAGGCATTAATACAATTTTTGAACGGATGACCCATCATCCTTTTTTATATATCACGCAAGGGTGCTGATAACTTCTCGGGACTTGGAATAATTTCTGCAAATTATTAGGTCGTGAGAATTTGTATTTCCCCTAATTTTTTCCACAAAGTCCCGTCAACCAATCAGAACCTGGAGTTGACAACATACATGACGGTAAACAAACCCAAGACCGGCAAAGCCGGGAATGCACAAAAAACAGCTGACAAAGCTACGCTGAAAATGCATAACGATGTTACTGCTTCACTTCAGCAGTTGGAACATCCTGCCATGAAAGCAAAGAAAAAACCAAAATACAGTTCTGTTAACTTGATTGGGGATGGATTATTTTCTTCTTCAGTGAAAAGTAACCATCATCCGCCAAGTTAACAATTCCAGAAAAACATTTACCGGAGCATCGCGTCGAACCGTTGCGACTTCTCCCCATCCATAAGACAGAATGACTGGTACTGGAGGCCCATCGATTTTGACACCGGGCAGGTCGTGCAGACGCACCCCTTGTTCGC
>CAYVTY010000020.1:18763-43020 GCA_964454995.1 uncultured Methanoregula sp.
ACGTACTGCAGACGCATATCTTTTCGAGTTCCCCTACCTTTGCCTTTGCCTGGTTGGCCGGCATTTTCGCCATCGACTTCATTGCCTTTGTGAAGGTGTCTTCTGGCAAAACGCATGTTATGCTCGTTGACATTGCCATTTGTTTTCACATCCTGCAGAAGACCGGATCCATACGGGATCCAGCCTTCCGCTCAGCCTCCCCTTTTTCCAAGAGGTTTAATAAAATATCCCCAGTTTTTGGATTGTGAGACATAGCTTGAAAGTTCCCGGGTATTTGGTATCCGGCTATTGGGGTCAAACCACCGGACACAGAAACGGGGGAAAACAATTTTAGTTTTTATAAAGTCCCGATAAAGGATCTATCAAGTCTTCGGGGGGTTGCATCAAGTCTTCATCGAGGAAAATATGTCGCCACCCGCAGACTTTACAGAGCCAACACAAGGACCGGGATCACAAGATGCAGCGGTTATACAACAGGGAGAATGGCAAGTTCGGACAGATGATAAGGGATTGGGAATGATTAAATCTGGAAAAACAGACGTTTCTTCATTCTAACTGAATGAAATGACGGCAAAAGACTATTATGCAATACTCCGCGTTAAAAGAGACGCATCAGCAGATGAGATAAAAAAGGCATATCGTAACCTTGCAGTAAAGTACCATCCTGATTTATGTAAAGAACCCGGCGCGGATGAAAAATTTAAAGAAATTAATGAAGCCTACACGATACTTAAAGATCCAACGAAAAAAAGATCCTATGATGAATTGCATAAAATTGATGGTATACCTTCCGAGGAAGTTCCTCATTGTACACCTCCAAAGGAATATCCTAGTTATGCAAGTACCGAGGAAGTTCCTCTTTATACACCGCAAATGAAAGACAAAAAACACCAAAACTTCTCTATAGAAGCACCAATACTTTTTACTTTCTTTGGAATTGGATTAAAAATGTACGGCTTTACGCGGTACTTTACATTTTTCTTTATCCCGATATTTCCGATAGATCGATACATATATTTCGTTGAAGATAATGGCAAGACCTTAACATTTTATGCGAAATTAAGCCTTCGTATATCCCAAAGGATATGGCAAATAGCTGTTGGAATTTTTATAATATGGATCTTGTTTTCCATCTTTGTTTTCCATCTTAATATGACAGCCATATTCTCGTTCCTGCAAGCAATGATGAATCACATACCGGGCACCCGGCAACACATACTGGGCACCCGGACTTTTGCCAATAGAACGCGGATATGAGGATCAGCTTAACGATCGCCAAGGAAGGTAAGCAGGGCTTGGAGCGCGATCCCGTGGCAGTACTGCCCGGAATGTAAGATGATGCTGATGGATTGAATTGTTATGGTAAATCGGAAAATTATTGTGGTGATGCACATCAAGGATTAAAGTAGGTGATAATGGTATAGATGGGGGGTGCTGTTGCATCTGCGGTTGGTAGCGGATTTTTTACTTCGGATGAATTTGCAGATCAATCGCAGACGCAACAGAACCACTTGTTACGGGATCGAAAAATGCCAGAATAAAAATCGATCTAATTAACTTAATTACTCTTTCTTACCATTTTTCTTGAAGATTAAACAGACAATATTTTCATCCCACACCAAGTTAGCAGAGCCCGACTGCTTACCGATCATCCCCGCCAATCCCGGTCAGATCCTCGGCCATCTTCCAGAGCTGTTCCTGCACTCTGCGGTCGTACGAGAGGGCAGAAGACCTGATCGGACGCCGGTTGTCGAAATACCGGCCCGATACCCCGACCACATCCGGAGAATTTGCGAGCCAGATCGACGTCTGCGCACCCTCTTCCGGTGTGATGGTAGTGATACCAGGAGCCGCAGATCGGGATAGTTTCGTATTGACGACCCCGGGGTGCAGGCAGTTGGCAGTGATCCCGGTCCCTTCGAGATTCCGAGCAAGGGCGTAGGTGAACGTCACATCAGCAAACTTCGAAAGCGAGTAGGCGCCCCAGGCATCGTATGCCGGTTCGCCCGGTAGGTTGTCCCAGTCGATCCTGTCCACATCCTCATGGGCGCTTGAAGCTACGGTTACGATGCGGGCAGCGGGACTCTTCCGGAGCAGCGGAAGCAGCAGATGGGTGAGTAGGAAGGGACCGAGGTAATTCACCGCAAACGTCATCTCGACACCAGCCTGCGTAACATGCCGGGTTTTCTGGTAGATCCCCACGTTATTGACCAGAACATCAAGATGGGAATAGTGTGACGTAAAATCCGCAGCCAATTCACGGATCTGGTCCTGCCGGGAGTAGTCAGAAATAACCAGATCAGGGCGGCCGGACCCGGCTTTTTCCAGTTCCTGTTGTACACGTTTACCTTTCTTTTTGTCCCTCCCATGAAGGATCAGCTCAGCTCCTCCTGCAGCAAGTCCGGTCGCAGTGGCCTTGCCGATCCCATCTGTGGAGCCCGTGACAAGTATGAGTGGCTCTGCCATGAGAGTGCATATCCGGGTGCAACGGGAAGAATGTATCGATACGGCAAAGTTTTGCCGACGATAGCATCACTCGCATTCCCTCTTCTGGGAAAAAATCTAAAAATATTGCATTCTCCGTGATAAACAACTAACTACAATATCTTGAGGATTTCTATGGATCCGTCGTAAGATTTTGTTTAAAATAGTGATTGTAACATAGTAAAATTGCAATTATCGGGTTTCAACAGAGCCAATTTACTAATTTTAATTCGGACTGGTGGGATGTGAGAAATTGGAATATGAAATAATTCTTATATATTCAATATTTCCGGCAACTTTCTCGCCCATGACCTGATCTTATCTCCGTCCTGAAAATCCGCTAAAGGAATATTTTTGTTTTTTGCGAAACGCATCGTGAAACTGAGTTTTTTCTGACCCGGTGCACCGGTAAACAGGATTGAGGAGACCGGAGTGATTGGAGATAGTGCCTGTTTCACGTTTGTCATCACAAAGTCAGGATTCATTCCCTCAAGACCGATAGCAAAAATAGCAACCGGCATTTGTAAGAGCTGTTCGCTAAAACGTTTTTTTGTAAAATTCCCAATATCCCCTAAACCTGCTGGTCCAGTAAAAATCGGTACTCCGATAATAACAGCAGAATAATTTTCCAGCGAGATCACGTTTTTCATATCAGCTAGATCAACAGTATATTCTGCCGTACGCAGTTCGTTTCCAATCTCCCGGGCAATTTCTGGTGTTGATCCGATGAGTGAAGCATAGGTAACGAGAATACGATTGCCGTAAAACACTCCACCGGGATAAGATTCCCCGGATGAGGGCACATTTGCCTTTGTATATCTGGTATTCCAGGAATCCGGAACATATTCCTCATTACCTGATGTCGACGACGGGGTCCGGTTTTGACGATTCAATTCCTGCAGAAGATGCGTGTGTACAAAATGCCACCGGCAATAGTCTAAGACAATAGCCCCAGAAAGAAAAACGAAGAAAATACCGATATCAAAACCCCTGAATGGAAGGATTGTAAAACGAAGCTGTGGAATAATGAGGAATAAAATAACAGCTCCCAATAGTACTTTCAGAACGAATATTTTCCAATCAGCGAAATATCCGGTAATATAATCCATGAATTAACAAATACTATTCACATTAAATTCTTATAAAAATTGGCTCTGTAGAAAACCAATCTAAAACAGGTTGTACCGACGACCGAAAGATCTAAGGTACAGTGTCTCCTTACCTTGTTATGCTACAAACGTGGAAGGAGACAAAATAATGTCGGCAAACCGGTATATCAGGTTTGTTGAATTATCATCCGGACTGATCAAAGATTCCCGAATTCCCCTGTTTTCCTCGAAATTCTCAAAAAAGACCTATACCCAACACCAGTTACTCAGTCTCCTGCTCATGAAGGAATACTTATCGACAGATTACCGGTCCACAATCGAGCTTACTGAGATCATGGACTCTCTCCGGGAGAAAATCCATCTCGATGAAGTACCTCATTTCACGACGATCCATAAATTCGGTCAACGGATCCGATCCTCGATATTTACCCGGTTGCTCAACCGGCTTATCAGATTATTCTACGACGGGGGTGAAAGAATCCCTTGTACCGCAATCGATTCGTCAGGCTTTACCAGATCCTATGCCAGTTCATATTATTCCTGGAGAACCGGGAAAACCCGAAAACGATTCCTGAAAATCTCGATCTCCATCGATACCGATCAACAGGTTATCACCGGGTTCAAGATCTCTCAGCAACCGGTTCATGATATTCCTCACGCAGAAAAACTTCTCGTCCAATGTCACAGGACGAGAAAGTCTGAGACTTATGTCCTCGATAAAGGTTACGATTCGGAAGATATTCACGAATTAATCCGGGATGACCTAAACGCTTACTCCCTTATCCCGGTCAGAACCAGAAAACGAAAACGAATCTCCGGGTTCTACCGACGAGAACTTGCCAGATCATTCGACCGGGCCGGTTACCATCAGAGAAACAAGGTCGAAACCGTATTCACCATACTAAAAAGAAAGTTCGGAGAATCCCTCAAAGCTCGAAAGTTCCAGGCACAGATCAAAGAACTCAAGATCAAATTGATCCTCTACAACCTCTCGAAACTTATTCTCCAGATCCTAATCCGGATCTCACTGAGGTTTTCTACAGAGCCTAATATTCATCAAACTTGCGTTTCTAAAACAGCTGATTGTATGAGACGTACAACAATTTCATTGGTTAAACTTTGTTTCACATTGTTCATTTTTGAACCAAGCCGAAATTAGCATCACTGGCGGAGGGTTTGGCATATAACCCGCATACAATGAGAGTACATGAATTATTAAAAAAGTATTTTTGAAACCCTCCATAACCCTAAATTCTTTCTCTCCTCTCCCCTACACCACCCCCAGAAACACCGCATAAATCCCAACCTGTATCAACGTCAGCGGCACCCCGATCTTCGCAAACTCCCAAAACGTCAGCGTCTCCCCCCGGGCCTCGGCCTGCTGGATGATGATCACGTTACTCGCCGCTCCGAGGATCGTAAGATTCCCGGCAATCGTGCTCCCGGCGGCAAGCGCCATGAGCTGGGCTGTTCTGCCTCCGGCCTGCAGGATAAGCGGCTGGAAGAGGGCGACAAAGGGCACGTTCGAGATAAACTGGCTGATGACGACACTCGTTGCAAGGATCGCGGGAACGGAGGTCACCCCCGCGACGCCGGCAAGGGACTGGAAAAATCCGGTCTGCCAGACGGCGGCCATCAAAACGAACATCGCGGCAAAGAAGACGAGCGTGCACCAGTCGATCACTTTGAGCACGGCGACCCTTTGGGTCGAGAAGACAAGAATGGGGAGGGCAGCGGCAAGACCGATCAGCGGCAGGGGGATGGCGATTGCACCGGTGACAAGCGATGCGGCAATGTTCGCGATAGCGAGGCCGAGGAGGATCGCAAGCGAGCACTGGACGATCCGGGTGAGCGCCGGGTCGGGAACGGTAACGGGCGAGGGCTCGCATGCGGCGGATGCGGCCGGGGAAAACTCCCTGCGGTAATACAGGCGGAGCACCAGCCACGCGGCGGTGAGGCTCGCGATGGTCGGGAGGAGAAGCCAGGCGGCAAACGTGACAAACAGTGCGGTCATGCCGCTGTTGACCGCGACGAGCAGGTTCTGGGGGTTCCCGATAGGGCTTGCCACGCTCCCGGTCGTGATCGCAAACGCGAGGGCAAAGAGCAGCATCTTTTTCGGGAGACGTGATTGTGCGGCAAGCCCGAGCACGGGCGGCGTCCCGATAATCGCGAGCGTATCGTTCATCAGGAGCGCCGAGAGTACCCCGAAGCCGAAGATTACAAGGGCGAGGAGCTGGCCCGGCGAATGAGCGTGCCGGAAGAACCGGGATGAAAGCAGGTCGAGGTACCCGCTCCGGGAGAGCGCCTCCCCCACGACAAACATGCTGAACAAAAAGACCATCACGTCGATGTTTATCGCGGCAAGGGCCGCGGCGGGTGCGATCTGGCCGAGAAGGAGGACGGCGACCGCTCCCCCGAGCATGACCTGCCAGATCCTCCAGGTAAACCCTCCCACCTGCCGCACGGCGATGAGGCAAAAGACGGCGGCGAGGACAATGATCGCGATATACGTGGTGGATTATTTCCCGATACTGGCACATGAGCCTTGGCATCGGCACCGGCAGTACCTGCATATAACGGGCTACAAGGAAAATTATGCTCTGTTAAAAACTTTTTTTTTTAGAAACGAAGCCTTCCTGTGCTACGTTGTCCCTCGTGGGGGACGAGTCGCTATAGGCGATCTCCCGAAATTACCTATGCAAAAATCTCTCCACTTTTGGATACAAGTAATACAGCATCATCGCAACTGGGGGATGCCACAGCGGCGGGGGCGAAGGCAATGATTGCCGCAGCCCCCAAGAGCGTTGATGTAATTCTCCTTGGGAGTTCTACAGAACTGAAAAACGGTCACTGCGGTTTTACGGTCCAGTGGAGGAGGATGCCATCATCCAGCCGGGTTGTGTCCGCGAGGGTGAGCCGGGCAAAATCGGCTTCCTGTATCCAGCCCGGGCCGTCCACGAGCGTCGGCGCGTCCTTCCCGCCGATAACGATGCTCCCGATATAGGCATAGATCTCATCAACGAGCCGGGCCCGAACAAGGCCGGCGATCAGCGTCCCGCCGCCCTCCACCATGACGCGCCGGATCCCCATCGCCCCGAGTTCGTCGAGCACCCGGGCAAGGTCGACTTCTTCATCCCCGGCGATAATGACCGTCGCCTTTTTCCGGAGCACGTCCACCCGCGCCGGGTCCGCACGCCCCGAGACCGCTACCACCCGCAGCCCGTCGCCTTTGTTGAGCACCGAAGCCTCGGGGGAGATCCGGGCCCGGCTGTCGATGACGACCCGTGCCGGGTGCTCCCCTTTTCCCTCCTGCTGCCGCCGGCTTTTGAGGTCAGGGTTTTTTACCGTGAGCGAGGGATCATCGGCAAGCACCGTCCCGATCCCGACCATCACCGCGTCGCAGCCTGCCTTGAGCCGGTCAACCCGTGCAAAGTCCTCTGCACCGGAGATCCTGACCTGACGGCGTTCGCGGGTCGAGAGTTTCCCGTCCGCACTCATCGCCACGTTGACAACAACCGAGGGGCGCATACAAATAGTGTTCTTGTTTTTTTAGATTTTTATACCCCTCCGTAAAACAGGCTGCCCGGAAAAGGACACGGTGCCGGGTCTTTTGCCGGTTTTTCCTCGTGGTGCACAGAAAGGACTTCGGGGAACGAAAAAAGGGTGCTGTCCGCAGGGATGCACCTGCGTTCTCCCTTACCCGACGGCATTATTTTCCCGCAGAGAAAAGCGGGATAATTTTTCCTGCCTTCTCATCGGATATGAAGAAAACCAGCGTATCCCCTGCTTTAAGACGCAGGTCAGGGTCGGGCCGGGTAAACCTCATAGAACCCCTGCGGAACCCGAATTCACGGATGCCGAACCGGTCTTTCAGGTCCAGTTCGGCGATAGCCTTTCCTTCAACCGCAGACCCGGCTTCCACCCGTACCGTGTGGACATGCGTTGCCTTAAAGATTGTCTCGAAATTCTGTACCTTCTGGTGCTGGGTCGGGTCGGTACAACGGGTAAACAGGGCATTACCCAGGCGTTTTGACCGTTCGATGATCCGTACCACCTCCTCTTCGGGGATCTGGTAGCGCTTCAGGGCCCGGGTGAATATTTCGAGGGCTGATTCAAACTCCTCGGAAATAACCTCGTCTGCACCGAGATCGAGAAGGTGTTGTGCGTTCCTGACATGCCGTGTCCGTGCAAGGATATGCACGCCGGGCGCAAGCTGCCGGGCGGTATGAATGATACGGGGGATCACCTCCTCCTCGGAGACTGCCACCACAAGGGTCCGGGCCTGCCGTATACCTGCATGTTCGAGCACTTCCTCCTGCACGGCATCCCCGAAGATGAAATTGGGCCGGTACTGGGATCGCTCCTCCCGGATGATCTCGGGGTTGAGCTCGATGACCATATAGGGGATACCGGCAAGTGTCGCGGCCCGGGCCACGCTTTTTCCGGTGATCCCGTACCCGGCGATAACAATGTGGTTTGTGAGCCCCTCTTCGGGTGCCGTTTCACCCGGCCGGAGGGTAACTTCCCGTGAAATCCTGTTCGGGAACAGCCGGTAGAGCAGGTCGACAACAGAAGGGGAGGCGCGCATGGCAAACGGGGTAAACGCCATGGTGACAACAGCCCCGGCAAGGAAGAGCTGGTAGACCGGTACCTGTATAACACCAGCATCAAGGCCGCTTTTCGCGAGCACAAACGAGAATTCCCCGATCTGGGCGAGTGCAAGGCCGCAGAAGACACAGACCCGTGTCTGCATCCCGAGCACCGCTGCTGAAAAGACACCGGTCAGGATCTTGACACTGAATATAACAAGGATGATCAGGGCTACATACCCGAAATTTCCAAGAACCGTACTCGTGTTGAGGAGCATGCCGATCGAGAGGAAGAAGATGGCGGCAAAGACATCGCGAAACGGGATGATGTGGCCCAGTGCATCGATATTGTAATCCGACTCCCCGATGATCAGGCCTCCGATGAACGCACCCAGCGTGAACGACAGGCCGGCCTCACTGGTGAGCCAGGCAATGACAACGCAGATGCCGGCGATCGTAAAGAGGAAAAGCTCGCGGCTGCGCTCCTTTGCCACCCTGAAAAGAAGCCTGGGGATAACCCAGTACCCAAGAACGATGATCACAAGGATAATCAGGGCAATTTTTGTTACCTGGTAAGGAACAAGGGACATGTCCAGGCCGCCACCGTTCCCGGCAAGGAGCGGCAGCACGAGCATCATCGGGATGATGGCAAGGTCCTGGAAGATCAGGATCCCAAGGAGCGTCCTTCCCTGGATCGTATCGACCTCGCCCTTCTCCTGGAGGATCTTCATGACGATGGCCGTACTTGAGAGGGAGACGATAAAGCCGAAGATCAGGGCCTCGGCAAAAGGCATCTGGAACGCGAGCGTGATAAGCGTAATTGCGACTATTGTCGTACAGACCTGAACGACACCCCCGATAAGGACCGCGCGCCACGAACGGAGAAATGACTGGAACGAAAATTCGAGACCGATGGTAAAAAGCAAAAGGACGATCCCAATCTCACCGATTGTACTGATAATGGTCTGGTCGGTAATAAGCGCAAAGCCGAACGGCCCGGCCAGCATGCCGATGATCAGGAAACTGACGATACTGGGCAGCCTGAAACGCTGGCCGAGGTACAACAGGATAATGGACAGGACAAGGACACAGACGACGGCAAGCATGATGTCCATGAAAAGGACCCCCGGAAGGTAATCTCGGTATAGAAGTACCGGCGTGAGAATAATTATAGGTTCCGGGGCGACGGGAGTGACCGCTCCCGGGTACAGTTATACGGAAGTGTTACCCGGGTAATCGGCAGGGGGGTCGCCAGCGTTGCCACTGATAAGTGGCAGGAATTTTTGTATGTTTTCGTCCGCGCCGTACAGGATAAGGTAATTCCCGGGCTGCACCAGCAGATCCGGAGCAGGGGCAGTAATGGCAGATACACCCTGCCTGACGGCGAGTATGCCGACACCGTACGTGTTCCACGCATCCAGGTCCCGCAGGGTTTTTCCGGCAGCCCCCGAACTACCGGCCACCCGAATGGTATGGATGCGGAGATCTTCCAGCATCGTTTTGGGATCATATGCCCCTGCCGGATTGAGGGGAGAGCCCCGCGTAAACCTCCGGTAACCGTTACCGCGGATGACTTTTGTCAGGGTATCGATATCGTTCTCCGGCAGGGTATACTTTGCAAGCACGCGGGAGAAAATTCTCACCGAGGTCTCGAACTCTTCCGGGATCACTTCATCCGCCCCGAGGTCCAGCAGGTGCTGCGCATCGTTGACGTGGCGGGTGCGCACGACAATATAGATCTTCGGTGCCATCTCCCGTGCGAGGTGGATGATCCCCGGGACCACATTTTGTTCCGAGATGACCACGACCAGTGCCCGGGCCCGTTCTATCCCGGCATGTTCGAGGATCTCCCGGTGCGTGGCGTCACCAAAGTGAATGCTCTGGTGTCCGTCTGCGGCCCGTTCCCTGCGGACTACATCCGGATCCATATCTATGGCATTGTACGGTATTCCCAGGATCTCGGCTGCCCGGGCCACGCTTTTTCCGGTCATCCCGAACCCGACAATGATAATATGATCCAAGAGTTCCTGTGCTGATTCACGGGGTGTGTCCTCCGCGGGCTCCGGCCTTTTTATCCTATCGGGGAAGAGCCGGTACAGCAGGTTTGTCATAGGCGGCGCTGCGTTCATCATAAACGGGGTCAGCGCCATCGTTATGATTGCACCAGCGAGGAAGAGCTGGTAGACCGTATCAGGGATAAGATTTGATTCAAGGCCGCTCTTGGCAAGAACAAACGAGAATTCCCCGATCTGGGCAAGTGCAAAGCCCACAAAGACTGCCACCCGTGTCGGCATGCCAAGGATCGCTGCGGTAAACGAGCCGGTCAGCACCTTGACGCCGATGATGATGACAACCATTGAAAACACGAAAGAATAGTGCGAGATGAGGATGCTGGTATCCAGCAGCATCCCGATGGACATAAAAAAAATTGCAGCGAAGATGTCACGGAACGGGATGATGTTGCTGACGGCATCGATACTGAAATCCGATCCCCCTATAATAAGGCCGGCCACAAATGCCCCGAGCGAGTATGACAATCCCGCTGCGTTGGTGAGCCATGCGACCGTAAAGCAGATCCCGGCAACGGTGAATATGAAGAGTTCCCGGCTTTTCTGCTGTGCCACGCGGTACATGATCCACGGCACCAGCCAGTGGGCGGAGACGATCAGGATCGCAAAGATTGCGATGACTTTTGTAACCTGGAAGGGAATTGACGAATACGAGGGGCCGCTGCTGCCGATCAAAAGCGGCGTGAGAAGGATCATCGGGATGATCGCGAGATCCTGGAAGATCAAAATCCCGAGCAACGTCCGCCCCGAAACCGTCTCGACGTCCCCGCGCTCCTGGAGAACCTTCATTACGATGGCGGTACTGGACAGCGAGACGAGAAAACCGAAAAACACCGCTTCCTGGAACCTGAGCCCCGTGGCCAGGTACATGAACCCGGCAGCGGCAATAACCGTCGTACAGACCTGGATAACCCCACCAAGGACGACCACGCGCCATGCGCCCAGCAGTTTCTCAAACGAGAATTCGAGACCGATGGTAAAGAGCAGCAGGATGACGCCAATCTCGCCGATGGTCTCGATCGTGGACTGGTCGCTTACAATGGAGAGCGCGTAAGGGCCGGCGAGCATGCCGATAACAAGGAAACAGACGATGCTTGGGATCTTAAACCGCTGTCCCAGGAAGAGAAGGAGAATGGTAAGAATGCCCAGACAGACAACGGCCAGTATGACGTCCATGATGAGGTTCCCGTATCCTGATAATCACCCGGAGCCAATATATATTGACTGCATTCCTGCAGGGTAATGGTCATTAAAAAATCCGGATAATTGAACCGGGAAGTTTACACTATCTGGTAGTACCGGTATCACCCGGTTTTCCCGAGGATGAGGCAGTGCCCCTTTCGGGATATGTTACAGGTGGACCTGACCGGTGAAATGATTTTTTCCTTTTCAAGTGTTCTGCCCTGATTTTTCCCGGGAGGAAAAACACTAGGGTTTCCGGTACATTTCCCTTTTCACGGGAGAAAAACTCACGCGGCGATCACAGTTCATCCATAAAATCCAAAAAAAAGTTCCGGAATACGTTGTTCGTGCCCCGGCCTTTGAGGTATCCATGAACGGGCGAGGCTCCACCGTAGACTCAGATTAAAATAGAAACTGCTATTTAGGTGAATTACGTAATTCCGGAACATGTCGAACAAAACTGCCCTCGTCTTTATCGCCTTTGTTTGTCTTGCTGCGATTCTCGTGGCCGGATGCACCAGCAGCACGGCAACTGCTCCTGCCCAGTCAGGCGCGGTCCCGGCTGCGACCACACCACAGGTTTCAACACCGGGTGTGCCTGCCACTTCGGGAATGACAGCGACCGGATCGCAGGATCCCATTGTCGGCAGATGGTCAACTCCCACGGTCCAGAGTGTGAGCGCACAGGTTGTCTTTGGCGCTGACGGAAGTTTCACCGGGTATCTTAACGGGGGAAACCAGGTAATGAAATCCGGGACATGGCAGAGCGATGGCAGCGGTAAATATACGGTAACCATCACAGGTCAGGCAGCACCCGCAAACTGGGTGCTCGATGCCACCACCAATGCAGCCTACAACACTGCGTACCCGGCCCTGAAGTACACCCGATCCAGTTGAGGTTACGACAGCGGCAATCCTTTTTTAAAGGATTGTTCCTTTTTACTTTTTGAGATTCTCCCGGATCACACACCACATAGCCGGGGGTGTATGAATTCAGACCGATGGATCAATATCCCCCAGCAGCTGCTTGATATCGATCCAGATGATCAGTTCATTTTTCTCCTTGTCCTTGACCTTCACCTTCCTCTTGATAATCCCGATAATTGCCGTATCCTCCTTGCTCACGGATGCAGAGGTATAGTCCACCTGTTTTGCCTCAAATGTCGAAACCGAGGTCACATCGTCAACAAGTATCCCGATCTTGGTGCCGGTGATTTTGTCATCGAGCACGATGATCCGGGAGGATTCAGCTGCAACCTGGCTGGTCTCCGTGATGTTAAGCCGGTGCTTGAGATCGATGATAGTTGTAATCTCGCCCCGGAGATCGATGATCCCCTTCACATATGCCGGCACGTTGGGAAGTTTGGTGATCGTCGTGTATTCGACAACTTCCTTCACATCGAAGAGGTCGATGGCAAAGAGTTCTTTACCCAGGACAAACTCTACGATCTGGATGCTGCTCTGCCGTCTCCTGGCAATATCTTCCGTATTCTGGGCCTGCGTTTCTTGTGGCTCGCTTACTTTTGCCGTCATGGTAACGCACTCCCTTTTAATCCACCTTGAATTTTTTGTTTGCTTCCATTGCCTCGATCGCGATTTTATGTACGTTTCCCACCATCTTGGTGATCTCGTCCAGCGCAGCTGAAGATTCTTCAGTCGCTGCTGCGGCATCACCGGCCTCTTTTGCGGTCTGCTCTACCAGACTTGCAACTTCACTGACACTTGCTGTAATTTCTTCTGTTGTTGCCGCCTGCTCTTCGGTTGCCGCTGCAACCTCGGTCGCGCTTGCGGCTACTTTCTCAATGGCCGCTGCAATCTTGTTGAATGACTGCACCGTCTCGGTCACCATCTTTTCACCCTGATCGACAATCTGTTTAGATTCGTTCATCGCAGCAGATGCGTTCTGGGTGCTCTTTTTCAAGGACGCGATCATATCCTCGATCCGTTCAGCGGAGTTCCGGGACTCCTGGGCCAGCGATTTCACTTCTGTTGCAACGACAGCAAAACCGCGACCCGCATCTCCCGCACGAGCCGCTTCGATAGCGGCGTTGAGTGCCAGCAGGTTTGTCTGGTTGGCCAGTTCGCGGATGAGCACGACGATCTTGGAGATCTCCCCCATCTGTTTCTCGACATCCGTGACGATCTCATGGACCTTTGCCGAGGATGCGGAGATATCAGCCATACCCTTCGCCGCCTTGCCCGCAAGTGCCGCGCCGGATTGGGAAAGATCGTTCGTCTGCTTGGTGAGGTTTGAGACCGACTCCATGCTTGACGTGATCTCTTCGACTGCTGCGCTCATGTCCTGCATTGCTTTTGCGATCTGGTCGACACCCTGTGATACTTTCTCTGCATTGGCGCTGACGTTGGTTGCGTCCTGAGCGATCTCCTGAATACCTTTGGACCCCTCTTCGATGCTGCGGGTCGCATTCTCCGCGTCCGAGGTCAGGGTTTGCATCCGCTTATTTACATCCTTGATATTCACTTTGAGGTTACTTATGATCTGCCGTACAGACCCTCGAAGTTTTGCCAGAACCTCATATGTTTCATGGAGATCCGGATCCTTGGGCTTTTCTACAGGGTGACTCGCAGTCAGATCGCCCGCCGCCATCTTGTCATAAACTATGATAAACTCATCGATCTCATGTGCCATATACTCCCGATTCTTCTCGATCCTGGTGATTTCACTGTACGTGATATAGACGGATTTTACATCCCCTTTTTCATTCAGCAGTGGTACGTTGCCCCGGATGATGACATGCAATCCTGATGGCGTTTCAAAGGTACTCTGGCCCGTAGTTACCCGTCGGCTGTTCACAGCGTCAGATATTGTTTCACCGGAGTCTTTGAGGTACTTGATCATTCCCTGTGCCCGGAAATCGGAGTATTTTATTGCGAGCAACCGGTCCTTGTTGTACCCGACCAGTTTGCAGAAGGCATCATTCACCATGAGAAACCTGAGATTGGCGTCCACGACAGCCTGTGCCAGCGGACTCTTTTCAAACATTTCCGTTAAGTCTTGTAATTCTACCATCGTTGTTCACCTAAGTCTGATAACCTGTTTTTCCATACTATCGCTTGTTTGCCGATGTTACTCCCAGTTTATTGATGATCTGGTACACCGCTGCCGGATCCACGAATATACAGATACTGTGATTGATGGTTCATGCAAATGCGCCGGACGGCGGGGCTTTCTGAGGAATTTATCCCCATTGTGCCCGTGTTCCCGCATTCCGGTTTAAATGTGGACAGGCAGAAATCAATAATCCCCAATACGACGAGGTATATAATAGCACACTATATCTATGCATTAGAATGATCGACAATACCCGCAACTTTTATCCGCTGTTTATTGCAAAACTTTTAATCCAGAGGGTGATTTTTCCATGAATCACCGGGATGGTGAGATCGCACGCATCAAAGAGCTCCTCAGGACACATCCAAAGGGCATGACCATCTGTGAATGCGCAGACGCGTTGTCGCTTAACCGGGTATCTGCTGCACGGTACCTCGAAATTCTCCGGTTTTCCGGGCAAGCGGAGATGCGGCAGTTTGGCAAGGCAAAGGTCTATACACAATCTACACGACTCCCGCTTTCTTCGGTTCTCAATCTATATTCATCTCCCGTGATAATCGTCGATCAGGAACTTTTTGTAAAAGAAGTCAACGATGCATTTCTCCAGATATTTAACCTGAAGCAGGAAGATGTCATCGGGCACAATATGCTCTATATCCGGTTATCCGACAGTTTTTCCGGAACGTTTGCAGAGACCATGAAAGCAGTCATTGACGGCAAGGCATGCACAACGGAAAAATCCTTCGAGCGTAACGGGAAAAAATTCAGTTTTATCGTCAAAATGGTACCTGTCGTTAATGAAAACGGGCAGACCTGCGCATCGATCCTGTTAGAGGATATAACCGAGCTCAAACAATGCCAGCAGCATCTTGAAACGATGGTGGAACAGCGCACGGCGGAATTAAAGAAAATAAATGAACGCCTCAAAACTGAGATGGAAGGGCATCGCCGGGCAAAAGATGCAATTTTTTTAAGCCGGCAGAAATACCGGGCGCTTGTCGAGGATATGCCTGCCTATATATGCAATTACGAGCCGGACGGGACGTTAACGTTTGTGAATGAGAACTTCCGTGCGTTTATGCAGAGAGATGCCGGCGATTTGATTGGGACGTCGATATTCCCGCTGCTTTCTCCGGAAAACCAGGCCATTGGCAGAGATGCGATCAAAAAAATCGGTCATGAACATTCAGCAGAGACCATAACGCTCGAATTTCCTAGTAAGGAAGGCACGACAACCTGGCACCAGTGGACGATCCGGGCATTCTATGACAAGCGGGGAAAAATTGTCGAGTACCAGTCGATTGGCATCGATATCACGGATCGTATCACGACCGAGACGAAACTTGCAGAGGAAGAGAAGAAACTCGACGCGATCATCCGGGGATCGCCCCAGCCCCAGCTGGTGATCGATACAGATCACCGTATCATCTCGTGGAATACGGCGATGGAAAAGTTCTCCGGGCTGCGGTCAGATATGATGATCGGCACAACGACGTTTGGGAACATTTTTTACAACCGCGATCACCCATTACTGGCCGATTATATTATCGATGAGAAATTTGACGAGATCACACGGTTTTTCCCGGAGAATTGCAGAAAATCCTCATATCTTAACGATACATGGGAGGGCATCTCATTTTCAAAGATTCATCGAGGGGCAGGGAGCTGGGTTTTCTTTACAGCAGCAGCAATACGGAATGAAGATGGGGTTATCACCTACGTAGTAGAGACTATGGAAGACCTGGTGGGGTATTATACACAAAACGGCACGTCATTTATCATCAGGTCGCTGTACCCGATGATCGACAAGGCTGATCGACAAAGATGCACTTCACTAAAATACTAAAGCGCCCGGTATGAAGATCCAGTACGTTCTAACCGATGCCCGGCGGTATCAGGTTGAAATGGCAGGGTGTGCGGGCTCGTTCGATCTTGGGTACTACCGGGAATTGTTCGACAGGTATTGATACCTAATTTTTCCTTAATGCAATTGAGAAAAGAATATAGCTCATTTTAACAATTATCATTCATGGAGTTTATTCATCGCACGCTATTAAAAAAGATGAATCCAAAGAAAGAATTCATCGCACCATAATACATCAGGTTCCCTTGGAATAGTGAACGCGCACTGATGGGTAAACCTGTATTAATCTACACAGTCGATGGTGGGATCTTTTAACATTAGAAAATAAGCAGTTTACACCATCCGATTCAGACACCAACAAAATTTTTACGTCCGCAGGTGAGTTTAAATTAGCTGAATTTGAAAGTAAGTCTCAAAATAAAGCAAAAACGCAAAATAAAAAGTGCCCCAGCCCGGATTTGAACCGGGGACAACCAGATCTTCAGTCTGGCGCTCTCCCAGTCTGAGCTACTAGGGCAGGAGTACAAATGTTGTCAGTTGTGATTAATAAATGATACGCTCGACAGGGGGGTATGACACCCTGACCGCTCTTATTTATGTCCCGCCATGCCAGTATTAATCTGATGCCTCCTTCCCCCCGGCGTGCAGATGACACCGCCGGTCTTGCCAGTGCTATCGCCTCGCGCACGGCCCATGTCGTCCACCTGACGCACAACGATCTCGATGCTGTCGGAGCAGATGCGATCCACCGGATGAAGTTCGGGAAGGACGGGGTATTTACGGTCTGGAGCTCGGTGGGAAAGTTTGCCGGCCTCTTCTCCCTTATCGCGTCCTGCCCGGGGAAAGGCGACCTGCTCTCGATCTCGGACCTCGGCTGTCAGAAAGATATGGATGCAGTTACGGGCAGGGCACGCTCAAACGGCTGGGTCATCGAATGGCGGGACCATCACCGCTGGCGGGAGGAGGAGATTGAAAGGATAAAAAAACAGGTCTCCCTCCTCCATATCGATACGGATGTCTGCGCAACCGGGATCGTCGCACGGGACCTTGCGCCGGGGAACCCGGTGGCGGAGGAGGTAGCCCGGGTTGTCTGCGATTACGACCTCTGGAAACATACCGATCCCCGTTCCGCCGTCCTCGGGCAGGTACTCCAGAGAAAGAAAAACCGGGACCACATCCGTGACTGTCTTGTTGCAGGAATTTTTTCCGACGCGCAGATCGAGACCGAGTACGCGGAGATCAGGGCCGAGATGGATACGATGATGGAACGAAGCCTGCGGCATACCACATTCGTCGGTAAGAAGTACCGGATCGCATTTGCCCCGCTCTACGGGTACCCGAGCGAGACAGCGCATTTCATCCGGGGGAAAAAGAACACCGACGTCGAGGTGATCATCGGGAAAGACGGGAAGTTCTCGCTCCGGTCAGTACCCCCGATCAGCCACCTGATCGCACGGGAGTTCAACGGAGGCGGGCACCCGAACGCGGCGGGAGGAAGCTTCTCCTTTACCGTGGTCGAGCGTTTTACCTGGTGGCTTTTTAAGAAGAGCCGGCACTTTGACGAGTTCGTGAAGATCGCAGAAAAATTTTAAAACGCTGCCCGTCCTGCATGATTATGTCGGCCTGATCCGTGATTGTGCTGTCACGATCAAACACGTATCTCTTTTTTTTGGTTCTCGTGAACCCTGATCCCTGCCTGCCGTATACCGGCTGATACTGCAACGCCACGCATCGGGGCAGAGGGCCGACTGGTCATCAACTGCGATAGTGACGGTGCATTCAGACTGTCCCGACAATGACGCCGTGGGAACTATCCCACGGTATTATCTGGCGCAACCAGCCCCGATTTTTCCAGCGGTTTGATTACAGGACATATATAAAAATATTTATCTGTCAGCACTTACGAAGTGAATTAGTGTTGCCTATGGCCACGAACACAATTCCTGTTGAAGATATTGCCGGCGTCAAGTGGGGATCACTTGTCCTTCTTGGTGTACTCGCGGTGATATTCGGACTCCTTGTCGTACTCTTCCCGACCATATCCGCTACGGTTCTGGTTGAACTCATCGGGATCCTTATTATCCTTGTCTCGTTTGCCGCACTTATGCTCTCTGCACTCTCACCGGGCGGCTGGAAAGCCTCGTTACTCCTTGCCATTCTTGCCATCATCGGGTTTTTCTTTGGGATTGCCACAATCATCCATCCCATTATCATGGGAGAAGTGATCTTCCTCATCGCCGGCATTGCCCTCTTCCTGGGGGGACTTATCGGGCTTGTTCTCGCGGCCGGCGAATCGCATATGACCCACCGGGGTCTCTTTGCCCTGCAGGGAATTCTTTCGATCATCATCGGGCTTTTACTCTGCGTCCTCCCCCTTCTCGGCGTCGCCCTGATGGTTCTCTGGGTGGGCGTGATCCTGGTTGTTTACGGCATTCTGGGCATCGCCCTCGGGTATTGCATCCGCTCCCTGCCGGCAGCCTGACTCAAAGGTTATCATTCCTTTTTTATCCTGTGGCAAGACTGTTACTTCCCGTCTTTTGCAAAACAGGAAGATATGAGGAGGCCGGATCACCGCTTGTCTTATGGAATGCCGGCGGATTGTCAGGACTCTCCCGGGCGAAAGAGAAATTATGTGAGGTAGAAACGAAAACGGGCACGCCCCACGCAATTGATTGGTCACGCCCTGCGGTCTGGTATTAAAAAAATAATCCTTCCAGCCCAGAGTCGTGATGCCAAAAACCGGGCAATGATCTCTGGCAAACAACATACCGTAAGAATCCAGACTCACCGTACGGGTCAACAAAGTTGCAGATGCCGGGGATAGTTTATTTTGTCGGGCCGGATTATTTCAGCGCCCCGGTAATTTCTTCCCGGACCGTCTCATCGGTTTCCGTGGAAAGGGCCTCTTTGAGGGCAGTCTTAACCTTCTCTCCCCCAATCACGGAAAGTGACCGTACGGCCATCAGTCTCACGAGCCGGTTCTCATCTTTTAACAGGATGATCAAGGGATCAATCGCCGTGGAATCCCCAAGACCTTTGAGCCCCTTTGCCGCCATGTACCGGACATGGTCGCGGTTGTCCCGGAGACCCTGGACGAGCGGCTTTAGGGCCTTCTCATCGGCAAGTTTCCCGAGTGCCTCGACCGCACGGTACCGGGTCTCCCACCGGGGGTCATTCATCGCAGCGGCAAGAGGTTCGGTTGCAGCCTTACCGGTGGCAACGAGTGCGAGCATCGCCTGCTCCCGCACCGATTTATCCATATCTCCCAGTGCTTCGACTAAAGGCCGTATGGCCTGCGGGGTTTTTGCATTGCCGAGCAGGTATGCCGCATATCTCCGCACGGCCGGGTCAGCACCATTGTGCAGGGTATGTACCAGGACATCGATTCCCTGCTTTCCAAGATCTTCCGCCCCTTCCGGTGCCGGTGGCACCTGTGTATCCGCCATGGTAGAATCCTCATGGACTATTTACCATCCTGAAACTATTAAAACACTGTATGGTCGCCCGGTTCTGCTTTCAGGTACCAGCGTTGCAGCATACGGGATCTACCGGTCGAAAAAAAGGAGCGGCGCCGGTTGCGCCAGTTAAACCAAAATGGATACACCACCATTTTTTCAGAAGTTTAAGACAAAAAAAAGAAAAATTTCCTGTTATGGGTATGCATCCTGGTGAAGAGAACACTTATTTCGTGGCAATCGTCGTGGTGACCGCGGTCGTGGCATTAACCGTAGTATTGGTGACCGGTGCCGTTGTTGCGACGGTTGTCGTACTGCTGCCCCCGCTGACCACCGGCTGTTGTGCAACCCCGGTCGTCACGTTGACGGAGAGTGTCACTTTGCCATCGGCAGCAGTAGTGGAGCCGGTGGAAAGGACTTTGCCATTCTTGTAGATCGATACCGTAATCGCGTGACTTGAGCCATCCTGTTTCGAGAACGAGGCCGTCACATTACCGGTTGCATTCACCACTTCCATTTCCTTCTCACCGGAATTTGTGGCCTTCTGCAGGTTATCCGATGTCCCGTACGCACCGGTCCATCCGCCAAGATAATTCACGTAGACGTACACCCCGGTCTGGGGAATGGAGACCGGTGTCTGCGTCACTACAAAAATAGCAGAACTGTTATCAACAGTGGATGGGACAGTTACTGCAGCGGTTGTTGAGGCGGAGGCAGAAGAAGATCCGCTGGAACTATGCAACAGGTTCCCGAGCGATCCCATCTTTGGCAGAATGACGACGGCTGCGACAACGGCGAGCAGGATAATAACGATAATACCGATTACAAGGACAATCTTCTTTTTGTTTACGGGTTTTTTTGGCCTGGGCGGAGCTGACGTGGGCATCGATGCCGGAACAAGGGGGGTGGGAGGCAAATCCTTGGGGGAGAAGAGCCGGGGCATAAACCGTTTCTTTGCGGGAGTTGCGGTTGCAGGTTTTTCCCGGACTGCAGGTTGTTCCGGGGCTGATGGAGCCGGGATGGCCGGTTCCTGGGGTAAGGGTTGTGAAAATACCGGCGCGGGAGGTGTGGAACGGAGCGGGTCGCGGGGGATCGTTGCAGTGGATTTCCCGATGAGCGGTTCGATGGACTGGATATCCTGATCGATCGGACGCCCTTTTGGTGCCGTAAATGCTGCCGGAGTTGAGGGAGCGGGCGACGGGGTCGGTGCCGGCATAGTCTCTCCCGGACGTACGATCCGCGTGCCGCAGTTGTTGCAGAAACCGGAACCATCAGGTACCTTCGTACCGCACCGGGTACAATACGTACCGAGTACCTCATCCGGTGCCGGGGCGGGAGCCGGAGCAGGAACCGGTGCAGGTGCGGGGGCCTGCCATGATTCCTGGGGAGTTTCCACGATCTTTTTTACCGGGGGTGAAAAACCCGCCGGTCGTGCAGGAGGTGCCTGGTGTCCACCCATCTCATAAGCAGGTTGCGCAACCTTATTCTGCCCGGATTGTGCGGTATCCATCCCGGGGATAACCTTGCGCATAACCTGCTCAAATGTTGGTGTGTTGTGCGCCTTGATCTGCCGGACCCATTCGTCCCGTTCCTTAATCCGGTTCCCGCCGCCCTCGCGGGAGAAGGTCAGCACCATCTGCCGTGTTCCGCCGGTCTTTGTGATGATTCCCAGACTTACGACAAGATCCCGGATTGCATTTTCACCTGACTCCACGGACTGGATCGTGGCAAGCGGGATCTCTTTTGGGGGCAGGATGCCCTTGAGCCTGTCTACGAGAATAATTCGTTTGTTGGTAAGGATAGCCTCAAACGAAATCGATTTTACGTGGACACCCTGCGTCCGCATGAGAATCTGTTCGTCACCATGTAATTCCGGATCATCCATACAACTACTCCCTCCCACTATATTTTCAACAGTGGGATGTCTGCCGAGAAAAAGATATTTGTCTGTCTCCAGTCCAGAGGCCCGAAAAAAAGGTCGTGCGTCACCGGCAAAAGACGACAGAATCCGTCAATGCTCCATGACGGGCGAGGACTTCTTTAAGTGGTTCAGATGCCAGCATCCGGGCCTTAACGACAGATGACAGGGAAACCCCGGACTCTTTTGCGAGAGGGTCCTTTGGGTCACAGCTGCACAGTTCACCGGACAATCCATGGTCAAACACATCCTTGATGATATGGTTCTGGACAAATGTCAATTCGGTCATCATCTGCTGGCCGGGTATCCGTGCTGCAGCAAAGGAGAAACGGATCGCATCTTCGAACTGGTGAGAGCCCCCCTCGGCAGAAAGTTTTAGGATGCAGGAGACCTCATACCGCTCATTTTCCACTTTTTTAATCGCTGAATGTTCAATACTGAGCATCTGCACCCTTCCTGATGGAATCAGGTGGAGGTGGTGATCCCCATCGAGCATCGCAATACTGCCGGTCGTCATCATTTTTCCCTGGAAGAGCTGTTACCGGGCAGGGATAAAGTGTTTGTGCCAGCCTAAAAAAACGGAGACTGATAAAGACGGATCATGAATACATGAGAGATGAACTATGCCTGAAGCGGGCATACTCCAACAAGCATTTTATCTGATATTGTCAATCGTACCTCATGCGTCCCGGATCTGCCGTTCTCTGTGCAGTTCTCGCAATCGTACTTGTGAGTGCGGGCTGCCTCTCGGCAATCTTCCCGGAGCCGGCATCTGTACAGGCACCGACCCTGACGCCGACACCAACGCCGGTACCCACGACAGAGAGCGCGGTCGCGACCGTCCCGGTATCACAGATGGCACTCCAGCTTTCTGATCTGCCGTCGGATTATATCCTCAAGGATCGATCTGACCTCACGTACCTGGAGATGGACCAGATGTCGCACGATCTGGGCTGGAGAGCCGGGTATGAGGTTACGTATTACCGCCTTAACCAGGAAAAATACGACATGACAGAGCTCCGGCAGGTTATCGATCTCTACCCCCTGGCAAACATGAACAAGGTATTTGATATCGAAGAGGAGGACATTACCGCACAGGAAAATGGGACTACGCAGATCTATGAACTTCCCTGCCCGAATATGGGAGACCGGACATTTGCCTACCGAAAGGGCGATACCCAGAATCCCCTTTCGATCACGACATACTCGATCATCTTCACCAACAAGGATGTTTATGAAGAACTGACCATGAGTGGCACAACGACGGATTTTGAGATGTTGAAAACACTGGCAAAGGCTGCGGCGGATAAGATCCAGTAGGTTCTTTGCCCGGGAATGAGAGGATACCTCAAGGAAACGTCGGTCATTGGATTCCACGGCAGATATTTTCGGGATGACTCAAAAGGAGATAGTAAATGGTGTTTACCTGTCGGCAATGCGGGACATGCTGCATGTATCTCGGTGATTATATTGTCATCGATCGCCAGATTGGACCTTTTGAGTTTGCCTGCGAATCTGTTTCGACCGGTACCGAGTTCATAGCCCGGATTGATGACGATAAACGGGAGATCTTCCGCGATCACACGTTCCCCAACCAGCATCCCCATGCCTGTCGGTTTCTTCGTCCTGACGGGAGTCTCCTGCGGTGTACTATTCATCGCGACAGCCCGGCACAATGCAAGTTCTACCGCTGTGTGATCATGCGGATCTGCGATCCCGGGGGAAACCCGGCAGGCACCGTAACCGGAACCCTTAACCTGCACTCAGAGGATCCCCGGTTGCGTGTAGTCTGGGAAGCAGCAGAAAAAAATATTCCGGAATCTCTTCCGGATGTCGAAGAACGCCGGAAGCAGCACCTCACCGGGCAGGGATACCGGGTTACCTAAAAGGAAAAACCGGGCGATCTCAGAACCCGGCTGACAACAACGAATGTCTCACGGATTCTACCGGCATTCATGACGTCAGGGCAAGGATTGTCCGGGAGCTCGCCCTGTTAACGGCAAAAAGGTTGATGGCGACCTTCGCAGCTTTTCGGATGTGCCGGGCATCCTGCGCCGTTTGGTCCCCGGTCACGGTAAGAAAAATACCCGTGGTATTTATGGATCCGGCACGAATACGGATGCATGGATGTTGAGGAATATGTCCGTACGCATCTCGCGGCCGGTGAGGATGAAGGGACACTTTTAAAAAACCTCGTCGGGCGTATAACGGAAATAAAACAGACAAGTCCTGCATATACAATAGCCTTTGCCCGGGCAGTAATAGAGGAGGTCAGAAACACAGAGGGGTTGTCCGGGGACTTTTTTGAGTTCGAGCCGGCACGGGTAAAAATGGGGCAGTTCGGGGTCGGCTCCCGGGGAAAAGGTGATTTTTTTGCCCACCGGGAAATTGCCCGGATCATCGGTAAGACCTCCGCATCGGTCGGGGTAGACGAGATGGACGATGCCGGGGCAGTCAAGGCCGGCGGGGAGTATATCGTCTGTACTGTTGACGGGATGCACTCGCGGCTCTCGG
>CAYVTY010000021.1:0-41741 GCA_964454995.1 uncultured Methanoregula sp.
AAAGCCTAGAAGAGTTCCGGCAGTGGTTCAACAACGAGAGGGAGATCCAGAAACTTGGGTACAAGACCCCTATGCAGATTATGGAAGAGAAACAATAACCACACAACTTTTCTTTAGTTCGATCAAGTGAAGTACCGCTTAACTGAGGTACTATTTAAACTCTGGCGCAAAAGTGTTGGTTGTCAGTGGGCAAGTTTACGGCGTGCCCCTGATGCACCGGAGCAAGGCAGAAACCCTTCCGGCGCTCACTGAGTGGTTGACTAGTGAATACAGTCTCTTCTACTCGTATACAAATAAGGGTTTCTGTTCCAACAGAGGAGGAATGGAAGATATGACAAACCTTAAAACTGTGGTGTTATACGCTCTCAAAAAAGAGAGTAACTATGTATCGGAAGATGACTTCAGCGAAATTAAAGGCGTTTCGTCTAATGATGTATTTTTAGCATTGAAAGATGGAGAACAAAGGGGTTATTTTATCGTAGCCTCTGGAATGGGTAGTGATAAAAAAATATGGTATTTGTCTCCAGATGGAAAGTTATTTGCGAGAACATTGGTAGACAACAATTGATTCGTTTCTTCTATTTTTTCTTTTTTTATGTACTATTACTCTCTTTACAAAACAGACACGATGTCACTTTACACTACAGCTGAGCGGGTGGGGGTACCCCCTCCGGTTTGTTGAGGCCTGCCAGGCTCTGTCCCTTACGGCACTTCCCGCTTAAACGGCTTATACGGCATCCCGCCCCCCTCGTAGAACTTCGAGAAGAACTCGACGAGGTGGAGACGCACTGCGTGGATCGAAGGAGAAAACATCGCAAGCACAACGTTGAGCGCGTGCAGGAGGAAAGCGACGATAATACCGATGATGGCAAACGCGAACGCACCGCTGAGCCGGTTTGCCACCATCGCGAGGATCACCGAGGCCATGCCAATCGCCATCAGCCTCGAATACGAGAGGATATTTCCCACCGTGCTCATCACCTCTATCGTGCCGAATACCCCTGCCCCCAGCAGGATGAGGGGCAGGGCAATGACAATGAGGACGATCGCCGGATAGATTGCGAACGCCGGCACGAACTTAGCGAACATTGTGACAAGGAGGATAATCGCCGTGATCATCAGTAACATGCCGGTCTTCTCGTACAGGTGCTTCCGTTTCTTCGTGATGATCGCGTTCCGTATGCCGATGAATAATCCCAGAAAGACGTGGATGACCCCAATCGTTATCGCTAGGATGAGCATCGGGATCATGGCATCCACGCGGTTCCAGGTGATGCCAAGGACCTGCACCGGGTGGAGCCAGCCCATCGTTTCCCCCAGATCTCCGAAGAACTCCCCGAACAGGTACCCGAAGATGATGGTCGGGATCGACGAGATGATCAGGATGTTCGCCAGGTTTTTTGCAAATGCGATTGCCTGGTACCGATGCCGGATCACAAGTGCGAAGGCGAGGATGACGATGCCGTACCCGATGTCCCCGACCATGAGCCCGAAGAAGAGCGGGAAGAAGATGGCAAGGATGGGCGAGGGGTCGATCTCGCGGTACCGTGGCGGGGCGACGAGCTGCATGATGAACTCGAAAGGCCTGACCCACGATGGATTGTCGTAGCAGACCGGGGCGTTTTCCATGTCTTTTTCCGTCACAGGTAGGTCGTTAACGATTACCCGGTCCGCGAATGCATCTTTTAACATGTTCCGGGTCCTTTTCAGGTATTTCTTCGGGATCCAGCCCATGATGACAAACGTGTATTCCGATACCCCGAAGTTCCGGTATGCTCCCAGTTCGCCGTGGATTATCTCTAACTGCTGTTTTATGACCACGAGTTCCTGGTACCACACGTTCGAGAGGGCGAGCAGTTCCGCATCGATACGGGCGATCTCGTCCTGCGTACGGATCCGGCCCTCTTCTATCATGGCGTACATCTCGTAAAAGGGCCTGCCGGCATACTCCTTCGGGAGCCGCACCTCGTTCACGTTCACTGAGTAGATGAAGGTGTGGATTTCCCCGGAATATTTTTTCGGGAAGACCATGATGGCAGCGAGGGTATCGGCGTCGACCGTTGCTGCGGTCATCTCGAACCGGTTGCCGGTGATGGCGTCGAGTTCTTTTTTTATCAGCTCAAGGACTTCACGGTGTTCTTGCTGGATAAGGAGGATCGTGACCTCGAATCCTTCGAGTGCCGGCAACTCCTTCTCTAACGGGTGGATGATATCGAGGACTTTTGCATACCGGTTCAGTGTCGCGATCGAAAGGGTGAGCCCGGTTTTCTTTGCCGCCAGTTCCCGTGTCGTCGTTTCAAGAGTACGGATGATATCCTGTGCCCGTTCGACCAGTTCTGTGTGGCTCTTCTTCTCAAGGGAGGTACTGAGCCCGGCCTGAACACCTGGATCTCCAGCGATCACGGGAAGTGTGGAGAAGATCGCGCTGATCGTGCTGAGGATGCCAGCAATGGTATCAGCCTCGTCCTGTCGGACACCCTTGAGGCTGATCTCATCTTTTGGGATGAGTTCAGATGCGTTTTCGAGATGGATAGTGCCTGCCTCATACAAAAGATCGACGACGTGACCCAGTTCCGATTTTGGCCCGATCACCTGGATGCGTTTCATTGCCTGGAGCATACGACACCTTTACCGGGGGTGCCCGGTATTATTCTATGGTTACGTACCTGACGATCCGCTCCGCTGCCGCAGGGAGGTTCTGGTCTCCCTCGCGTGAAGCACGCTTCATTTCCTGTTCTGCCGCGTTTTTCAGCGCCTCGGTCTCGGTCTCGGTCCTTCCCCGCTCATTCCAGTACACCTGTTCGGCGCTCTTTTTTCCTGCCGTGTCTGCGGTGCAGAGCAGATCTTCTGCCTCAGCCCGGGAAGCAGCAATCATGGATTCTGCCTCAGCCCGGGCCATGTCGAGTTTCTGTGAGAACTCCTGTTCCTTGTCCCGTATCTGCTGCAGGAGTGATTTTTCCGGTTCTGCCATGTCTTCCCCACCCTAGAGCCCGTGCCTCTCCTTTAAAATTGAAGTCACCCCACACGAAGGCTTCCGGTTGAGGGGATGTTGGGCCTCCTCCTGCGTATCTTTCCCGATAATCACCTTCGTTTTTGCTGCAGCATCCTCTATACGTTTCCGGCACTTCCCGATTGCCTTATCCTGCAGTGAGTTGATTTTTTCGCGAATGTCCTGAACCGTAGCCTACACCCCCCGGAGGAGATGATCACTTGCACTATACCTTTAAGGTTAGATATATACTTTCTTTTAGTCGGACCCGGGGAAACTGTCCTCTCTAAAAAAAGGAATCCATTAATCTTTTGGGCGCCCCAATCTTTTCATAAGGAACCGGCTGTATCCCTGTTGCCGGGTGTTTTAAGAGGCTGGAAATGGAGTTGCTTGCGAATATCGGGCTTTTGCTCATTTTTATCCTCGTACTCCTCCTGCCGTTCAGGGTGAAATTAATCGAGCACAACCTTGAGGTATTCCTCTTTGCCTGCGGGGTTGTTGCCCTGACACTCGCCGGCCTGATCACCATCCCCGGCGAGCAGACCGGCTGGAGCCAGGCTGTCGTGCAGGAAGCGCTCCTCTCTCCGCTGCATGTCACGAATCTCTTTGGTATCCCGATAGGGATCGTCCAGATCGTGCTTGTATTCGGCCTTGCGATTTACTTTTTCTATCACCGGCTGCAGTCTGCGATCGTCGGGATGGTTGACCGGCTCTCCCTGAAATGGATGGTCTTTTTGCTTATCGTTGTGCTGGGCCTCGTTGCAAGTATTATCTCCGCAATCCTTGCCGCAATTATCCTTATCGAGATCGTCAATGCCCTTCCCGTGGTCAGAAAATCGAAGGTGGAGATCACCGTGGTAGCCTGTTTTTCCATCGGCCTCGGGGCCGGCCTCTCCCCGCTGGGCGAACCCCTTACCACGATCGTGGTCTCGAAACTCTCGGGCGCCCCCTACTACGCCGGGTTCGCCTTCTTCTTCGACCGGCTTGGCATCTTTATTATCCCTGCCATTATCGTCCTCGGGGTTGTCGGTGTGATCCTCTTCTGCCGGAGCCATACCGGTGAGGAAAAACTCGAATGCATTGTCGAGCGCGAAACGATTCAGGAGATCCTGATCCGGGCCGGGAAGGTTTACCTCTTCATCGTGGCGCTTGTTTTTCTCGGCGAGGGCTTCAAGCCGCTCATCCTTGAGTATATCGTTTCTATCCCCTCCGTGGGATTGTACTGGATCAACATCGTCTCCGCGGTGCTTGACAACGCGACGCTCGCTGCAGCGGAGATCAACCCGGTGCTCTCATCGCAGCAGATCACGAGTGCCCTCATGGGCCTGTTAATTGCAGGTGGCATGCTGATACCGGGGAATATTCCCAACATCATTGCAGCAGGAAAGATGGGGATTTCGAGCCGTGAATGGGCAAAAACCGCAGTCCCTCTCGGACTTATCCTGATGGCAGCATTCTTCTGCATTCTCTTTATCCCCTCATGGCTTGGGCTTGCCTGACCGACCCGGGGAAGGAAAGAATTGCACATCGCCGGTGGGGCCGGTGCCGATGACAACACACATGAACTGCCGCACGAAATATGGACTGTACAGGTGTTTCCGTGAATCCAGATGACCAGAAAGACGGTAATGATGGTATTACCTTTTTAATCAGCCAGCTTGATGACCCTGATATTGATAACCGCCATCATGCGATTCTCGTGCTGGCAGAGACCGGAGTGGCTGCGGTACAGCCGCTGATCCGCTCCCTTGCCTTGGCAGGAAATGACGACGGCCGCTGGTACCGTGCGATTGCTCTTACAAAAACGGGAGTCCCCGCGATTGTGCCCCTCATTGCGGCGATGAAAGAGACCCCCGACCGCGAGTTCAGGCGCTATGCGGCAGCGGCGCTGGGCGAGATGGGGGAACCGGCGGTAGATCCCCTCATCGATGCAATGGCAAGCGAGGACAAGGAGCTGCGGGGATTCCTGTCCCGGGCCCTCTGCCGGATCGGGAAACCTGCGGTTGGCCCGCTCACCCGGAGGCTCTCCGATGCCAACGATATCCTCCGCTCATGTGCCACGCTCACGCTCTGGCAGATGGGCGAGACCGGCCTCTCCTCCATGATCGAAAAACTCCACGACGACAAGAAGTCATAACTCCGACACATTTACCCCCCCTATTTTCGTGAAGATTCCCCCGATACCACAGTATAAATTTTAATGCTGCCAATCTTACCACTATGCTCATACTCTCCCCTGAGATGGAAGCGTACGGGAATACCCTCATGACCGGGCTTTCCCAGGCGATCTCCATCGCATCGGAGGCACGTTCCCGCGGGCTTGATCCGAGCATGGCAGTCGAGATTCCTATCGCCAGCGACCTTGCCGACCGGGTCGAAGTGCTTGTCGGGATCAAAGGAGTGGCAGCCCGGATCCGGGAACTCGAAGCGCAGATGTCCCGTGAGGAAGTGGCGCTCCGGATCGGCGACGACTTTGTCGCAAAGATGTTCGGGGAGAAGAACAACGACGAGATCCTCGATCATTCCATCAGGACTGCAATGGCCCTTCTCACAGAAGGCGTGGTCTCGGCCCCGACAGAAGGGATCGCAAAAGTGGGTCTTGGCAAGAACGACGACGGCAGCCAGTACCTGATGATCTATTACGCCGGCCCGATCCGGAGCGCCGGTGGGACGGCACAGGCGCTTTCGGTGCTGGTCGGGGATTACGTACGGGCAAAACTCGGGATCGGGCAGTATCATCCCCGTCAGGATGAAGTCGAGCGGTACATCGAAGAGATCCGGCAGTACAATACCATCATGAACCTCCAGTACCTGCCAAGCGAAGCCGAGATCCGGCTGATTGTGGAGAACTGCCCGGTCTGTATCGATGGCGAAGCGACAGAAAAAGAGGAAGTTTCTGGGCACCGGAACCTCCCGCGTGTAGAGACAAACGCCGTACGGGGCGGGATGGCGCTTGTCCTTGCCGAAGGTATCGCGGGAAAAGCCCGCAAACTCAAGAGCAAGGTCGAGAAGATGAACATGGCCGGCTGGGACTGGCTGGACAAGCTCATCGCCGGAGCGGGAAAGCCGAGCGCAGAGTCTGAGGACCATGCCCCGGGGATCAAGCCGCTGGACAAGTACCTCCGGGATCTCATCGGGGGGAGGCCGGTCTTTTCCTACCCGATGCGAAAAGGGGGATTCAGGCTCCGGTACGGCCGTTCCCGCAATACCGGTTTTGCGACGGCCGGTTTCAACCCGGCGACGCTGTACCTGCTGGGGGGATTTCTTGCGGTCGGCACCCAGATGAAACTGGAACGCCCGGGCAAGGCCTGCGGGGTCGTGTCGGTTGATTCCATTGAGGGACCGACCGTCCGGCTCAAAGGGGGCGAGGTGCTCAGGGTCGACGATGAAAAAACCGCGTTGTCCCTGGAAAACAAGGTCGAGAGAATCCTCGATGTCGGGGAGATCCTGATCGCATATGGGGACTTCCTGGAGAACAATCACCCGCTTGTTCCCGCAGGGTACTGCGAGGAATGGTGGCTGCTTGAGCAGAAACCGGGAACAAAATCACCGCAGGATGAATCTGAAGCGCTTGCTCTTGCGAGAGCCGGGGGATACCTGTACCCTGCCTATACTTGGTACTGGGACGATATCAGCGTCGACCAGATCCGGCTTCTTGCTGATACCGTTTCGGGTGCCGGAAAAATTGAAGATGACGTGCTGGTAATCCCTCTCGAATCGAACGTAAAAGAAGCTCTTGAGATCCTGCTCCTCCCTCACAAGGTGAGCGCGGGGACGTTGCGGATCCGGATGTACCTCGCGTTTATTGCAGGCCTCGGCCTCGATGAGCACCTGAAAAAACGCGAGACATGGAATACGGTACCTGCCGATGCGAGTCAGCTTGACCTTGTCATGCACGTAAGCGGTCTTCGGCTCCGGTCCCGCTCCGGGATCCGGATTGGCGGGCGGATGGGCAGGCCCGGCAAGTCCAAGCCCCGTAAAATGAGCCCCCCGCCGCACGCACTCTTCCCGCTCGGGGAATCCGGGGGGGCCCGGCGCTCGTTCCAGGAGGCGTCGAGCCATACCGAGGAATCTGACGCCCACGCGACCGAGATCGATTTCCAGAAGGAAGGCGGCGTCATCGAGATCGAAGTGGGGCGCCGGCGCTGTCCTGGCTGTGGCGGGATCACCTACCTGAACCGGTGCCAGAAGTGCCAGACACACACGGTTCCCATCTACACCTGCCCGAAGTGCGGTCACGAGCTCGCGACGGACCGCTGCCCGAACTGCGATGTCCCGGCCACATGCAGCCAGCGGATCGCCTTAAACGTAAAAGCCGAATACGCACAGGCAATGGAGCGACTCGGGATCAAAAAGGACAGCATCGCACTCGTCAAAGGGGTTAAAGGTGTCATCTCCCGGGAAAAGACCGTTGAGGCGATGGAAAAAGGCATCCTCCGTGCCCTCCAAGACATCTACGTCTTCAAGGACGGCACGACTCGGTTTGACATGATCGATCTCCCCCTCACCCATATCCGCCCGGACGAGGTGCGGGTGCCGGTCGAACGAATGCGGGAGCTCGGGTACGTCAGGGACATCAACGGCTATGACCTCCAGAACGGCACGCAGATCATAGAACTGCACCCGCAGGATATTCTCCTCTCGGATTCCTGCGCCGATTATATGATCAAGATCGCCCGGTTCATCGACGACGAGCTCACAAAAATCTACGGCCTTCCCGCATTTTATAACGTGAAGACCCGGGACGATCTCGTCGGCCACCTCATGATCGGCCTTGCCCCCCACACGAGCGCCGGGGTGCTTGCCCGGATCGTGGGATTCACCCGGGCAAACGTCGGGTACGCCCACCCGTTCTTCCACGCGGCAAAGCGCCGGAACTGTTTCTTTGGCGACACCGAAATTGAGGTGTCTAACGGGAAGTCCTGGGCACACCTCCCTATACGGAAATTCGTGATGGAGAATTTCGATATCAGCCAGCCCGGCATCGACCGGCTGGGGACGTACTACTCAGACCCGGTCCGGCCGTATTATACCCGGACCGTGGATACCACTGGCACGATGCACCTGCGGAAGATTACCTCGGTCTCCATCCACCGGGCGCCGGCAAACCTGATCCGGTTTACGACTTCCCGAAACCGGCAGCTGACGGTCACCCCGGACCATGCGATGCTGGTCTGGGATGTGCAGTACCTCAGGAAGATCAAAGCGATGGAGGTAAAGGCCGGGGACGCTGTGCCGGTCTACGAAGGCGGGGTCGTGATCACCGACCGGATCGTGAACGTTGAGACCGTCGCCTCCCTTGAGGATCGGGTGTACTGCCTGACCGTGGCAGACGATCACACGCTCGTTGCAAACGGCATCTTCACCGGCCAGTGTGATGGCGATGAGGACTGCGTCATGCTCCTCATGGACGGGCTGTTGAATTTCTCGCGTTCGTTCCTGCCCCAGAACCGGGGCGGGACAATGGATGCCCCCCTCGTCCTTACGAGCCGGATTGATCCGGCGGAGATCGACAAGGAGGCCTTGAACGTTGATGTCGGGAAGGGCTACCCGCTCGAACTCTATGTGGCCGGTCTGAACTACGCAAAAGCAAAGGATGTCGAGCCGCTTATCGACCGTGTCGAACGGCGTATCGGAACCCCTCAGCAGCTGGAAGGTTTCTTCTTCACGCACGACACATCGGACATATCGTCTGGGCCGTTAGAGTCTACCTACACGCAGCTCAAATCCATGGCCGAGAAACTTGAGGCAGAACTCGATCTCGCCGAGAAGATCCGTGCTGTGGATGCGGACGATGTGGCCGAACGGGTGTTGAATACGCATTTCATCCGCGACCTGATGGGGAATCTCTCCGCTTTCTCCAAGCAGAAGTTCCGGTGTACCAAGTGTAATACGAGTTACCGACGGATGCCTCTTGCCGGGAAATGTACGAAATTCAAGGGCAAGGGGTTCTGTAACGGCAATATTATCCCGACCGTACACGAAGGGTCGGTTAAAAAATATCTCGAAGTGTCCAGGGCAATGGTGAAAAAATACAAGGTGTCGGAATATTGCCGGCAGCGGGTTGAAGTAATCGATCTTGCCATTGAATCGACGTTTGGTGAGGAGAAACAGGAGCAACTGGGCCTCGCTGATTTCATGTAATAGTTACAGGAGAGCGTGCTTCAGGGTGGCAGACTTTTTGGCAGCATCCCGCTTCGATCAATCATCTTATGTAGACGGTTCACCAACATTATTCGCACACAGGCGCGAGGGTATCCAAGCTTGGCCAACGGAGGCAGACTCAAGATCTGTTCTTGAAGAAGTTCGCGGGTTCAAATCCCTCCCCTCGCATCCCGGCAGACGCAGGTGGAGTTTTTCCCTTTTAACGGGTCTTTCAATATGTGTATCAGCCCTCCATTGGGGGTGTGTGGAATACCGGAAACGCCCGCAAAACCATCCGATAGGGGGTCATCGGAAATCAAGCTGATTATACGCTTGTTTGTAAAAATATGTGGGTTCTCCGTTTAGTTTGAAGAGAGCCCCGCACTCATTTTGTTAAGCAGCTACTTCACAAAAAATCATTCAAGTTTGATATATGATGATGAGTTGTTATTGCCTAAGTTACCTCCTAAAGTCAGACCCTCTATATCCCCTTGAGCGTCTGGCGCATCTCCCTGCACCTCGATATAATTATAAGATCCTGCCACAAGGCCGCTTAAATCCAGATTGTGTGTTTCTGTCCAGTTTCCAGGATTGATCGACCAAGAGTTTTCTTCGTTCCAGTGGGCATTATCTGCGGAATACCATAAGATCTCAGTGGCGGTTTGATTCCCCGGATACGTGATGTTCCACTGGAGTGGTATAGAATTTGTGAAAGGGGGGTTCTGCGTTACATGGAGATTGGTGATATTGATTTTCAGCTGCGACGCTCCTGGATTGGTCTGATTGCTCACCACGGTCACGATGCATCCGCTGACATTCTCGTAATCGGCTCCGTTATTAAAGACGACTTTTGAACTGTTGCCGCAGACATCCAGAATTCCCTGGTGTGTGGCCTGTAACTGGAAGGTCGCGTTCCATGTCTGGGAGAGATTTATCGTCCCGATATTGAAAATCAGATTATGGTCAGCGTTCCACTGAGCGCTTTGATCGCTGACCGTGATAGTATTATTTTGCCAGCCTATTGATGTGGAAGCTGGTGGATTGTACATATACGCAAATCCTGTCGTCTGGTTGCCATAACCGACGCTTACATTGTTGAAATCCAGATCCATGGCCGTATTTACACCGGCGTTTTGCTGGATCTGTCCCTGGATCGCGATCATCACATTTGTCAGACCACTCGCATCGGGTATGGAATAGTATGTGCTTGGTGATGAGACAAGCTGCGAAAGGGTCGAAGTATCAATCTGATTGTTCAGGGGATATCCGGCCGCATATATGGTAATCCCCTGGGCTTTTGCCACGTTCGCAGAATAGACTGCGGCAGCGATTGCCGTATCACTCTCATCTTCCCAAGCGAGGTTAGATCGGGGATACCAATCGGATGGCCAGTAGGACTCCTTGGACATATTCGCGAGGGGAGCCATCATCGGGATACCGTCTCCCATTATGACGATCGACTGGCTATGGAGCGGATTGGGATTTTCCGCAAACAACTGAAGCGCGGCGTTGATACCTGCGGCGTAATCAGTACCTCCGACACCATTGTATCCTGCAATAGTGTTTTCAAGGGGCTTCCCCGAACTGAGCTCAGCCTGGTGATTGACGAGATTTGGATAATCAATCGTTGCATCGGAGTAAGAATTAAAATAAGTATATCCTGTGGATATAGTCCACGGGCCGTGGGCAATATACCATCCGGCCCTTTGATATACGGGTGTGTTAATGATCGTTGAGGGTGATTGAGCATTAGCCTCTGTCCATAACGATGGTTTTACCAGACACCAGTCTTTGACGCTGCCGTAGGGATTGAAAAGGGAAAAATTATTGGCAACGGCGGGGTTTGTCTGGTTGGAATAGAGGAGAGATGCATCATTGCTGTAGGCATTCGGACCGTCCCCGAATGATACAAGACCAACCCACGTTGTATTGGTTGCATTTTTCACGAATGCTGTATCCGCTGCCTTTGTATAACCCAAGAGAGTCGACCCGCCAGTACCTCCGGCCAGATCGGTTACGATAACGACATCTGCCGGTTTTCCTTGGAGTTTCCAGCCATCTCCCAGCATCGATATCGTGACAGTAACGGTACCATTTACGGGAACAACTTTTGGGGTGACATTGGTTGTGATCTTGAGATAGGGGTAGTTTTTCCAGGTTAATTGTGTGGACTGGCTGATACCATTCCACGTTGCCACCGCACTGGTGGAACCGGTAGCGCCCGGGTTAAAGAGTCCATATTTATTATTTGTGGTATTGAATCCCCCGGGGACAAACGTCACCGTGGCAAAACCGTTGCTGTCTGAAACCGCTGTCGTACTTACCAAGTATGGCGCGGATGAGACATAGGGGGTATCGTAGGTAGGGGTTGTTATAGTGAAGTTGACAGCCTGCCCCGCAACCGGGTTCCCCATCACATCCATTATTTTTGCACTGAGTGATGATATGGATGAACTATTTGCATCAATGCTTGGCATCGTATCAGGACTTGCAGAGAACGCCATGTTTACCGGGGCGGTACTATAATACTGGATCGTATAACTGCAGTTAACCGATGAATTCGCAACTGCTGTTGCCGTGATGGTAATATTTCCCGCACTTGTATGCGGGCCATAATTGAAAGCCAGCTGACCCACACTGTTTGTCGTCAGGAACTGATCGGCGTCACCAAAATTTGTATGTACCTGAACAGTCTGGTTTTCTGCGGGGTTCCCGAATTTATCCAGCAAAGAATAGGTGATGGTAAACTTATGGTCGGATGCACCGTCAGCTGGCAATGATGGAGGACTATCCGGTGCCACGGACTGAGCTATTGAAAAGGGCACGCCGTTTTCTATGCTGACTATATATTCGTAGTCGATCCTATCGGGTTCTCCATTAATATATCCATTAACTGGCGAAATCCCGATAATATTTTCACCAAACACGCTGTCGGTCAGGACATTAATGGAAATCATTCCCTGCATGTCCGGTTGCAGGGAGACCATATTTACGAATGTGTTATTGATATCAAGTGCAGCTGTATTTGGAGAAGGTGAAGAGATCGTGAATGTTATAAACTGGGGATTAAACGGATTCCGTCTGTCAATAGGATTTCCCCATCTGTCGGTAAATGTGGTGTTGAAGGGAACTAACGTGGCAACCGTTGCTACGCTTTGATAGCTAAACACTGCAGTATAGGGGACGTCGTGATCGATATTGAGGGTATACGTTTTCTGGACACTGGTGCCATTGGCACTAATCGTTGCCGTGATGTTAACGGCCCCTGGGGTGGTTCCTGCTGTAAATGTAGTACTTGCCAGTCCGGATGCATCCGTTGTTGAAACAGTCGTGCCAAGCGATCCCAATGTCGTTGTGTTGAGCGCCCAAGTTACAGTCGCACCGGAAACGTCGTAGAGAGCTGTTGTATTATATGCATAGACGGAGATTGTCGACTGTTGTTTTACAACCGTCCAGCTGTTTGCTGCATTACTGGATATGGTTGAATTCTGATCCGGGATATATGCTGCATTACCCATCGCCACCAAAAGGAGCAATCCGATTAGTGCGATCAAAACCAGATGAACACGCATACCTCATCACTTACGTAAGTTATTGACGAATGTATTATATATAAACTATTATTTGCTCACAGTCTAGAATATTGGTCTGATTGGAAAAATACGTGAAATAACAATTTTTTTTAAATATCAGGATTGCCAGGTACAGAAAATTCCCGTTCTGGCAACAAAACAGGCAGAACATTCAGAACGAAATTTTTTTCGGGAAAAAAATTTGCCTGATTTTTTTCATTCTGGAATTTCGATTGATTACACGGATTCGATCTCAATTTCATACATATATATAACGAGTGTCGATGGCATTTGGGGAAAAATATAGCCTCCTGTTCCATCTGAAACCATGCCAAGCGTGCCGGTAAAATAATTGTCCCATGCCGTTGAATAATCAGCGTTGCTGTTCGGCGTATATTCGACATGGATCGGGTCACCTGCTGCAGTAGTATATGAGGTAAAGTTTGTCTGCTCCAGGTTCATCTTGACGGTACCAACACCCGTCTGTGCCATGACATCTGTGGTCGTATTAAACCCAATAAGGTAGATCACGGCGGTATTGGTCGGGGTATCATAGAACCACCGCGGTTCTGCAAGCATAGTCGACCCGTTCTCGGCGAACATCCTCTTGACCACCGCACCGTTTTCAAGCGATATACCGGTCTCGGCACTCGCCGATTCATACCGCAGATCCCCGGTGTAGAAAACAATGGGATTAGATGACGGGGCAATCGTTCCCTCATCATCATAAATTGAAAAATGCGATTCTGTAGTATTATCATAACTCATATTGTATACCGTGAGGGCCCCGCCCCCCACACTCAACGACGTCTCCTTATAGGGCACCGTTTTGTATGCAAGGCTTTTGAGATCATTCTGCAGTACGATCATATTCTTTTCCATGATCTGCTCATTCGAACTGGACTGTTGCTGCAGCAGCATCGGGTACCCGTACAGTGTCACCAAGCCGATACCCGCGATGATAATGCCGAAAATAATAATGAATCCGATCGCTTCAGATACTGCACGCTCATTCCCGGTTTTTATTTTCCTGTTGCTCTGCATAATTCAGAATCCCCCAGAATCATAACTTATCCTGTTCATACCCTGTCCCGTAGTGTTTCCGGCTACGGATCTCGTACTGCTGATACCGGAAAGACTGGTATTGCTGGCAATATCACTCTGGTAAACCATAACGTTCTGATTTCCTTCCGCATCTGTGGAGATATTGACGAAATAATCCTGTCCTGCAACCTCGTCAGGAAGAGGAAACGACGAAGAGATATTTCCGTTTACCGGTGCAATGGCGTACACATCCACGATCCGCGTCGACACTCCATTCCCGATATCAGTAAATGCCGTGTACTCAAGTGTTTCAGCCGGCCCCTGCATGATATTTGTGTTTACCTGCAGGACCACCACGACAAAGAGGAACAGGAGGACGCCGCTGATGATCACGTACTCGATCAGGGTGCTCACCCCGGCCTCCCTGTGGTTTTCAGGGTGATGTCCAGGATTCATTGTATGCAGTCACTCCGTTGTTGTAATGGATGCTGATGTACGTTTTGGGATCTGAGGACGTGGGTGGTGTAACTGTGTAAGATATTACAGCACCCTTCCGGCTTTGTGCAATTTTAATTATATCGTTTTTGAGATCAACAGTCGAACCCGTTACCTCTGTTGACTGGATAATGACGCTTCTTACGTCCCGGATGTCATTTTTCGGAAAATCCAGCACGCTTTCTGCCGTCGTCTGTCCCACCACCGTGGACTGGTTGAGAATCATCGCAAGGAAGAAAAAACTGAAGCTCACGACAAAACCCATCATGACGATCCACTGCGCATCATCGTTTAATCCCGCCATAAGAGCACCTCCACAAGAACTGACCGGTTTTCTACCAAATTCGTGCCGGGAAACTGTTTATTGACAATTACCCATTCGGTCACCCGGACCGGATGCTCACCGCCGGTGAGATTGCGGTTGGAAGTAAGCGGGAGACTTTCGGTTGTTCGATTGTTTATATCATAATACGTAACCGACGCAGAGTAGTGGAGGTCATCGGTCTCTGATCCTGTCCTGTTATTCACATAATTCAGGAACAGCGTATTGAATTCAGGACCGTTGAACCCGGACGCACCATTGTTATAGATGATATCATGAAGCGGGCTCGTTCCACTCGTTCCGTTTACCTGCGTATTCATCATCCGCAGGGCATCCGTACCTGTCTGTTCGATCTGCATGTCGCTGATATGGGTGTCACCCGGTGTATACACGGACGTTGCACCAAGAACAAGGTATGCCGTAAAAAGCATGATCATGCCGGCTGCCACACCCTCGATTGTATAGAGCTGGCCATCGTCTTTTACCATACGGCCACCTCCATAACCCCGTCACGCAGGTACGGCTGGCTCACATTTGCAGGGTCGTAGTTATACTCGAATGCACCGTCTGGCTGGTTCTTGGTACTGTTGAGGAACCAGTCCCCATGGCTCAGCTCGAACTGCATGGTGATGTTCAGATCTGAATTAGGGTCGCCGAATGACCATGAATTGAGCGAGGCGGGGAAAATGAATAATGAAACATTGTTGGTCACATTCACCGGGAACTCCGTAGACTCCGTGGAATTGTAGGGTGTGGTGCCGCCATCAATATACACTTCATACGTAGCGTGATTGGTACTAGGTATTATCTGGGACCAGGCGCGCCCGGTGCCTTCGGGCAGCGGGCGGGACTGGTAAATTGAGATACTGGAGAGATTTATAGTGGGTTGTGAACCGCCATTGCATCCTGAAGGGGGATGGAATTTTTGCGACGCTGTCGATTCACATGTGGTCTGATCCAGATCGGTCAGATTGATAACCACTCCTTCGCCTAACGGGTCGATTGGATTGATCTGGTATGCAGGGTTGTTATAATCAGGGCCGTTTTCAGCCAGATTCGTGCAGTTAAGATAGATCGAAAAGATATGTGTTTCCGGTGCGTACGTCAGGTTCGTCTCGTTTGACCAGTAATATTGCTGAATCTGTGCAAGACCGATGGTGGCATTACTGGTCTCTTTTATCTTAACGACCCGCCGGCTGTACCCATACCCTTCGGGAAGGATATCCCCAACCGAGCGCGTATAATTGTCCCCTGCTATTTGTAATGAGATATTGAACTGGTACGGATAGTCGCCAAAAACCGCCCGAGACTGGTAATCATTGGGATACACAAATTCGGTGCTACAGAAAAAACTGTTTATTTTTGCCGTCGAAAGGATGTTGGGGGTATCTTTTGACAGGGCAAGTCCGAACCTGAGTATCGTGCTCGGGTCGGTGTAGGGGGCCTCCCATGAGGGGTTAGACGGCTGCCCGGGATCTTCTGCCAGAATAACACCGGTCCTGTAGGCAACCGCATCATAATCGATGGTCCGGCTCTGGAGACCAATGAAGAGCCCCGGTATCAGCGTCGCTACATAGATTAATGCAACCATGAAGATGGTAAAACCTGCCAGAAAATCGATCGAGAGGTTTCCGGCATCATCAGTCATCGGTCTCAATCAGCACTCCCGTTGTTGCGTTGATTATGTAGGCCCCGGGATGCGAACCCGATGGTGCCGTTACGGTATATTTCCCGTTTTCAATCTGAATTTTAAGGTTTCCTGTAATGTTCTGATTTTCGGGATATGCAATCCTGATTATGTCTGCTGGTGATACGATGCCTGCCGTATCGATCTCCTGCTCCGGCAACCCCCCCTGCCAGGCGACCCTGGTTACACCTGTCTGATCGTAGATCAGCATAGTAGTGGAATTTCCGTTGCGGGCCCCGAACGTCCAGCGTTCAGCTTTTCCGGATGCATCCACATTTGCACCCTGGATGTAATAGAACGAGAGTCCCTCAGAACTTTCGTTTACCTGATTTTGGTTGTCCCCGGTAACAGCGGATACCGCCTCTTCAAGCGAATAGGATGCAGGCACGCTGGTGCTGCCACTCGCGATCGGTACTATTCCCACATCGGCTACCGGTGTCTTGTTTACAACCGATTGGTTCTGTACAGATGGGCCCGTGACACATGCCGCACAGAGGCACAGTAGCACGACCAGACTGGCAGTCATGAAGAATAATCTCGTGCAGCGCATCAGTTTCACTAAAGGCCTATAGACGGGTAAAGGGATATAAATTTTGTTTTAATATCCTGCTCTGTATTTCATGAGGGGTCTGGGATAGTACGCTCGACTACGGCGGCATTTTAAATTAAAATCGCAGTATTGTTGTCTCATCTCCCCTCCCGACCACCGCAGACCTCGTCGGGTCCGGCAGGTTTTCCTACAGGAAACAGAAACGAAAATCCTGGATCAAAAGAATGGTTTGTTCACACCACGATCTTCGCGATCGGTATCTCCAGAATATCCTCCGCGCCGCATCCCTTGAGTATCGGGATCAGTTTGTTGACGGCACTTTTCTGCACCACCGTCTGGACGCTGTAGTAATCGATGCCGTGGAGTCGGCTAACCGTGGGTTTTTTCATCGCCGGGAGCGCCGATACGATCTTCTCCAGTGAAGCGGTCGGCACGTTCATCGTGAGGAGGACCTTGTGCCGTGCTTCGAGCACCCCGAAGAGCAGGGTCTTGATCTCTTCTATCTCGCGCCGCTTTTCCGGGTCCGCCCAACTCACCCTGTTCGCAATGATGACCGTATGAGACTCCATGATCTGGCCGATGATCTTGAGGCCGTTTTTCCGCAGCGTCGTTCCCGTCTCGGTCAGGTCCACGACCACATCCATGAGGTCGGGCACCTTTGCCTCCGATGCGCCAAAAGAGTGGAAGAGCTGGACCGGAATATTGAGGTCTGCAAAAAATTTCTTTGTGAGCTCGGGGTATTCGGTCGTCACCCGACTGTCGGGCCGGATCTGTGCGGCGCTCTCGATAGGCTCGTCGCGGTGGACGGCGATCACGATCTTTACGTTCCCCTCCCCCGTCTTGCTGTACGTGAGGGCTGCCACTTCGACCACGTCCGACCCGGTCTCGCGGACCCAGTCAAGGCCGGAAATCCCGAGGTCGAAATAGCCCTTGTCCACGTAGGTCGGGATCTCCTGCGGGCGCAGGATCTTGATCTTGCCGATCCGGGGGTCGTCGATCCGGGGATTATAGTCGCGGTCAGTGCGCCTGACTTCGAGATCGGCCTCCTTGAAAAGCTGGAGCGTCTGTGCTTCGAGGCTGCCCTTGGGAAGTGCGAGGGTGATCATATCATCATCCCTCGGACTGCAAAAATGATAAAGGTTCAGGGTCTGATTTTTAAAATTCAGTCAAACGAGTGGATGACAAGTCCACTCAAAAGTTTTGGCTCAAACCACGTGGACTTTGGGGGCATGACACCGCCTGCATCCGCGATCGAGAGCACGGTCCCGACCCGGACTGGCTGCATCGCAAACGCGAGCCGGTACTTCCCGGCGTCCACGAGTTTTTCGAGATCGGCAACCGGTCGTGCCCCGCCGAGGTACTGGAGCCGGGCATCGCCCCGGGGGTCAGTGATGCCAAGCATCCTTTCGAGCACGATCTTCTGGAGCACCGCGACATCGAGCACGTCAAGCGGCCCTGCTGTTGGATCGATAGGGCGGGTGCACTCGTACCACTTCCTTTCGAGATAGAGGTGCATGACATGGTATTTTTCCGGGTGGGCGATGTGCGGCCGGATATTGTACCCGTTCCCGTCCACCTTCCCGTACGGGGTGACCGTGTACTGCTTCCCGAGCTCGGCAAGGAATGTTTCGGGCGTGTATTTCCCGAGATCGGTTAAGAGACGGCTGTACCCGTGGATCTTCACCCGCTCGTGGGCGAAGAGCACGCCCATGAACCGGCCGATCTCGCCATCGGTCCGCTCGCCCGCTGCTTTTTTCCGGTCCGCGAGGTTGACCGCGGCCTTTGCCCGGTGGTGGCCGTCGGCGATGTAGAGGTTTGCCACATCCCGGAACCTGTGTTCGATCCGGTCGAGCGCTGTGGGGTCGGTGATGGCAAAGATTTGGTGGATGCCGCCCTGCGGGGTGGTAACTTCCGCATCCGGCTTTTGGTCTCCCGCAATCAGCGATTCGATGTAAGAAAAAAGATTGTCTGCATCCCGGTACAGGAGAACGACCGGGCCGTTATGGGCCCTGACCGCATCGATGTGCCGGGTCCGGTCCTCCTCCTTGTCGTACCGGGTCAGCTCGTGGCGCCGGATTTTGTTGGTACGGTAATCTTCGGTATCAAGGCAGCAGCACAGTCCCACAAACGTGTCCCCGTCCTGCCGGATCCGGTACACGTACATCGCGGGCCGGTCGTCCTTTTTCATCCGGCCGCTCGCGATGAGCGCACGGAAATTGTCCCGGGCCCGCTCGTAGACCCGGTCATCGTGCGGGGGGAGGTCGGGGAGTTCAGCATCGGACCTGCTGACGGTAAGAAAACTATCCGGGTTTGCCTTGATGATCGCTCGTGCCTCTTCAGCGGTCACCACATCGTACGGCACTGCCGCAATGGCCTGTGCCTCACCGGGTGCAGGGCGCACCGCGGGAAAACGATAGATCGTTACCATGATACCAACCAGCGCCCCGCATGAGGGCGTTCTTTCTCATAAATTAGGGCGCGGTCACATATATAATCAAAGACCCGCATGGCAACCTTAAAAACCTGTGCGGCCTGCCCGTGGCGCAACCCTTATTGTACGCGGGGGGCAACAGGAAATACTGCAAATCAGGAGAACCCGATCTCATGATCCGATCAAACGATGTCATCCCCCCGGCGGCCCAGCCTTTCATCAGGAGGGCGGGCCCTGCGGATGTTGACGCGATCTACGCCCTCGAACTCGAAGCGTTTGTCGATGCGTGGGACAAAGTGACGTTTGCCGAGGCTCTCTCCTATTACCCGACCACCTTTTTTGTGGCGGCGAGCGAGGGGCAGGTCGCGGGATTTATTGTCGGGGCTCTTGAGGACACGGGAGAGAACATCTACGGCCATATCTGCAATTTTGCGGTCAGTTCCCGGTTCCAGCGGCGGGGGATCGGACGGGCACTCGTGCTCCGGCTCGAACACCAGTTTGCGCTCGAACTTGCGACCGGTTCCCAGCTTGAAGTCCGTGAGTCAAATGCCCCTGCCCAGAGATTCTACCGGCGCCTCGGGTATGAGAACGTCTTCCAGGTCGGCGGCTACTATAAAAACGGCGAGGACGCAATCGTGATGATGAAGTGGTTCCGGTTCTGACCGACCGGTTTTCACATCATAAAAATTCCTCGGCCTCTGTCAACCTGTCCGGACAACTCTCTTTGTTTGCATTTTGTTTGTGGTATTCTGGCTCTGCGTTCAGAGGGAAAATTCCAAAAAAAGTAAGATCATTCCTACCGCTTCTGCCCCCGGCCCAGTTCCTGGTGGGCCCGGGCGAGGTGCTGGGCGGCAAGCGCACCGATGAGCGAGAGTTCCCCGGCAAGCACGCCGGCCCCGATGATCTCAGCGAGTTTCTTCGCGTTTGCACCCGGGGGCGTTCCGCCGCCGGCAACACCGAGAATTTTCAGGCATTCCTGCTGGGTGTCGACCCCGGTCCCGCCGCCGACCGTGCCGACCGGGAGCGAGGGAAGGGTGACCGCAACGTACGCACCGGTCTCGGTGGCTTCGATCGTGGTCATGCAGGTGCTGCCATCAATAGCGTGGGCGGCATCCTGTCCGCAGGCGATGAACATCGCGGCGACAACATTTGCCGCATGGGCGTTGAAGCCCATGGATCCGGCGCGTGCGGAACCGATGAGGTTTTTCCGGTAGTTGACCTCGACCATGGTTTTTGCATCGGTTTTGAGGCCTTTTTCGATGAGCTCGTGGGAGAGCGCGACGCCGGCGACCACGCTGCGCCCCCGGCCCATGATGCCGTTGATCGCCGCGGGTTTCTTGTCGGCGCACATGTTACCTGAAAGTGCGATCAAACGGGCACCGGTGTTTTTCGCGATTTCATCGGCGATCTTCCCACTCGCGATTGTAACCATGTTCATGCCCATCGCGTCTTTCGTATCGAATTCGAGCCTGACAAAAACGCTCGTGCCCGCGATGAAGGTGACAAGGCCGGTCATCTTCCCGTGGGTGGTGGTGGTCTGTGCAATCGCGGCAAGTTCCGTTTCGTGTGCTTGGGCCCAGTCTGCAATCTGTTTCGCGTGCCCGACGCTGTCTGCTGCAAAGACCGGGGCCCGGGTCATGCCGTCGTGCAGGATCCGCACTTCGGCCCCGCCGGCTTTTGTTATCGCGCTCGCCCCCCGGTTGACCGATGCGACGAGTGCGCCTTCGGTCGTTGCAAGCGGCAGCCAGAATGCACCTTTCGCGTACTCTCCGTTGATGGTAAGCGGCCCGGCGACCCCGACCGGTACCTGCACGGCGCCGATCATGTTCTCGCAGTTCCTCGTTGCCGCCCGGTCGACATCGATGGAGAAGATGCCGATGTTCTCTAAAGTGGTCCCGGTCTCGTGCTCGATGAATTCCCGCCGCACCCGTACGGCATCGACCGGGGCAATCTGCTTTTCGAGTTCATAGAGCTTGAGCGAACCTGCCCTGAGCTTCGTATGGATTTCTAATTCTTTCTCGCGGTTGGGGCCGCCCGGCCCGTCCACGTTCCGGTCCTCACCATCACCAGCCATGAATAAATGTTACACGTATACTATTATGATTGCAGTGGTTGGGAGATGACAGTCGAACAGTGGGGCGTACGGGTGCCGATGCGGCAGGGCGAGCCGACGCGTCAGGCGCTTATCGGGGAGGGGGTGCTCGATGTCACCCTCAAAGTGCTGCGCGATGGTGACGGGCTCGTCTTCCCGGTGCTGGAAGAACGTGAGGGTGCGGCCCGGTACACGTTTGAGGAGCAGCCGGGTCGCATCGAGCTCCCCCGGCACGAACAGGTGGGCGGGATCGCGATCATGCATGAGAATGATCCCACGGGAGCGGCGCTAATCCTTGCCTCACGGCCCTCGCTCCATACCGTGCTCTTCCCCACAAGTGAGGTTGCCGGCGAGTACCGGACCCGCACATACGCGGTGCTTGCCGGGACACCCACGACCCGGACGGATGTGGTCGAGCACGGGCACAGGTTTGTGGTCGACTTTGCCGGTGCGTATTTCTCCGCCCGGCTCTCGACCGAACGGCAGCGGGTTTTTGATCAGATGCAGGAGTATGAACTCGTGCTCGACATGTTTGCCGGTGTCGGCCCGTTTGCGATCACGCTTGCCCCGCGTGCGTCGCTTGTGATGGCAGCGGACCTCAACCCGCAGGCGATTCTGCTGATGATCGAGAATATCGGGAAGAACCGGTCCCATAATGTGATCCCCCTGCTTGCAGATGCCCGGCGGCTTGAAAAGTGCCTGCTGTGGAAGTTCGACCGGATCATCATGAACCTCCCGCTTGCCGGCACGGAATTTTTACCGGAAGCGTTTCGGCTCGTGCGGTCGGGGGGCACGATCCATTTCTATTCGCTTGTTTCGAAGGAAGGCGAGCACCTTGCCCGGATTAAAGAGCTGGGCGGCGTGGAAGTGACCGAACGCGAGGTACGGTCGTACTCGCCCGGGCAGTGGCATGCGGTGTATGATATTGTGGCAGGGTAAGCGTAGGTATCCTGTCTCTGGAGTTCCGGGAACGATTCTCGTGGTTTTAGAAAATCTGCCGGCAATACGTACCTATATCCCCTGATGGCCCAATGAGGGCATAAGAATTGCGAAGGACAGGAGCCGGAAATGGGACACAGGAGGACGGATTCAGGACAGAGATATACCTGTGCTCGTCTCATCTGTGCCTACTTACTCACGAAACATATTACCCGGGCCGTGGTCACCGCACGGGAGATTGCACAGTTTCATCACCTGTCATGGAAATCCTGTCGGTCAATCAGCGCCATGCTGAATTTTCTTTATACAAACCAAATCCGCGAAACCCGTTTTGGTTTTTACATCTTGGGGTCAGCACCCTTTAAAAAAATTGACTATCCCCACCATTATACGATCGAACTGATCGATCAGGCCCGGGGGATGCTCTGATGATCCCCTATGTCCTCACCGACCCGGCGAAAAATCCTGAAGAGGACAAAGAGGCCGGTCTTTTCCTTTCTGGCTGCCCCCAGCGGAATGCGTGATTGCACCATGACCAATGCATGGGTGGAATGGTTCAGGGGAAAAAATGCGGAAGATTCGCGTTCGTACGATTTTGCCGAATCTCACCCGGTATGGAAGACGTGGTGGTTCTGGAGCGGTATTGCGCTTGTGTGTGTCGTTCTCATCTGGTATTTCTGGTCGGGCCTGAAATAAAATCCATGGATGGTGAGAACCCGGGCCCGGCAGTGTCCACACTGTGGTAGTTTGCCTGTGCGGATATCGGATGACGAAATAAAACGGGTGCGCCGGGAACATATGCGGAAATCGGAATGAACCGGATCCAAAAAATTATACGGTCTTAATCAGGTGAACTCCGGTATCGGTAATCTCGTAGATGAGATCTCCCGTCTCCTTTTTCAGCTTCTTGAGATCGGTGATGATTTCCTGTAACTGGTACTCCCGATCCCTTGTCGCGATCGAATACGGCCTGTCCGGCTGCTGATTTTCCGGGGTGATGGCAAGAAGTTCACAGGTACTGCGCTGCCGGGTTATTTTGAATTCAGAAATTTTGGCGAGATCTATGGACAGGGAATCCCCCTTATGGTACACTCCCAAATGCCTGAATTTTATAAATACGCTCATACAAATCCCTTTTCTGCATCTCTTCCCATGGTCATGGGGTCGGCAGCATTTTTTGTGACGCTGCTGCCGTCATGGGATTTTTGCCCTTGGTCCCGGTTATTTCCCACCCTGTCACGGATAACCGGTTGCCCTCGTTGCTGGTATTGCATCTTCTTCCTTCTTCACAGCATTCGAACTCCCGGATCCCGATGGTTTCCGGTTCCGATTAAGCGGTTCGCGGTGCTTTGCCTGATTGCCCCCTTCGTGGTATCATCAGCGTTCTTTTTGATAGCAGTCGATGTCATCGCTCTGCTGTGGTGGGCAAGAATAGGTTCAGCGGCACATATAGGTATCTGAAGTACCTCTGGTGTACGGCCGGATTCATGCCGGCCTCTCATGGTCCCCTCATATCAGCGTCGGTGCCTATGAAGAATGGACTCATGCCACGTGTCCTGCCTCTTAAAATTCAGGGGACGGTTTTGTCCGGATGACAATCGGTTTACTGTCATCATCCCTCACGACCGCCTCTCAAAGGCCGGGTCGCCGCTGAGAATCACCAAAAACTATACATACCTTCAACATGTCAGCCACCATTAATAATGCAAACGTAGTTGGTCGAATGAGTGGTTTTCACAGAAGAGAAGATACAGGTGCAGCAGACCCGAATGCATTAAACCCAGATGGTACGCCGGTCTGCCGGGTAAGGCTGCCGAAAAAATGGAACAACGAGCAGTTTGCCCGTGCCGAAACAATGCAGGGGGCAAATCATATCCGTGTCCAGTGTATAGACGGGGTCTCCCGCATGGGCCGGATCAAGGGAAAGATCAAGAAACGACAGTGGATACGGGAAGGCGATACAGTCCTTATCGTCCCGTGGAGTTTCCAGGACGAGAAATGCGATATTATTTACCGGTACCTCAAACCGCAGACCGACTGGCTGCGGAAGAACCGGTACATTTAACCGGCACTTTTTTTTAAAACTATCCCGCATTCTCTCCTGTTGCCGGAAATGCGTATTATTCCAGCCGTGCCTGACATTTTTAAAATAATCCCGGATTTTTTATCGAAACGTATATTGGCATAAACAGCACCCGTCCCTAGTATCCAGGTGGGATTACACCTGGGCAGCAATCAGGAGGTGGTAGACAAATGGTACGACGTTTTCACAGATCGATCTATGATGAACTCGATGAACTCAGGGCATCAATGGACTACCTGTACCAGCTTGCTCTTGAACCAGCTGATAATCCGATGTTGCCAGAAGAAGATGACCCCGGGATCGTGTGCCAGTATGTACACACCTTAAATGCGGAGGTCACCGAGCATGACGATGAAGTGACCGTGACCATGGACACGGTCCCGGGAACCGGAACTTCAAAAATTGCCGTTGCCTTACCGGACGAAAAAACCCTGAAGATTACCTGTGACCGGGAGGAGGAACGACAAGGGGATTATGACGGAAACTGCTTGTGCGAACGAAGACTGGTGTCCCTCTCGCAGGTCATCCCGCTCCCCGGTCCGGTCATGAAGGTCGGGGCGAAACTCACCCTGAAAAATGGCGTGCTCGATATCTATCTTAAAAAAGTACATCCGGCACCCACAAAAAATTCCTGAACTATACTTTTTTCATACAGTTGATTGAGGGATATGCCGGGAAGGCACGCAATCATTCCCGCCCTAATACACGAGCAGAAAATACGCCATCGCGGTGGTCAGGAAGGCGCCTATAAGAATAATGATCGCGACGGGGAGTAAAAAGCCCATCATCCCGTTCACCGTGGACGCGATCTGGGAGATCCGCTGCGAACCAAAGACCACGATCCCCCGGCACCATGCGGTCGCGCCGGCGGTGCGGGCAGGAGCGGCGTCGGCAATAGCCTCCATGACCGCCTCTTCGACAAGAGGATAAAAGGAGTCGACCGGGATCCTGAGCCCAACCTGGTTCCTTCCCGAGATCGTGTTTACCACGTGGGTATCGGTCGTCATGACCTCGCACTCGTCCACGCGGGCAAGCAGCCGCTTCCGGATCTCGTCGCGGGCGCCGGTCTGCATGTTGTTGCCGTCAAAGAGGACGTACGCGGTCGTCTGCCCGCCGGCATCCACGACAAGCACCTGAACGCCGAGGTCGCCGAAACCCTCCTGCCGTGAGAACGGGAGCGTCCTGCCAGCGTATCCGGCCGAGAACCGGGCCTGTTCTTTCTGTGAGATTGCAGCAAACGCAGTCTCCGCGGCGCCGGTATACTCCATCGCAAGTTCCGTTCCCGGGTGGACCCCGTCCTCCATTGCGTCCATGCAGTTGTGGGCATCGACAAAAGCGACGTTGCGGAAATATTTCTCGCCCGATTTCATGATCGCAAACCCGACAGAAAATTCGAGGTCCTCGGTGACAAGTGGTGACCGGGTTGCAATAGCGATAACTGTGTCCCCGAACGCCTGCGCGAGCACGTCTACCGACCCGTTCCGGTACCTTGCCGACGCTGTGCAGCCGGTGTTCGTGCAGGCATCCGGACGGGCCTGCATAACCGCAGTGCCGACTTTTCTTACCTCGTCTTCATCGACCGGGTTAAAATCGTGCGAGGCAGAACCGTGGAAGACCATCGATGCGCTGCCAAACATACCGTGGAGGATCTTTGGCAGGTTGCTCCCGCCGACTTCGCCAAGGGGGCCGGGGTGGACGTTTGGCACCGTGACGAAGATCTCCTCTTTTCCCTCCCGCTGTATCACCAGAGAGACCTCAGGTACGACTACGCTCTCGCCGATGCTCCGGAAGAAATCGTCAAGTTTATGGCTGCCCTCGGAGAGGTGGGCGAGGAATGCGTTTGCGAGTTCCAAAGGCCCGACACGGAAGTTGGCCTTCATCGGCCGTTCGATCACGATAATGAAGACAAGGACGCCGACTGCGAAGCTGATGTGGAGGAGGATGGAGAGCTGCACGAATTGCAGACCCAGAAACGGCGCCGCCCCCGCGACCGCGAGGCCCGAGTGGAGGAGCGCCGGGACCACGACCCGCCTGAGGTGATAATCGACGACCGCAGCAAGGAGAAGCATCCGAAACGCGAAGACGAAGGCGAGCGAGACCGCAAAGAAGAGCGGAAACGAGAACCGGAACAGCAGGATGGGCGAGAGAGAGACAAAAAGCGAGAGGACAAGACCGATCGCGGCCGTGAGCCCCGACCACTCGTACGTGAGTTTCCCGGAGAACCGGCGGGCGAGCCAGGGTGTCAGGGCAAGGGCGGCGAGTGCCGGGACGAGATAGGCGGCGACCGGGAAGAGGGTGGGGTGGGTGAGGGATTTTCCGCTCCCGAGCATCGCCATGATCTCGACGCAACCTGAGAGGATGATGATTATGGCAAGCGATTTTGCCCACGAGGGGCTCGTGACAATATACTTTGAGAGCCCCTCCAGCCTGAGATCCATTTCACCGGTCATTCAGGTCTCCATCCTGTGCAGTCTCGTTCGCTCTCCGGGCCGGGTGGTGACGGCGGTGGGGATGGGATCATGGTCTTCATGGTGTATGAGGAGTGGGACGGGATGAACGTTTCCGCACGTGAAAAAAATTCGACTACCTCCTGATGCCTGCGCCACGAAAATCAGTGGCGATCGGAAAGCAATTCAGGCAGGCCGCTGATCCGGGCCGGGCTGCCGCGACCGCAACCCCTTTTTATATCGGGATCAATATTACTGGCAAGAATGGTTCACCATAAACTTCCCGCATGTCCCGTCTGCCAGCGGGAAGATACTGTTGTTATCCACGAGGAGCTTGGCGAGGACGGGCACTTCTGCCTCTGCTCGGGGCCTGACGGGTGCGGCTCAACCTTTGTCCTGAATCCTGACGGCTCCCTGTCCGATATTTTCTAAATTCCAGCTACCTGGCTCCCGGCGCATGGCAGGGTTCCGGTGACTTCTGGATCGTTTTTTTGTCCGGGCCCCCGACAGGATTTCAAATTATTTAAATGGCAGTATACACATAGCGCAGTACATGAGCGAGAGTAAGAACCGGCAGGACCTGCTGTCTATCCCCGGGTTAGCGTGGAGAAGACCATGAGCTCCGAGGAACGTCTGGTGGTTGCCATCATCGATGACACGATCCACACTGAAACTCCTCACGGGAGAGCCATAAAACGGATCATCCACGGTCTCGAGGAGTTTGGCATCTTTGTCGCCGATGTCGCATCGCCGGCCGATGCCAGGGCCGCGTATGCGAATCTCCCTCTGGTCAGCTGCATCCTTATCAACTGGAACCTCGGCAACCAGCCGGCAGAGTCTCACAAGGATACGCTGGCGCTGCTCCGCCAGATCCGCAGCGTCAACGAAGATATCCCGATCTTTTTAATGGCAGAACCAACAAGCGAGCCTCCGATATCGCTCACGGTGGAGGTCATCAAAGAGATCAGCGAGTACATCTATGTCATGGAAGATACCCCGGAATTTATCGCCGGGCGCATTAAGGCTGCGGCAAAACGGTACCAGGAACGGCTGCTCCCGCCGTTTTTCGGCGAACTGGTAAAGTTTTCGAAGGATTTTGAATACTCCTGGCACACGCCCGGCCATGCCGGTGGCACTGCGTTCCGGAAGACACCGGCAGGGCGGATATTCTATAACTTCTTTGGCGAGCAGCTCTTCCGCTCCGATCTTTCCATCTCGGTGGGGGAACTCGGGTCGCTCCTTGACCATTCGGGACCGGTCGGCGAGGCCGAACGGTACGCGGCGAAGGTGTTCGGCGCTGACATGACCTATTTTGTCACGAACGGTACATCCACGGCAAACAAGATCGTCTTTTTCGGCCGGGTCACCCGGGACGATGTGGTACTTGTCGACCGGAATTGCCACAAGTCTGCAGAGCACGCCCTTACCATGACCCACTCCGTTGCTGTGTACCTCATCCCGACACGGAACCGGTACGGGATCATCGGCCCGATCCCACCGGCAGAGATGACGCCAAAAGCGATAAAGGCAAAAATTACTGCTTGCCCGCTTGCAAAGAACCTGCCGGACAAAAAACCCGTTCATGCCGTGATCACCAACTCGACCTATGACGGTCTCTGCTATCATGCAACGGAGGTGGAGGCGCTCCTGGGAAAAAGCGTTGACAGCATCCACTTCGATGAGGCATGGTATGGCTATGCCCGGTTCAACCCGCTCTATCACGAGCGGTTTGCCATGCGGGACGGTGTGCGGGACAAGAATGGCCCGACGGTCTTTGCTACCCAGTCGACCCACAAACTTCTTGCTGCCCTCTCTCAGGCGTCCATGATCCATGTACGAAACGGCCGGGTGCCGGTAGAGCACGCCCGGTTCAACGAGGGGTTCATGATGCACAGCTCCACGTCTCCGCTCTACACGATCATCGCATCGCTCGATGTTTCCTCTAAAATGATGGACGGGCCGTCCGGGCGTCTGCTCACGACCGAGTCCATCGAAGAAGCGATCCGGTTCCGGCGCACTATGGCCCGGATTGGGAAGGTCGTCGGGACCGGCAAGACCAAAGCAGACTGGTGGTTCCCCATGTGGCAGCCGGCAACGATCACCGACCCGAAGACCAAAAAGAAGGTTGCGTTTGCCGATGCATCGATCGAAACGCTCAGGAGCACTCCCTCCTGCTGGGTGCTGCACCCGGGCGAGACATGGCATGGCTTTGACAGCCTGCCGGATAATTACTGCATGCTCGACCCCATCAAGGTCACTGTGCTCACACCGGGGGTAAACGATGACGGCTCGCTCGCTCCTTGGGGGATCCCGGCCGCCATTGTCGTGAAGTTCCTTGACACCCGGGGCATCATCAACGAGAAGTCCGGCGATTATTCGATCCTGTTCCTCTTCTCAATGGGGATCACGAAGGGTAAGTGGGGGACGTTGATCACCGAGCTCTTCGAGTTCAAACGACTGTATGACGAGAACGCCCCGCTTGGGGAAGTTTTCCCGGACCTCGCGGACAAGTGGCCGGCCCGCTACAGCGGCATGACCCTTCAGACACTTGTTGCCGAAATGCACGCGTTCAAAAAAGATCGCAAGATGTGCGAGCTGCTCCAGCAGGCGTTCTCGCTCCTGCCAGAGCCCGTCGTTACCTACGCGGAATCGTACCGGCAGCTGGTCAAGGATGAGGTGGAACAGGTCCCGGTCGCAAAAGCCGAAAACCGGATCGTGGCAACCGGGATCGTCCCCTATCCCCCGGGCATCCCTCTCCTTGCGCCGGGCGAGCGGACGGGACCAAAGAGCGGGCCGGTCCTCCAGTATCTTCTCTCCCTGCAGGAGTTTGACCGGCGCTTCCCCGGCTTTGAACACGATACCCACGGGATCGAGAGCGTCAACGGAGAGTACATGATGATTTGTCTCAAGGAGAAGAACATCAGGGAGAAGAAACGATGAGTGCTGACCCACCGGAGCCCGCAACGGGGATGTCCAAAAAAAAGGTGCTGGGACTGTTTGCTCTGGCCATGATCAACGTGGCGGCCGTGCTGAGTATCAGGAATTTCCCGTCAATGGCGATCTATGGGTGGTCGTGCGTCGGCTGGTATGTCCTCGGGGCGATCCTCTTTCTGATCCCGATCTCCCTTGCCGGCGCCGAGCTCGCTACCGGGTGGCCGGAGGGAGGCGGTGTCTATGCGTGGGTCAAGCAGGCGTTCGGCGAGAAAGGGGGCTTTACCGCCCTCTTCTGTGAGTGGTCGAATAACCTTGTCTGGTTTCCGACCGTCCTCTCGTTTATCGCGTCCACGCTTGCATTTGCCCTCACCCCGGGCCTTGCGAGCAACCCCTTGTACATGTTCAGCGTCATGATGATCGCGTTCTGGGGTACCACGGCCATTGCGTACTTCGGTGAAGAGACCTCGTCCAAATTCAGCAATATCGGGGTCATTCTCGGGAGCATCATACCGGCGGTTTTAATTATCCTTCTCGGTCTCTGGTGGCTCGGGTCCGGGCAGACACTCGTCCTCCCGCCCTTCTCGCTTGGGGCAATGGTCCCGACCATTAACCTTTCCACCCTGCCGTTCTTTGCCACCATCGTCCTTTTGTTTGCCGGCATGGAGATGGCCGGGTTCCACGCACTGGAGACAAAGGATCCCCAGAAGGATTTTCCCCGGGCCATGGCGCTCTCGGCACTTATCATCGTCGTCTGCACGGTTCTTGCCACCCTCGCCATCGCGGTCGTCATTCCTGCCGACCAGCTCAATCTCGCCTCCGGGGTCATGCAGGCAATCCAGTACTTCTTCGATGCGGCCGGGATCGCCTGGCTGGTCGGGCCTATGGCGCTCCTGATTACTCTGGGTGGTGTCGTTAACCTCGCCTCGTGGCTGATCGGGCCGGCAAAGGGCCTCGGGATCGTTGCCGAAGAAGGCAACATGCCGCCGCTCTTTGACCGCACGAACAAGTATGGGGCGCCGGTCGCGGTCCTTCTTATCCAGGCACTGATAGGCTCGGCAGTTTCTCTCCTCTATGTCTTCCTCCCGTCCGTCAACCAGGCCTACTGGATCCTCTCGGCGATGACGGTCGAGCTGCTTTGCATCGTGTACATCCTGGTCTTTGCTGCGCTCATCAAACTGCGGTACAGCCAGCCTGAGACGACACGCCCCTTTAAGATCCCGGGCGGGATTTTCGGGGTCTGGGTTGTCGGGGGGCTCGGGCTGTTTGGCACGACTCTCGCGTTTATTGTCGGGCTCATGCCGCCGTCATATTTTTCAAGCGGCATCACCTATGTTCTCTCCGTCCTGCTGGGCACGTTCCTTCTTGCCGTGCCTCCGCTGATATTTTTGAAGTTAAAGCATCCGGGCTGGCTCAAAAAAACCCCGGGAGGTACAAATCCATGAGAACACGTGTGATAAACGGTAGGGATGTATCGGGAGGAAATGTATGACTCTGAGTAAAAACGGCGAAATCGGTCTTGCGGTCCTTCTCGTCGTGCTATTCCTGATACCTTCCCTGATGCTGGGTCTGCTCTATGGGGAAGCCCCCTATCACGTGGTGCCCGGTGAACCGGTCAAGGAAGCGGCTGACGCTGCAGGTATCTCAGTGGTGAGCGTTAAAGGGACCCTCTGGAATATGACCGGGACAATCGGCGGAAAAACCTATGTCCTCACCGACCCCGAAGGGGATACGGCGATAATCGCGGCACAGGCCTTTGACAGCGCCGATTCGCGCGATGCGGCCGTCCGGCTCTATAATGCCAATGCGCCGGGCAAGGGAAAGCAGGTAGTCAGCCTTATTGTGGTCGGCCAGTATCTCATCTATGCAACCCCGGCGAACAGCCCGGTCTTCGCAAAACTCGCCCCGACATTACAGCAGGCCGCGAGAGCACAATCCTGAACGTCGGGCAGAAGATCTCTTTTTTTCGTAGCTGGCCCCGGACCGGCCGGTTTACTCCTCAAGGTATTTCCCGAGATCGTACCGGGTGTAACAGAGGGCAAAGCCGAGGATGATGTACCCTACAAGGATCGCAGAGATGACGGTACCCTCCCGCAGGCCCTGAATGGTACCGAACGCGGCAAACGAGATAACTGCGGCACTCAGAACAAGCGTGGAATCGAACATGACCTTGACGATCCCAAACCGTTTGTGCGTTTTTTCCGCAATGGCCCTGACCAGCCCTTCGCCCGGGTTTAAGATGACATTGGCCGTAATCTGCAAAAAGATCCCGAGAGCGAGGACGACGGAGCCCAGGAGCACGATGGCGATCTGTTCCGGGTAGATCCCCGGATTCACACCGGCAGAGAGGAACATGCCCCCATCGACAAAGGTGCCCAGGAACAGGGCGACGATGATCTGGAAGTACTGGATCTTTGGAAACGTTCTGCCAATGATTAGAACCTCGGCGATAAAGAACAGCAGGGTGATTGCGAAGGTGAACTCGCCGAACGTGACCGGGAAGGCAAGGCTGAGCACGTACGGGACGCTCGAGATGGGCGATGTCCCAAGGGTCGAGCGGGTAACGAGGCTGATCCCAAGGCCCATAAAAAAAAGGCCAAGAAGGAGAATGAGACAGCGCTTGGCGAGTCCGGCAGACGACATTGCAGATCAGATAGTGGGGTTTTGTTCCCCATTAAGGGTAGTGGCCGCACCGGCCGGTTGCGGTACGGGAATGCTCTATCATCTCCGGTAACCAAGATCGTCTCATGGCCCTGCCACCACCGGAGACCTGCACAGTTGGCGGCGTGACGCTCGCGTACCGCGAGTACGGGACCGGGTACCCGCTTATCCTCATCAACGGCCTCGCGTCAGCGATGGACACCTGGAACCCGCCGGTCCTTGAAGCAATTTCCCGGCACTTCCGGGTGATCGTCTTTGACAACCGGGGCACGGGATACTCGGGGGCTCTGGGCGAGCCGTTCTCGGTCCCGCTCTTTGCAAAAGACACGGCCGGCCTGATGGATGCCCTCGGCGTCTGTTGTGCGCATGTCCTCGGTTTCTCGATGGGAGCCTGCATTGCGCAGGAGCTGGTGTTCGCGTTCCCGGAGAAAGTCGACCGGCTCATTCTCGTTGCCGGGGACTGCGGGGGAGCCGAGGCTGTGCGGACCGACCCGGATGTTTTTTTCCGGCTCACGGACAAGAGCGGCTCCATCGAAGATGTAGTAAACCGCATGTTCCCGCTCCTCTTCCCGCCAGCGTGGCTCGCCACCCACGACCCGTTCCGGTATTGTCCTGCGGTGGAGGAGACCACGAGTACGGAGAACGCCGCCCGGCAGTTCGCGGCATTTTTGTCCTGGCCCGGCTCGTTCTTACGGCTCGAAAAAATCCGGTCGCGGACGCTCGTGATTGCCGGGGATAAAGACGCGGTGGTTCCGCACGAGAACTCGCAGTTGCTTGCCGGAAAAATCCCGGACGCAGAGTTCGCGATTTTCCCGGACGCCGGGCACGGGCTGATGTACCAGTGCCCGGACCGGTTCAGCGAGCGGATGCTTGGGTTTTTACAAAAGTGACCGGGTGGCGGCCGGGAAAAAGAATGCGCCGGCCCCGGCGGTTACGACTCTGGCTTGTCGTCATCAGGTTTTTTCTTGCGCATGATCTGGGACTGGATGATGGAAAAAATGGTCATGATAACTGATGTCCTTACTCTCTCTTGTGGCCGGGGTGTTAAATGATTTTTCGGGTTTTTTTGGGGCACTCCCGAGTGTCCCACCGGTGGTTCCTGTTTTGTGCAGGTCTTTTATGCCGGTACGATCTCCAGTGGTACGACCGTGTATCTCCCGGATACATGGTCCGGGTAGTTATGGGAACTGCAGACCGTGACAAGCGTGAGGTACTTCTCTTCGGTGACTAACGGGGCAATGCCGGTGAAGTGCGCCCGGATCGTGATGGTATGTGCAGAGGGGTACGCCAGCTTGTTCCCGGGAATAGTGACGGACCCGGACAAGCTGCCTGAGCCGCCTTGCTCCACACCGTCGACTTCGATGGTGTATATCCACGCCGGATTTTCAAGATCCGTTTCCATGGTCACGGTATCCTCATCAGAGAATGGCTCGTCCGAGGTCACCGCAAATGTACCGATGGCCGACTGGCCGGAATGGAGTGCCCCTTCCGGGAGAACGGTCAGATCCCGGAGCGTGTTGCCGGCTGCAACCGATGGGGGTGGGAAGAGCAGGGCAATGGCGGGGGCGATGGTAGAAAGTGCAGTGAAGCTTTTCATGGGCATAACCCTCAATGCACATCTGTATCTTTGAAAAAGACGATAAACATGACGTTGAGTGAAATTTTTTTTGCAGTGATTGTGACCAGTGTTTTTCCGGCAATCTGGCGGAAACCCCCTCAGAGCCGGACCCCCAAAACAGGCCTTCTTTTCATTTCCACGTGCCAGAGTCCGTTTGGGGAAAGATCGGCTATCCAATTAGGCCTATTTAAGCCCTTTTTTTCTCCGACGTGAAAATGCCCCCGGGAACCCGAATCAGACCCCCTTTTTCGCGAATTAGGCCCCCTCCTGAAGGAAAATGCCATCATCCGGAAAAGGGGCTCCGTCGGAGAATGAGAATTATGGAACCTGATGTTCATCATTCCAGTCCATACAAATCCTCCCTCTTTCTGCAGGTAATCCACTCTTCATTAGCTGCAATCCGGGCCCAAAATGGCCTCTGATTCCCGGGAACCTGCTCCGGAAACGCCCGTAAAACGCCCGGATTCGGGGCTCCGGAAAACTCCGATATAATTGCTCCGATTGCGAAAATACCTGATTATTCCTCTCTAAAAAGATCCCCAAGATCTGGGTGAATTTCGCATTCCCACATCCTACAGATCGTTTTACCTGAGAAACAGGGCGGAAGAGGCCATTATGGCCTTCCTATGAGATAGGCCTTATTCTTGCGTATTATTCGAAAATACGGGCAATCTGGGGGTATTTTTCTTCGGGATCCCTAAAACCTTCTGGTCCGAAACGGGTTTAATGCTTCACCAATGATCCCGAACTGGCGTTCGACAACCGGAACGAAGGAGCGGATCATTTTTGTAATCAGAAAAGTTTTTGCCGGCAACGAACTGTCCGATCGAATCGCAGGCTTTGTGCGATATCGAAAAGATATTCTCGCAATGTTTGGGACTTAACTTTTTTCATCAAAAATTCCAAAAAAAGAAAAAATCTCATTCCACCGGCACAAACTTCGTGCCGTAGTGGATGATCCCGCTTTCGCCATCTGTGGCGATCTTGCGGAAGACGCTTTTGACCTTCATGCCGATCTTCGCTTTTGCCGGGTCCATGACGATCTGCGTCGTGATCTGCGGGCCTTCGTCGAGTTTCACAATCGCGAGCACGTAGGGGGTGAGCATCGAATACTGCTCGGCCGCCGTGTGGATTACGGTGAACGTGACGACCGTGCCCTGGCCCGCAAACTTGTGTTCGACAATTTTCCCGGCCCGGCGGCAGTCGGGGCAGAAGGACCGTGGCGGGAAAAAGTGCCTGCCGCACTTCTCGCATTTCGTTCCCACCATGTTGTAGCGCTGGGGCAGGTGCCGCCAGAACCGTGCAACTGTCATGATTATACCCTCCCGAGGATGTGGACGGCAACCGTTGCTCCCGTCCCGCCCACGTTGTGCGTCATACCGATCTTTGCGCCGTCGACCTGGCGTTTGCCGGCCGTGCCGCGGAGCTGCTGGACAATCTCGCAGACCTGCTTGATGCCGGTCGCTCCGACCGGGTGGCCGCAGGCCTTGAGGCCGCCGCTCGTGTTCACCGGGATCTTCCCGCCAAGGGCCGTCTCGCCATCGGCGGTAAACTTGCCGGCCGTTCCTTTCTTGCAGAACCCGAGGTCCTCGATGGCGCAGATCTCCGCGATCGAGAAGCAGTCGTGCACCTCGACCATATCGATGTCCGCATGAGTCAGGTGCGCCATCCTGAATGCCCGCTGGCCGGCCACAATCGTCGCGTCCAGCGTCGAGATGTCGCGTCGGTCGTGCAATGCGATCGTGTCGCTTGCCTGCGCCGTTGCAAGTACCTTGATTGGCGTGTCCGTGAACTCGCGGGCCCGGTCGAGCGGCGCGACAATCACTGCCGCCGCCCCGTCCGTCACCGGCGAGCAGTCAAAGAGCCGGAGCGGCTCTGCAACCATCGTGGATTTCATCACGGTATCGAGCGTGATCTCGCTCTGGAACTGTGCGATCGGGTTCCTCGCACCGTTGTAGTGGTTTTTCACCGCGACCTGCGCCAGCTGCTCGCGGGTCATGTGGTACTTGTGGATATAGTCCTGTGCGATCATCGCGTACAGGCCCGGGAACGTTGCGCCCATGAAGCCTTCCCACTCACGGTCGGCAGCGCCGGTCAGCGTGTCAGTGCTCTCGTCCGACCCGACATCGGTCATCTTCTCGACTCCCGCTGCGATAACAATGTCTTCCATCCCGCTTGCGACCGCGATAACGGCCTGCCGGAAGGCAAGGCCTCCCGATGCGCACGCCGCCTCGACACGGGTCGAGGGGATGTGCCGGGTTGCCAGGCCGGCGTAGTCGGCGATTAAAGCGCCGATGTGTTCCTGCCCGATGAACCGGCCCGCACTCATGTTCCCGACGTACATCGCGTCGATCTTCTCGCCCGAGAGCTGGGCATCTTCAAGGGCGAGCGTCCCTGCCTCGACAAAGATGTCACGGAAGGAACTCTCCCACTTCTCGCCGAACTTCGTGCACCCGATCCCGATAACTGCTACGTCTCTCATGATTGCATCACGATCTTTCCCTTGTGTTTTGCATACCGTGCATAGTCCAGGTAGATGGGGTCTTTTAAGAGCTGCATCACCGATGGTGCTGCATCGCGGTGGAAGTCTTTTCCGGTAATCGCGTCGGTCACCGTGATGTCGAACGCGTCGCTTCCTGCGCCGGACCCAAACGAGCAGACAAAGATCCGTTCGCCGGGTTTAGAGATATCGAGCGTCGCCGCAAGGCCGATGGGCGATGCGCCAGAGTAGGTGTTCCCGAGCCAGGGGACGACGAGGCCCGGCTTGATCTGTTCGGGCTTGAAGCCGAGGTCCTTTGCGACCTTCTGCGGGAACTTCGCGTTGGGTTGGTGGAAGACCGCGTAGGTGTAGTCCTTTGGCGAGGTGTTGCACTGCTCAAAGAGGAGCGTGCTTGCGCCCTTCACGTGCTTGAAGTAGCCCGGGTCTCCCGTGAACCGGCCGCCGTGGCGGGGGTAACTCTGCCCCTCCCGGCGCCAGAAGTCCGGTGTGTCTGTGGTAAACGAGCAGGTGTGGTTGAGCGTTGCGATCGGGTTGTCGTTCCCAATCACGTACGCTGCCCCGCCGGCCGCTGCCGTGTATTCGAGCGCGTCGCTCGGCGCACCCTGCGAGACATCGGAACCGATAGCAAGCCCGTACGGAATCATGCCGCTTTTGACAAGCCCCATGCAGGTCTGGATCGCAGCGGTTCCCGCCTTGCACGCAAACTCGTAGTCGGCTGCCGTCATCACGGGCGTCGCGCCGATCGCTTCCCCGACCGTGCAGGCTGTCGGCTTGACCGCGTACGGGTGCGATTCGCTGCCCACGTACACGGCGCCGATCTTTGCGGGGTCGACGTTCCGCCGTTTCAGGGCGTTTCTTGCTGCTTCGACCGCGATTGTTGCGGTGTCCTCATCGAGATCAGGGACGGATTTCTCAAATACACCCAGTCCCCCTGTGATGTCTGCGGCATTTGCGCCCCAGACTTTGGTGATCTCCTCAACCTTGATCCGGTATCTCGGGATATACGCACCGTAAGTAATGATGCCTACCATTCTTTTTCCCTCAGTGTACTCACGATTTTATCAATCTCCATCTCAGTGCAGAGGACCGTGATGTGGTCCCGGTCCGCCATCTTTGCGACAAACGGGTGGACGTTCTCGGCGGCAATTCCCTGGAGGATCACGCACCGCGGCTTGAATGCCGTGACGCGGATCGCCACCATCGGCGACTTGCCGGTCGAAACGTTCGTAAAGATCAGGGCCCGTTCCGTGCTCCAACCGTAGATGCGGTTAAATTCCTCGGCTGAAAGCTGGAGGATCGCATTGAGGCTGTTGACCACGGTATAGCCGAAGATGGTCTGGTCCATCGACCCGCAGAGCTGCGAGCACCCGATTGCATCGGTCAGTTCCTGTAATGCAACCGGGTTCTTGTACTCGTGGATGTCGAGGATCACGTCATCAGCGACACCTAAAAAGAGCATGGAGGAAAATTTGTGAATGTGTTTACCGTCGGTCTCCTCATCTATGGAGAGGAGGGCGTCGACAATCTTGCCGACCACGGCGGTTCCGGGGCTCTTTCTTCTGCCGCTCTCGTAATCGCTGATCACGGAAGGGGAGATGCCCAGGCGGTCCGAGAGGATGCCCGGTGGTATCTCGAAGTTCTGGCGCCATTTTTTCAGCGCAAGCCCCGGTGAGTCCGACAGCGTAATCTCTCCCGCCATCTTCTCGGCGAGCTGGTTGCGCAATTCGGATTTCATGCTCAGTTAGATCGACCCGGCCTGTTAAATACCTAACGAATCCCAGTTCGACAAAAAACGAACCACGACGAAAGAATAATCATAATGCGCAGGAAAGCAATCCATATATAGTAAGCATCTCAATTTTGATAAGCATGGTGCTGGCTGAAGAACTCGAATGTCTCAAGGCGATAGCGCTTATGGGCGGCTGCCGGGAGCCGGTGTTTATCTCGTCGCAGACGCTTGCCGAGGTGCTGGAGACGAGTCCTCAGACCGCGTCCCGCCGCTTAAAGGCGCTCGAAGGCCAGCGGCTGATCAACCGGACCTTAAACCCGGACGGCCAGCACATCACGGTGACAAAAGAGGGGGAGAACGAACTCAGGCGCGAGTATGCGGAGTACTGCCGGCTCTTTTCTCACGAAGGGGGGCACTACTCGCTACCTGGTATTGTGATCAGCGGGCTCGGAGAAGGCCGGTACTACATGAGCCTCGAGCCGTACAAGAAACAGTTCCTCCGGCATCTCGGCTTCGAGCCGTACCCGGGCACGCTCAACCTCAGGCTCTCGGGCACCGACATCCCTACCCGGAAGAAGATGGAGGCACTGACATGGATCCCGATCCACGGTTTCTCCGCGGAAGGCCGGACGTTCGGTGAAGTCCGGTGCCTGCCCTGCCGGATCAACGATATTCCGTGCGGGATCGTTGTCCCCGGCCGGAGCCATTATCCCGAAGATATTGTGGAAGTAATCGCGGCGGTCGGTCTCCGCGATGCACTGGGTGTAAAAGAGAACGACCGGGTAAATATTGAGGTGGCATATGATTGACAAGGCGTTGCAGGCATTACGGGACGGCAGGTTTTTTCTGATCTATGATTTCGATGACCGCGAAGGCGAGACCGATCTTGCGATCCGGGCGGACGCGGTAACACCGCGGGACATTCTCCGGATGCGAAAAGATGGCGGAGGACTCATCTGCACCGCGGTTCACCCGGCTGCGGCCCACCGGCTCGGCCTCCCGTTTGCAAGCGACGTTTTTCGTGCGACCTGCCTTGGCGAGGAGATCGGCGACATCCCGTACGACCGGAAGAACCACTCCTCGTTCTCGCTCTGGGTCAACCATAAGAACACGTTCACCGGCATCACCGACCGGGACCGGACGCTGACCATCACCGAGATCGGCCGGGTCGTCCGGGAAGTCATGGCGGGAAAAAACGTGGACTTTTCTGCACAGTTCCGGACCCCGGGCCACTGCCCTCTCCTGCGTGCAGCTGACGACCTGCTCCACCAGCGCCGGGGCCAGACCGAACTCTCGATTGCGCTTGCCGCCATGGCCGGCGTGACACCGGCCGTTACGATCTGCGAACTGCTGGACGATGCCACGGGTAAAGCCCTCTCCCGGGAGGACGCCCGGAAGTACGCGGCAAAACACGGCTTTGCCTTTGTCGGTGGGAACGATGTGCTCGAAGCCTGGGACGGCCGGGCCGGGACCCTCGCACAGGAGAATGCGTCCGCCCACACGCAAGTTCCCGCACACGCACATGCAGCGGTACATGCGGAGGGCCCGTATGATTGACAAGGCGATTGCAGCGCTCCGCGACGGAAAATTTATCCTGCTGTACGATTTTGACGACCGCGAGGGCGAGACGGATTTTGCGATCCGATCGGACGCGGTGACTCCCCAGCACATCCTCCAGATGAGAAAGGATGGCGGCGGTCTGATCTGCACCGCAATCGATCCGGTGGCCGCACACCGGCTCGGCCTTCCCTTCGCAAGCGACGTGCTCCAGGGTACGCATGTCGCCGAGCAGCAGGGAGACATCCCGTACGACCGGAAGAACCATTCCTCGTTCTCGCTCTGGGTCAACCACAAGAACACGTTTACCGGCATCACCGACCGGGACCGGGCGCTCACGATCACCGCGATTGCCGAGGAGGTAAAAAAATCCCTCAACGGCGGGAACGCACACTTCAGCGAATTCTTCCGGACCCCGGGCCACTGTGCCCTCCTGCGTGCGGCCGACGATCTGCTCGACCAGCGGCATGGCCAGACCGAACTCTCGGTCGCGCTCGCCCGGATGGCCGGTATCACGCCATCGATCACGATCTGCGAGATGCTGGACGATGAGTCCGGCTATGCGCTCCCGAAAACCGGCGCAAAAGCCTATGCAAAGAAGCACGGTCTGGTCTTTGTCGAAGGGCCCCAAGTGCTCGAACGGTGGGAATCAGACAAGAACCGGAAATAACGTTTCCGCACGGGATCAGGGAGAATAAAACCGTCCCCGCTCCGCGCTCCTGTGAGATGTCCTGAAGTGGAGTACCCTCATATTTTCCCGCTACCCGTTTCTCTTGTTGCTCAGTTTTCCCCATCTTTGATCCTATCCGCCTTCATTCCCGGGCCATTTTTCAGCATCGATAAATACCACGCTCGGCCATTATTATTAACCTATGATGAGCGTCCCGTCCAGCGAACTTACCCGCCGCATGGCCCGGTTCCGGGACCGGATGGATCGCTCCTCTCCGGACTGGGAAGTTGCGGGAATCACCGGTAAGGTCAACCTCTATTATTTCACCGGAACGATACAGGACGGCCTGCTCACGATCCCTCGGGACCGGGATGCGGTCTTCTGGGTCCGCCGAAGTTACGAACGTGCAACCGCCGAATCGGCATTCCCGGATATCAGGAAGATGTCCAGTTACCGGGACGCAGCGGCAGTCACCGGGAAAGTGAACAAACCCGTGTACCTGGAACTCGACGAGATCTCGCTTGCCCAGTACGGCCGGATGCAGAAACATTTCTCATTTACCGGGGTACAGCCACTCGACGCACAGGTTGCCAAAGTCCGGTCGGTAAAAAGCCCGTACGAATTTTCCCTCATGGAAAAGGCGGGAAAGATCCACCGGCATGTACTGGAAGACTGCGTCCCGGATCTTTTCACAGAAGGCATCGACGAATTGACGCTCACTGCCGATCTCTATTCGGTGATGGTCCGGGAAGGCCACCAGGGGCTCATGCGTTTTGGGATGTTTAATGAGATGCTCCTTGGCCAGATCGGCTTTGGGACCAGTTCGATCGCGCCCATCTGCGTCGACACTCCCGGGGGAATTTCCGGCCTCTCCCCTGCAGTCCCGATGTCCGGGAGCCGCGAGAGAAAACTAAAGAAAGGCGATCTTGTCGTCATCGATATTGGCTGCGGTGTCGAAGGCTACCACACCGACAAGACGCTGTCGTATATGTTCGGGAAAGCAATTCCTGATGAGGCGATCCGGGCCCACGAGCGGTGCGTTGAGATCCAGGATGAGATCGCCTCGCTCTTAAAACCGGGTGCGATTCCCTCCGGGATTTATTCCACGATCATGGCCGGGCTCGAGCCGGCATTCCGGGAAAATTTCATGGGCTACGGGCAGAATACGGTAAAATTCCTCGGCCACGGGATCGGCCTTGAGATCGATGAAAGCCCTGTCATCTCGAAAGGATTCGACGAGCCGCTCGAAGAGGGCATGGTCTTTGCCGTCGAGCCAAAGA
>CAYVTY010000022.1:0-39744 GCA_964454995.1 uncultured Methanoregula sp.
ATGTGAAGACCGACAACCAGTTCACGGTTACGACAACAAACGACATGAACGAGGCGGTTCAGCGTCTCAGGGAGACGCTTGAGAGCGAGGTAAAGACGCTCACCGCGAAGTGAATGGTCGTTTGAAAAATCGCAGGTTCTTTTTTGTGTCTGAAGAAACTGATTTGAACTGATCGGGTTCATACCAGACCCCGGTAAATGAAAAACGAATGGACCCGGCGGGATTTGAACCCGCGGCCTCTACGTTGCGAACGTAGCGATCTACCCCTGATCTACGAGCCCGATGTGGTATTACAATTCTCCCGCGGATGGAATATAGTTGTTGCTGTGTGGGGTACCGCCACGGGAAAAATAAAAAATCAGAGGATGATCTCGATGTCGAGTTTCTCTGCCAGTTCTTTGTACCTGTTCCTGATCGTGACTTCAGTGACCCCGGCCACTTCCGCCACTTCGCGCTGGGTGCGCCGCTCGCCACCCAGGATCGAAGAGATGTAAATCGCGGCTGCCGCGACACCGGTCGGACCCCTGCCGCTCGTCAGCTCGCGTTCCCCTGCCTGACGCAGGATCTCGACCGCACGGCTCTGCACCTCTCCCTTGAGCGTGAGCCCGGAGCAGAAGCGCGGAACGTAGTCGATGGGGGAGGTTGGGAGGAGTTTCAAGCCGAGTTCACGGGAGATGAACCGGTACGTCCTGCCGATCTCTTTTCTTGAGACACGGGACACTTCGGCGATCTCATCGAGCGTCCGGGGCACGCTGCACTGCCGGCAGGCCGCGTAGAGAGCCGCTGCGGCCACGCCTTCGATACTCCGGCCCCGGATCAGGTTCTTGTCCACCGCGTCACGGTAGACCACGGCTGCGGTCTCACGCACGTTTCTCGGGAGGCCAAGTGCCGAGGCCATGCGGTCAAGTTCCGAGAGGGCAAAGGCGAGGTTTCTCTCCGTCGCATTGCTCACGCGGATCCGGCGCTGCCACTTGCGGAGACGGTAGAGCTGGGCGCGGTTCTTCGAAGAGATTGCACGGCCGTACGAGTCCCGGTTGCGCCAGTCGATCATCGTGGAAAGACCCTTGTCGTGGATCGTAAAGGTCATCGGGGCGCCGACTCTTGACCTCTTCATGCGCTGGTCGTGGTCAAACGCACGCCACTCGGGGCCACGGTCGATAAAATCATCATCGATCACAAGCCCGCAGCTCTGGCAGACCAGTTCCGCCCGCTCGTAATCGTGCACCAGCTGCCGGCTCCCGCACTCGGGACAGACGGTCTCGGTGTGGTTCTCGGCTTTCTTTTCTGACTCTTTTACTTTGATACGCGATTTGAGCGCTTCTCTTTCAGTCTGAAGGAGTTTTAATTTTTCAATTTCCTGCATCCGGCTTCACCATTGTTATCTTACTGTAGTCCTGAATGATCCAGAACGGGTCGTTTGGGGGGTACGGGACTCCCTCGCAAATACTTTTTCGCCCGGTGCGACACTGCACGGGCCATGGGTGAGGACAAGGGCATAGGGAGATTTCACATTCCCAAAGACGTCCATGATCTTTCCCACCGGTTTTGTCCTCCGGTCCATCACTTCGCTGTACAACCCCGGGAGTTGGGCGGCATCGCACTGGATAATGACCATACGGCTGCCGTAGGTGCTCATCGCTCGACCAACAACCTTCACTTTAAACAACCCCGGGGTGTATAACAAAGTACTAAATTAATTAAGTAATCTATATATGTAAAACCCCGAGGTATTTAAACGTTCCGTGAAAGTATAAATAGAAATTTCAGGAACGGAGGAACTGATCGATATTTAAAGACATGATGCCCGCAGATTCAGCAACGGTCAGCCCGGCACCCTCCGCCACGATCTGTTTGCTTGATTTGTCCAGCAGATCGTGAGGTGCATGAGCGTCCGAATCCACAACCAGCTGGCACGAAGTTTCGCGTGCGATACGTGCCACGTGGCCGTTCGTGCGGTTGTGCCCGCCCCGGGAGGTGATCTCAAGGGCGATCCCGTTCTCGTGGGCTAGCCGGGCGTCCTCGTGCGTGATGAGCCCCGGGTGGGCAAGCACATTCACATCATCGCAGGTGCAGGCCGCGTGGTTGGTGCCGGGTGCAACCGGTTCAACGGTCGTCTCCCCATGGACGAGTACGATCTCCGCTCCCGCCTGCCGGGCCTGCCGGGCGACTGCTGCAATCTGTGATGGGGGCACGTGAGTAATCTCGACCCCGCACAGGAGCCGTACACCGAAGAGCCGGGCAGATTCCTGCACGTCAAGAAGCGTTTTTACGACAGACACTGCATTTGATGTATCGACATGATCGGTGATGGCGACGGTGGTATACCCGAGCACGGCCATGCGCCGCACCAGTTCGGAGGGGAGCATCTCGCCATCGGAAAGGATTGTGTGGGTGTGGAGATCGTAAAGGCCGGTCACCGTTTCACCACCATGTTACGGGCAACTTTTTTGATGAGTGCCTCTTTTTTCCCGGTCCATGTGGCGATGACCCGTCCTTCGTGCCGGGCCCAGTAGGCCGGATGGTGGCGCTCCTCGGCCTGGCAGGCAATCCCGAGCCGTTTTAATGCCTGTTCGATATCTCCTGCTACCGGCCCTTTCGCGCCGAGAGTACGCGGGACCCGTCGTCCTTTCTCCCGGGTGAGGGACGAGTTAAAATAGCAGGGATACAGGATGCACTCGCCTTTTTCCATTGCATAAAAAGTATGGGGGTCAAGATATAAACACTGTCCGCTCAAAAAGTAATGATATGCATCATATCGACGTCAGAATGGAGAAGGATGTTTACGACGTCAACAACGCGATTGCGGACGGTAATGCCCGACACTTAAAGGAACACGGCATACGGGCCTTCGACCTGCTCGGCGCGATCGGGTCCGGGAAGACTGCGCTCATCGAACGCCTCGTCCCGCTCCTCGCTGCAAAAGGGCTCCGGGCCGGCGCAATTGCAGGAGACGTGTATGGCGACGATGATTTCCGGCGGATCGTGGCAACCGGTATCCCTGCATACAACGCGAACACCGGCAAGGAATGCCATCTCGATGCCCACCTTGTGGAGCATGCGATCGAGCACCTCCCGCTGGATGAGATAGATATCCTCTTTATCGAGAACGTGGGCAACATGGTCTGCCCGACCGATTTCCGGCTCGGTGCAGAGAAGAGGATTGTGATCGTCAGCTCGACTGAAGGGGATGATGTGGTCAACAAGCACCCGATGATGTTCCGCGATTGCACGATCGGGGTCATCAACAAGGTTGACCTCGCCCCTCTCGTGGGCGCGAACATCTCCCGGATGGAGTTCGACATCCACCGGTACAACCCGAAGATGCCGGTGTTCAAGACCAACATGAAGACCGGTGAGAATATCGCACTGCTCCTCGATGCCATCCTCGCGTGAAGCGATAGGAATCAGTCCCGATCGGGAAATAGTATAAATAACTCTGAAAGGAATATATAGAGCACCATTCTCGGAAAAAAGATTTTTCCGGAAAAAATGATACAAGGAGTGACATTATGCAGTGGCAGGGAGAATCAGTACGGAAGGTTACCGGCGGCAGGCGCCGGCCGGCACAGGGAAAGCGGAGATTCGAAGTCGGGCTTGCACCCGCAGACACGCATCTCGGTGAAAACCGGGCGAAGATCATCCGCACCACGGGTGGGAACACGAAGGTCCGGTCCATGCGTGCTGAGTATGCGAACGTGACGAATCTCACGAACGGTGAGACCAAGAAAGTAAAGATTGAGACCGTTGAAGAGAACGGTGCAAACCCGAACTATGTCCGGCGGAACCTCCTCACCAAGGGAGCGATCGTCAGGACCGAGATCGGACGCGCCCGGATCATGAGCCGCCCCGGACAGGACGGTATTATTAATGCGGTGTTACTCGCATAAACAAAAAAAAGAAAATATCCCGTTTTTTTTATTCACATTTTACAAAAACGTTTCTTTGCATCACGTGCAGTATCGTGCACCTTTTCAGATGGCACGCACGGGAACAGCAATTGTTTTTTTAGGTTTGGCTCTCCCATAGTGTAACTATGCGAAGGATCTATTATCGTTACCCGCAACGGGTGGATCTCTCGTTTGCGATGGGAATGACGTTTCCTGAAACGCTGAAATACATCGCAGATCTGAATGGACAGGAATCCACCAAGACCACCGGCAAAGAACTGGTCCGGGTCAAGGTCAAAGTGGAGATCGCGACAAACCGGGCAGAATTCGGCGATATTACGCCTGAAGTCCTGCGCCCCGGGGTCATCACCGAGGCTGCCGACATCAAGGTCTCGGTGCTTGCACTCGCGCTGCGCGGGGCCGGGAAAGTCCCGATTGCAAACGATGTTTTCTACGTACGGCTCACCGACAGGAACACCTGCACCGACATCGACATCGCACGGGAAAATGCTGCGGAAGGTCTCGATGCTCTCGATGTGAAAAACATCCTTCTTGGTAACCCGAATTGACCCTCCAGACCACGGTGGCAGCACCGTTCAAACACACCAGAAAGACCGGGATGCGTAAGAACGAGCTGGTCTATTACTACGCGCTCGACCGGAAATGGATGAGCACTGACCAGGCGGCCGTCCTGCTCAGGCGGGCAGAAGAGGCGGGTCTCATACGGCTGGAAAACGGCGTCTTTATGATCCTCTTTGACCCGGCGACCGTAACAATTCCCATCGGGTTCAAGCCAACCTCGGCTGTCTTCGAGACAAACGATCCTGCGCAGGAACTGATCGGCCGGATCGTGAAGGCCCGGGGTGTGCCGGAGACAGAGGTCGTCGCCGGGATGAACAAACTCATTAAGGAACAGTTTGACGGGAACCTGCTGCCCCCGGCGGCGCTTGCCCTGCTTGCAAAGCAATACCGAGTGCCGTACGAGGACTTGCGCGAAGCCCTGACTGCTGCGTTAAAGAAAGAGTAAGCCCGCGCCCATTTGTCCTTTGATCTTTTTCCGGGTCATCTTCGCCTGTTTTTTCCCTTCAACCCCGGATTCGCTCTAAAAAACAATATTAAACCCAACGTGGAACAGGTATATATGCGAACACATATTCATGGGGGCAGGCGCAGCTCGCCCGAGATCCCGTGGCTTCTTGTTGCCACGATTGTTGGTATCATTGTGGTCGTGGTCGTTGCACTCTTCTTCTTTACCGGTCTGGGTGGATCGTCAGCAGGTCACACCGCATCCGGTACAGCGACAGCGCAAACGACTACAAGCGCAGCGACGTCGTCCGGTACATCGGGGTCATCGTCTGCTATCGTTGTTGTCACAACAACACCGGTAACTATTCCCGCCACAGGTGTCTATGTCAGCGTCAATTATCTTGGCGGCTTTTCCGGCTCGTATAGTACCGGAGGCGTTACCACGAAAATTACCCCGAATTCGGGAGCACAGATGTATGCGGTCACCAATGCCACCGGCACAGTAACAGCGGTCTTCCAGAAAACCGACAACACCGCCACCCACCCGCTGACCGTGAGCATCTACAAGAACGGCAGCCAGCTCGCATCCAACAGCACGAGTGCATCCTACGGAAAGGTTACGGTTACGGCAGGCGTATAACCCGGCTTTGGCCCGGCGCTTATTCTTTTTTGTATCTCGTTCCGGCAGGATAACTGTTCAGAGATACTCTCTTTTCTGCTGACTCGCATCTAAAAAAACACGGCTTCGATCGTGCCGGATAGAATTGCAAAAAAATTCCCCCGGACAAAACAATAACGCTCATCATCTCCCGGATCACGTCGTGTATGTCGCGGTCGATTTCGCAATGCAGGAATTCGGCCGCAGGCTGCTGGCGTTTACGTACGTGGTTGTCAGGTAGGGCCGGACACTCCATTTTGGGGACGTGTCCGGGACCCCTTGCGACCCGGTCTCTTCTTCAATCCCAATCTTCGACGGAGACTTCTTTTCACATGGGGGTATTTTGCCTTCGGTGGGGGTCTAATTCGGCTTCCCGGGAGCATTTTCACGTCGTAAAAATGAGGGCCTAGATAGGCCTAATTGGGAGGCGGATCTTTTCTGGGATGGGCTCAGGCACGTGGAAAATGAAAAGAAGGCCTGTTTTGGGGGTATGATCCGGGTGGGGGGACCTGCGATCCGGCAGACTTGTTTCTCCGACGGAGAGTGCGGGATACGGGGATCCTGTATGAACGTATTGAGGTAATAATTCGGCAAAACAGGGGAATAATTCAGGTCACGGGAGCAGTTTTACATCGTAAAAGGGGAGGTCATAATTAGCAGCGTTTGGATGGCCGATACTTGGCGGGATCGTGCGTGTGGATACGGAAATGAAAAGAACGTGAATATGGCATCCGGGCCGGAACCGTCCCCGCGATACTTTTATCAGCCCGCCGCCACGACAGGAGATTAACCATGCCGCCAGCCGCAGTAAAAACGATCCGCGACCAGATCTTCTGGCAGTACGCGAAGCTGATCTCGAAATCCGCCGGGCTTTCAAACGCCCGGGCCTTCCAGATGGACCGGTTTGTAAAACTCCGGGACAACAAAATCGTCTGGTCGTCCACGATCCGCGAATGGCTGCACGAGCACGAGAACCCGGATGAGTGCATCTACTGCGGGGCAGAGAGTGGCCCGCTCACGACCGAGCACATCCTCCCGCGGTGCTGCGGTGGACCGGATATTCCCGACAACGCGATCCGGGTCTGCCGGTCGTGCAACTCCGGCAAAGGCGGCAAGCGGCTGTACGAGTGGAAGGGCCTCAGGGAGAAGGACGCCATCCCGAGGATTGCGGAAGGAAAGTATCTCAAGCTGCTCTACGATCTCCACGAGCAGCGCGGGACGCTCAACGTTGACAAAAACGATCTGGGCCGAGTGATGTGCCCGGCCTGCGACCTGCGGACGCGATGTGAGGACGAGGGGAGTGTGGAGAAGATGACGGTGTATTGCCTAGAAGGGGTGTTTCACGCGAAGTGAATCAGGTCCGAACAATCAAAATCGTGGCCTGATGTACTGTGGACGGGTGACTACCCGGATAAATTTTTCCACGGCATCTTTGGACAACTCCGGTTTTCGCCTCGTGATGTAATTGCAGATCCTGTCGGGCGATGAAATATTGATGTACCTGTCAAGACTCTGATCAGCGCCTGTTTTCTGATTCAGGGAGATACCAACATTCCTGACATAGGGAAGTTCCCAATAGCCGTAATGCTGCTGAATGAAATGTCGCAATGCATAATTTGAGCGCCGTACCTGGTGGATCAACGCATCGGAGTTCACTACCATGTTAGCAGCGGTCCAGTTTTTTGTCTCCAACAAAAAGATCCCGGTCGGGCCGACAACAATATGATCGATCTGGCAGGTTTTGATATATTCCCGCGTTACCGACCAGCGCAATGCCCTTTCAAACCGGAGATTGACATCGTTTATCACATGAAATTCGTCCGGCAGGTTTGCAAGTGCATTGATCGCTGCCTCTTCGCCCCAGGCTCCGACAAGGAATGTCTCATTTGATTTCAGGAAATTGTACGAACTGACGATCGTGCTGCATTCCCTGTCGATGACGGTCTGTTTGTTGTTGATATGCTGCATTTTTTTATTCCGCACATCGCGCAGCTGGCACGAGACCACGACATACGGATTATTGATATGATGATTCCGTAACATAACCGCAAACCAGTACTTCGCGTTAAACCCGAGCCGGGAGAAAAAACCGTCCGCAGCAACCCGCATGTGGTCGAGCTCGCCGATCTTTTTGTCGACAAGAAGCGTCTGCCGGGCAATCCCTTCGGTCAGTTCCGCATTGAGCCGGGTCTCATCGCGGCTGAGGCTGGCAATGGTCTCGTCCTCCCTACACCCACTCCACAAACATCGCCGTCCGCTCATGCGGCTTTGCATGCCGCCGGTAATATTCCGCGAGCCTTTGCGTGCAGCCGGGGACTTCGACCGCGGTGAGGTTGTGGACACATCTCTCAAATACCATCATCTCCCACTCTAAATTACTAAAAAACCCCACACATTATGAAGTCCGTCATCCTCCACAACAGCACATTCTACAATGGCGATTGCATCAGTGGTGCAGCCAAAAATATCCTGGATAATTCCGTGGATCTTATCATCACCGATCCCCCGTATGGGATCAACGGGGACAAACTCCACCAGCACTATAACCGGAACGAGGATTTTGTTGTTGAAGGCTACGTCGAGATCCCACGGGAAGAGTACGCGGAATTCAGTGAGAAATGGATCCGGGAAGCAGAGCGGGTGCTCAGGCCCGGCGGATCGATCTATATTGTATCCGGATACACCAACCTCATTGATGTTCTCAATGCATTACGGAAAACCACCCTCAAAGAGATCAACCACATCATCTGGAAATATAACTTCGGGGTATTCACCCGCCAGAAATACGTCTCATCCCACTATCATATCCTGTTTTACGAAAAGCCCGGCGGAACCCGGACCTTCAATCTTGAATCCCGGTATGGTCTGGATGAAAAATCGGAGGATGACCGGTCCCTCAACAATACCGACCGCGAAGATGTCTGGATTATCAACCGAGAATATAAACCCGGTCAGCTCAAAAACAAGAACGAGCTTCCCGCAAAACTGCTCGTCAAGATGATCCAGTACAGCAGTAACGAGGGAGATCTGGTCTGTGATTTTTTCCTTGGTGGGTTCTCTATTGCAAAAGTTGCACTGGGCCTCAACCGGAGGGCACTTGGATTTGAGATCTCCAGACCCATGTTCAACGCAAAGATCAAGGAGATTGAAACGTTAAGACCCGGCTGTTTAATTCCCTCGCTGCGGCATTCAGTAGCACGAACCCCTGAAAATCACGGCAAGTCCTGGACACAAGAAGATCGTATTCGCCTGCGGGAAGAATACGGGCGGCTCGTTTCAAAAGGGACGACAAAAAAAGAGCTGATTGCGCAGCTTGGTGAGATGTTTGGCCGTGGCCGGTGGTCCATTGAGAAGGCCTTAAAAAAGAATGGATTTGTAGAAAAAAAGAGACCGGGAAAAGAGACTTTTTCAGAATTTACATGACAGAAGTTTAACGACTGATCTGTTCAACCGGACGGATCGGAGCCATGATCTGGTATGTACATAAAAAGCATATTTTTGATGGCGTGAGCGTCCCATCATGAGGCAGGCCGCCCTTTGAGATCTCTCGACCGGAATGAAACGTCAATCTTCGGAGTGATCACGTGCTCACAACAAAAAAGCATAATCTCCGTCTCTTCCCGCGAGAGGATAACTGCGACCCGGTTTCCCATGACAAGGGATTTTTCCGGCCGAACCGGTCCCCCGGCCGTGTTCATGTGTTTAGCTGCAGTTGGAATACGGGCAAAAGCCCCTGAACCAGCAGTTGCAGCAGGAGTACCTGAGTCCTTTGGGACACTTGATCCTGGTTTGCATACAATCTGGTTATTTCAGGAGGGCATATATCTGGCGTTGAGTGAAATTTGTTTTGCACTTACCTGCCGGAAAAATCTCTGAAATTACTATTGCAATGCGGGGATATCCACGGCCGGGCAAAATCCCCGGGATCGCATTTTAAAATCTCCGTTCAGAACCCGGGAGCAATCACCGGCTTACACGCAGGCGTACCGCCAATGCACCAAAAACAACAACGTGAAAAAAGTATCAGAGCCGCGGAATTACTTCCGGACTTTTCTCTCTTTTGTCTTCTTCTCTTCGCCCTCGGCCTTCTCGACCTTGGGGAAGATTTCATCAAGGGTCTTCTCGCCGTACGCAGTCACGCGTGCGTTGACCTGCACGAACTCGAGGGTGATCTCGTTGGCGCGGATCATCTTTCTCTTGCGCTCCCCCTCCATTACCGGGTGGAACCCGACGCCTTCCGCGAGCAGGAGTCTCCTTCTTCCTGCGCCGGGCAGGCTCTTTCTCGCGGGAATCCCGGTCTGGTCCGTGCCCCCGGTGATCAGGATTTTATAGCCTGCAAGCCCGAGCGGGCCCGCGTCAAGTTCGTCCCCGATTTTCTTCCCTACGATCGATCCTGCTGCGCCGGTGCTGGCATCAACATTGTAGGCGCGACCGGTCTTGGGGTCTGAAACAACTACCTTTAACTCAACCATGCTTGATTCTCCTTATTGACTTATCCCGGGCCGCCCCCGTTGACGGGCGACCCGTTCACTCTCCGGCTATCCGGCGCAAGAACGCCTGTGCACGTGAAGTACCTATGTTATTCTACCGTTACGCTATTAAATCCTCGCGTCACTCAAAGGTGCAGCCACACATGCCGGTTCGCGGGCCCCCTCACTTCCCCCAGAACGGCTCTGACTTGCGTCGGATCGCCACGAACTCCGCGAGCACTTCCTGCGTGCTGATATTCAGGTTCTTGAGCATCTCGCGTTCGAGCACTTTCACATGCCTCTCGGGAAGATCCACCAGAAGGTCGTCGCCCACGTTCAGCTGCCGACCGATCGTTGCGCCCTCAATCGAGATCGCCACTTCGAGGCCGGCGTCCGCCTCGCGGATATTTTCCTGCCGGAGCTGCATGGATTTCAGGTGCCCGATTTTCTTTCCGTCCAACTTGACAAGGTCGACATCGCCCCGGAGTTTCCCGCCCAGCACCCGCACCCCGACCACCGCCGGGTTGCTCTGCCGGAACACGCAGTCCGGCAGCAGTCGGATCTTCGCCGGCATCATCACGTGCTCGAACTGCGCTTTCTCCGCGATCCGCTTCTGCTCGTCCCGCCACGCGACGTACTGGTCGATGAGCTGGTAGATCACCTGTGCAGAGAAGACTTTTACCTGCGTATAGAGCGGGTCCTTGATGATCTCCGCCGCGTCGGGGAGGATCGGGGTGTTGAATGACAGGAGCACGCGGAACGTCGGGTTCTTGATTGTTTCGGTGTCGATCAGGTCGTGCCGGCTTACCGGACCGACCTGCGCCCGCATCACTTTGATATTTTTTGCTTCCAGTTCCTTGCAGAGCGCCTCCAGGGCGCCGATTGTGTCCGCCTTGATCACGATGCCCTCTTCGGCAAGGTTGACGTGGATCTCTTCCATCTCCTTCCTGATCCGGATCGCGAGCTCGTCCAGGTTGTCCCGGACGACAAAGAGCGGCGAACCCGCGATCACCTTTTCGAGGCCCGGGGCAGAGACCTTGATTCCAGCCGCCGCTGCCACGGATTTGACATGCTCGAACCGGTCCTCTACAAGGATCTCCTTTAACGGGTGAGGCTTTAAGAGCGAGCGGACCTTGGTCACCACAATGTCGTCCTGCGAGGCCATCGCGATCTCATCGCCTACCGAGAGCGTGCCATCGTACAGGATAACATCAAGTGTCGCCCCTAGTCCCCTCTCCTCTTTTACTTCAAGGACCGTACCGGAACCCGGCCCCTCGACCGCAAGTTTGAGTTCCTCACCAAGGTAGCGTTGGGCAAGCCCGATCATGACCATCAAAAGGTCGGCGATCCCTTCGCCTGTGTGGGCGCTCACTGGCACGATCGCAAGGTTGCGCCGGAAATCCGAAACCCGGTCGAACCGGTCCGCTGAGAACCCGAGATCCGAGAGGTTACCTACGATCTCATAGGTTTTCGTCTCGACATCGGTCTTTACTCGCTCGTTCTGTTTTGCAAATGTCGAAAGGAATGACTCGTTCTTGTTGATCCGCCAGCCGTGAAGCCGGTCGACTTTTGTTGCCGCGATCACAAACGGCGTCTTGCAGTTCCGCAGGATCTGCAAAGCCTCGATTGTCTGGGGCTGGAACCCCTGGTTGATATCGACGACGAGGATCGCCATATCAGCGAGTGCACCACCCCGGGCCCTGAGCGTCGTAAACGCATGGTGCCCCGGCGTATCTATGAAGAGAAGGCCGGGGATGTTGATGGGGATCTTCTCCATCGACCCGCTCATCATGCGGATTGCCTCTATGGGGACGATTGTCGCCCCGATATGCTGGGTGATCGCTCCTGCCTCCGATGCGACAACCGATGAGCCACGTATCCGGTCAAGAAGCGAGGTCTTGCCATGATCCACATGCCCCATAACGCACACAATCGGCGTCCTTATCTTCGGGTCTGCCGCCATATCCCCACCCTTCCGTTCGCATGTGCCCTGAAAACAGTGGATTAAAAATCATCCGTGGCGCGGCATCCTCCGACGCCGCATGCCCACATTAAGAATATCCTGTCAAGGCCACCTGATAACTTAATGGACGCCCCACCCTATTAATAATCGCTCCCGGACCGCTGCCATGGCCCGACCGGTCATCCGTTGCGGGGGCGCATGGTGGAGCAGGGAGTTAAATTAATCAGAGTCCACGACCAAATTAACAGGAACATCTGCCAGGGTAGGGTAGTCTGGTTATCCTAAGGGGCTGTGGATCCCTCGACCCGGGTTCAAATCTCGGCCCTGGCCTTGTTACTTTTCGTTAAAATCTATTCCTGAATTTGAGCCCTGTTTACGCTTATTTCCTAATAATCAGGTATCGAAAAATAATAGAATCCGATAGCATTGCATGCTCACATTGGAGGCTATTTTTGTGCGTGAATGGTTCCGAATCTTCGGAATAAAAAAGAGGAACGGTGTTACGATACCGAGGCCTGGATGATCCACGGACCGCTTGCCGTAACGTTCAGGTAATATTTTCCTGTGTTCAGACTCTGGATTTTTGTCCCGGAATACACTCCGATTTCGTTTGCGAGAGGAGTCAGCTGATTGCCCCGGTCATCTTTGAGCCAGACAATAAAATTACTCGGGCCCGAATAGGTCAGGGTAAATACCCATAACCCGGATTCGGTCGCGGTGAAAGGTACAATCATATTGCCGGTCCCGGAAAGAACAGCAGAAGATCCTGCGGTTGCGGTCGGGCTTCCCGCTGACATGCCGGTCCCCTGGTAAAGGGAATATACGATACTGGGAGCCTCCTGTTTGTAGATAGTATTGGCAGACACGTCGTGAATCCAGAGAGTGTTTTTCCCGGTATCGCGGGTTACCAGGTACGTGTTGTCTCCTGCAGGAATCCACGTCCCGTTGTAGCACACATTGGGGATGCTCGAATCGGTCTCCTGTGTTTTGCCATTTACATCGAAAACAATCTGGAACTGGTTCGTGGAGCCTGTGCTCTTCCAGATGCCGACAATGGGGTCAAAGGATAATTTCGTGCCCGAGGATCCTGATTGCGTGACAAATGGCGAAAGGGCATTCGCGGCCGCCGGCGAGGGGGGAGTCGTGCCGGCACCCATGCACCCGGCCGCAAGAACCAGGGCGATACAGAGAACGATCAGGACAAGAGCCCTAGTTCCCTCTAGGTTATTGTGATGGCAGACTGATGTCAGTTTCATACCCGGTTCAACACTCCCTGATAATGCTATATTTTATCGCCCGGGTTTTGAGTACTTTCCGGTGATGTAACCTCCGGGTTATATCTATCATTCCCCCCAGTTTGGCCTTCGACGGCAGGAGTGGAGCTGCCGGTGCGGGTCCCCCGTTATGATGGGATCCCTTGGCGCTTTTTTTTAGACGGGCAACCTTTTGTAGATCCGCCGGCAAACGGATCGTGTGGATTCACTTACTCACGCGCTTGTCGCGGCCATCTTCGCTTACGCTCTCGGGTTCCCGCAGTTCATTCCGTTTGCAGTCATCGGTGCCGTGATCATCGATACGGACGTGCTCTTTTCCCTCATCTCCGACAGGCACCCGTCGCTCTACCTCTTTATCCACGGCGGGATCGCCCACAGCGTCGCGGGCGCGGTCGTGATGTCAGTCCTCGCATATGCCGGCATCACCCTTGCGGCCCTTGCAGGGCTCGTCGCTCCGGCACTCCTCGTCCGCGCCGGCCCTGCCGGGTTTGTTGTGGTACTCGCGGGCGCGTTCCTGCACGTTGCCATGGATCTCCCGGCAACGCCCGGTCTCCCGCTCCTCGCCCCGGCCTCCGATAAGAAATATGCCCTTTTCCTCCTCCCGGGCCCGAGCATATTTTTAATGGCGGTCAGTCTCTTTTTCCTGATCTGGATAGCACTGGGGGTCGTCACTCTCGCGGAAGGGATGGTCGCTTACGGGGCGATCATTGTTGTGTTCCTCCTCGTCCGGTTCGCCGCGTTCATTGTATCCCGGCCGGCGCTTCTTGGCACTATGTGGGCGATCCCGCAGGTGAACCCGCTGCGGTGGCTTGCAATTTACGAGAGTGGGGATGCCTGGACGGCACGGGACTACCGGATCGGCCTTGGGATGACCGACCCGGTGAGTTACCAAAAATTCAGAAATACGAGCCAAAAAGAGGTCGCCTCCTGTTCTGCGCTCCCGGAAGTGCAGAGGCTGCGGTACCATTCGTACATCGTAACCGCGGAAAAAGAGGAGGGTTCAATCATCTTTTCTGATCCGCTGCGGGTTTCAGGAAGGATCTTTTACCCGCCGCACTACAATCAGGTCAGAATTGCTACGGGAGAACTGGACACGGCGTGATCTGCGGAATGGGGAGGGTACACGGTCAGGTTTAAGTTTTTCTCTTGGGAAGCGCCGCACTTTTATAGAGTGGAAACTGCACAGGTACCCGGGTAGGTGCATATGAACGGGGGAGACTATGTCCACGGATATTCGGAAAGGGAAGCGGAACGGCTGGGCGACCAGGCCCGGACCCTGACCTCCCTTCTCCATAGCGATACCCGGTACCCGGCCGGGAGCCGGGTGCTCGAAGCCGGCTGTGGGACCGGCGCCCAGACGGTAATCCTTGCAAAGAACAGCCCCGATGCAGAGATAACGTCTGTCGACATCTCCCCGGACTCAATTCGGCGTGCGGAGGCACGGGTGCGCGCCGAAGGGATCACCAATGTGACCTTCCAGACCGGTGATCTCTTCAGCCTCCCGTTCGTGCCGGAAAGTTTCGATCACATCTTTGTCTGTTTCGTACTGGAACACCTCGCCGATCCGGGACAGGTGCTCCACGTACTCCGTTCCCTTATCAGGCCGGGTGGGACGATCACTGTCATCGAAGGCGATCATGGCTCAGCGTATTTTCATCCTGACAGTGCCGAGGCAAACAAAGCAATCCGGTGCCTTGTTCGTCTCCAGCGGGAGGCCGGGGGAAACGCCCTTATCGGCCGGGAACTCTACCCGCTTCTTGTGCAGGCCGGGTATGCGGATGTGCACGTATTGCCGAAGATGGTGTATGTCGATGCCTCGCGGCCGGCGCTTGTCGAGGGGTTCACCCGGCAGACGTTCACTGCAATGGTTGAAGGAGTCCGGGACACTGTGCTCACCAGAGAGCTGATGACACCAGCTGAATGGGAGCAGGGCATCTCAGACCTGTACCGTACCTGCGAACCGGACGGAGTCTTCTGTTACACGTTTTTTAAGGCTACCGGGATCGTATAACACAAAACAGATCAAACCCGGTAGTCTCTCAAGAGTAACCTGCTGAAATGGCAACCTCCTCTTTTTGGTCCCCGCATAGTGGATCCTCATCACCGGACACTTTCACGGAGCGCAATCCTTGTGGGTTATAACCTGAAACATACAAAAGAAGGAAGTGAGGAGTATCATGGATGAATCAGAACGCGCAAACGAAGTGATCGCGACCGTCAGGGAAATGAACCGGCACTGGACGGAAACATGGGACGAAACAGCGTTTGGCCGATACATCCACCCGGATGCAGTGGCAGTCGCCCCAACAACCCCGGGCAGGCTTGAAGGTAAGGAAGCCTATGTGGCCGGGTGGCGGGGATTTGTGGAGACGGCAAAAATTCACGCGTGGAAAGAAAACGGTCACCGGGTCAGTTTCTTCTGCCGGGGCACCTGCACCGTAGTTACGTACTTTTTTACCATCCGGTTTACGATAAGAGGACAGGAGTTTGTCATGCAGGGCCGGGACATGTTCACGCTGATAAGGCAGGGTGGCCGCTGGCTGGTGGTCTCCGATCAGTTCTCACCGGAACCCGGCCTTGGCGTGATGCCGGAGGAATTGCGTGGGGCGCGCTGAGTGACGTATTCGTTGCGGCTTTCACCACCTGCATGCCCACCGGTATAAAAGAGCAGATACCCCATTAGTGTAAGGAAAACATGATGGATTCCATCACGCTCGTTGGTTTTATTGCCGGGACCCTCACGACTGTCGCATATGTCCCGCAGGTCATACGGAGTTGGAGGCTTAAAGAGACAAAAGACATCTCCCTTTCCATGCTCGTGCTCTATGCCGTTGGCGTTTTCCTCTGGTTCGTGTACGGGGTCTGGACAAGCGCCCTCCCCATCATCGCGGCAAACGGAATTTCGCTTGTATTGATCCTCGTCCTGCTCGGCATCAAACTGCGGTACCGGTGATCGCTCTTTTTTATCAGATCTCACCCTGCCGTGGGACATGCTGCAAAACAGAGGTTGCACACCGGTACAAAACCGGTCACCCACATGAATCAGGGGCGCTTAAACGCCAAAAAAAGTGTTAATCCTGAAGGAGTACGAGGCAGCCGGCGATCTTGTCATGAAGACCCTGCCGCTTTTTGGTGAGGCCGATCATCAAAAATCCGATGAAGATAATCAGCGTCGAGATAAACTTCCCGAAGAACCGCAGCGTTGCCTTGGCAAAGGAGATCCGGTTACCTTCAAGGTCGGTCACCTCAAGGCGCATCAGGACTTTCCCGGGGGTAGCCTGTCCCCGCGAGGATTCAAAGCCTGCGTAGTAGAGCCAGGGAACAATGATGATCAGGATACCAACGGCAGCAACGATAGGCCCGAGAGCTGCGATCGGCGTTCCCGCTTCGGTCAGCGAGGTGATCGGCGCATGAGAGACCACGAGATAATACAGGTACATGATCCCATTTGCCTGGTTGAAAAATGCAACTGCAATGATCCCGAACAGAGCAATAAGAATAAAGTCTATGATAAACGCAACGAACCGCCGTCCAAGGCCGGCATAGATGCCGACATCGGGAGCTTCGTCAACCTCGGGAGAAGCGACCGCTGCCGGCCCAAGGGGTGCAGCTTCGATCGGTGCCCCGCACCACTGGCAGAATTGTCCGGACGCATCAGTCTCTTTTCCACATTTTGGACAGAACATTCCTCATACTCCTGATACGTTAACTTAATCCGGGTGTCCTTTTTAATTTAACTGTTCTTTTCGGGGATGTTAAGGGATTTTCCCTGCCCCCTGAACAAAAAGGCCGGGTTTTTTTAAGGATGTGCGTGTTATCAGCGCTTCAATTCTATACGCAAATCAGAAATATCAAAAAATGAAAGGTTATTCATGAGATACACAACAATCGCTGCCACGTGTATCGCGCTTCTTTTCTGTGCGCTTTTTGCCGGGTGCACGAGCCCGACCCAGGCAGAGATTAAACCTGTCGCGACAACGGTCGCAACAACGGTCCCTGCACCCATCACTACGGTGGCAGAGGTCACCACCACATTCGAATCCGTCGTCTCGCTCCCCCCTAACATGATGGTGAATCTTGTACTGTCCAAAGACCGGCCAACGAGCCAGATCCACCTGTTGTATAATGGCGGCACCGGTGAAATCTTTGTCCAGAATGTCAGGATGAAAGTCACCCGCTCTGATGGCACCGTCACCGATGAACTCATGGATGGCGGTAACCAGCCCAAGCGTGGCGACGAGCTGATTGTTCAGGGGACAAAGACCGGCGACCACTGTGAGGTCTGGGTCACGACCGCCGGGAAAATCTACAAGGTCATCGATCAGGATCTCTACTCGATGCAGTGATGGGTTTACCCATTTTTTTATTTCTTACCCGGCGTGGAGGTCGCGCCCGGCCCTTCCGGCATATTTCTGCATCACATACCCGAGTGCGGACACGGCAAGCATCACCGCACCAAGGACGATCCACTGCTCCACGCCCGCTGTTCCTACGGAGAGCCGGGCGATGAGATTGAGCGGGTTGTCGGGTAGGGCGAGCACTAAAAGGAGGATGACGACAAGAGCGGTCGAAAAGACAAACTGCGCTGCCGTCCGCTCCCGGTAGTGCAGGGCTACCATCGCCCCAATCAGTATCAACAGGAACGATGCGAGGGTGACATGGAGCACGATGAGTACGGGATTTTCAATGGCAATCCCGTTTGCTGCAAGCAGGATAATCCATGCCCCTGCCTGGAGCGGGACAAGCAGCACGCAGGCGAGCACCTTGCCCCATACCATCTCGGCAAAGGTCACCGGGGTGGAAACGAGCGTCTCCAGGGTCTCATGCTGGTACTCCTCGGTGATGAGATCGATGATGAGCGCGGCAGATATGATCCCCGGCATGAAGACAAGGAGCGGGATAAGGAGCCCGTACACAAACTCAAAGAAACTCGTACTGCCGGATGAGGTTGGGATCAGGACGGATAGGGGAGTTATATCGAGACGGCCGGCCCGGCTCTCCCGTAAGTCTTCCTCGTATTTGAGGAAGACATCTTTCAGCTTCACATCCACAACCGCACCCTGGAGATCGTCTGCGAGAGTATACAGCGTGAGTTTCACCGGCTCGTCCGCGTCAGGAAGGGTGCCGGGGGCATACACCACGGCAGCGAGTCTCCGCTCTTTGAGCAGTTCAACCGCTGTCGAGAGATCCATCCGGTGCACCCGGAAGTCCTGGCTGTTCTCCAGATCTCCGAGCAGCGGGGATTCATTTCCCGCGTACGCGATATCGTAGCGGAAGTGCGAATATTTCGAGAGCGACGTGGGGTCGTACATCGATGTGAGCCCGACCATCAGAAACGATGAGAAGAGCGCGATGAAGAGCTGGAGCAGGACGGCGAGGAGGATTGTCTTTTCTGAATAGAGTCCCCGGAACTCTTTTTTTGCAATGATGGTAATGTGCCGTGCCTTCACCGAAGCCACCCCAGAATCAGGTACAGGTTATAACAGCAGTGAAGCGCTGTTGCGGCAAGCAGCCCGGGTACGAGCGCCTTCCTGCCCCAGACTTTGAGAGAACTGGCGACCATAAGGATGCAGGCAAAGTGGAGCAGGAGCGGCATCCAGAGTACGCCAAGAGAGGAAAAGAGGACGCTTCCGAAGACGGACTCGGTGATCTCGGCAAGCGTGGCAAAGAGCAGGAATTTTTCCCCGACAAGAAATCCTATCGCGGTTGCCGCGCAGGCACCGGCTAGGTGCTTCCACGAAAAGAATTCAGGGTGCTGCATAAAGAGCGTGTAGATGCCGGCCGCTTTTGCTGCCTCTTCGATGAATGCTGCAAGGATGAGGAGGAGCACGAGCGAGAGCGGCATGGGCAGGTTGAAGAAGAGGACAAGCCCCATCATCTGCGCCATGAAGACAAACGGGATCGAGAATGCGGCAAGCAGGAAGAGCGATGCATATGGGTGCCGGTACTGGATGATCCCAGCGAGGAACTCACGCATCCGGGGCAGGAACTTCTTTTCCGAGAAGAGGCGTTCCTCGTTGAAATTTCGTGCCGCGATGTAAAAGAGAACGGCGCCGGTCAGCCAGAAAAGCGCGGTGGAATAGACAAAATCGGCGGCCGTCCACGCGGTTCCCTGCAGGGTGAGCACTATCAGCGTAAGCGGGGAGATCAGGCTGATCACGTGCACGTTTGCAAAGATGCTCGGAAAAAAGAGGTACGAGGTGGCGACGGTCGAAAAGAAAATGGAGATAAACGAGAGTTCCTTGAAGCTCCGGGCGAGCATCCCGATGATAAGCGCGTTAGCGAGAAAGAAGAAGATGATCGGGATAAGAGGGAGGAGAATGAGCGGCGATGCCCTGATATAAATCGTGATCGCAGCGCAGATCGCAAGCATCGAAAGGAAGTACGGGAGCATTTTCCCGATGATGATGGACGAGGTTTTTACCGGCAGGGAAAGCAGCACCTCGCCCTTTCGTTCGATCCGCTCGTTCATGATGCTCATCATAAAAAACTGCGAGGTGAAATACAGCGGAAAGATGAAGACAAACACAAGAATGATCGAGTCAAACGGGAGCGGGGGCGAGAGCTGGTCCGGGGTCACAAAGGTGCCCATCGCGGATTGCTGCGGGGAGAGGACGTCCGTATACCGTGAGACCTGCGTATTTTGTGAGGATAACGTGACCAGTTCCTGCCTGAGTTCATCCTTTGTTACCCCAAGCGTGGGCGAAGGCGTGGGAACATTCTCAACGGGGCCCTGTGGGACCGGCGGACCCCGTACGGATGGTGCCGGCACGAACTGGCCGTTCCCGGGGGCGGTGAAATTGAGCTCACTTTTTACGGTCTGCGCATCGATCCAGAGCGGGTACGCGGCAAAGAGATCGTTCTCACCGGTGTAGACTCCGTTGACATACTTCGTGTAGTCCCGTTCGAGCGTATTGAGCGCCGATTTCCCCTTGTCGGTCGGGCTCGCGTATGCCTGCCCGTTCACGATAATGAGATCGTACGCCCCGCGGTTTGCGGTAAGTGAAGCGGCGTCGGACTCGTACACCGTGAAACGTGCATCGGAGGCAAAAAGAGCAGCGACCTGCGGGTTATCGACCCCGATCCGGTACATCCCGTCCTGGATATGCAGGCCGCTCTGCGCGGCAAAACCGGTCACAATGATCAGGAGCACGAAAAGGATGACCGCAATCGGCAGGACGTCGCGTGAAAGCATTGAGAAGGATTTTTTCCCCTCCCAGCGTGCGATGGTCGCGATGTCCCTGCCTGCACTCATGGATTATCAGCCCGGATCCTTTTTTAACGGGAAAAACCTGTGATAACCAGTAGTGTGGGCACCGGGGTAAAATACTGATCGGTACTGACAAGGGAGACCCCGGGGAATTTCGTATCCGGTATGTGCGGGCTGTCCCCATCCCAACCTATATGTCCCCCTCCCCACAAGTCTAAACTACCAAAAAAGCCCGGAAACCCGGTGCATTCCGGAGAGCCAGCCGTGATCATTGCCCGCAGCCTGACCAAATGCTATGACGGCTTTACCGCCCTTGACGATGTGAGTTTCTCGTTTCCTGACGCAGGGATCTTCGGGATCATCGGGCACAACGGGGCCGGCAAGACCACGCTTTTAAAGTGCATCGCAGGACTTATCGTTCCCTCGTCCGGTGAACTCGTGGTAAATGGGATCGACGTTGTCCGGGATCCCGTGGCGCTTAAGGCAACGCTGGGGTACCTTCCTGAGGAGTCCCGGCTCTACGAGACGATGACCGCGGAAGACTATATCGCATTCTTCGGCGAGATCTATGGGATCCCAAAGGAGGAGATCATCGTACGGACCCGCCGGCTCTTTGCCGCCCTGTCACTTGAGCCGGACGGCAAGAAACTCGGCGAGTTTAGTAAGGGCATGAAGCGCAAGACCGCAATTGCCCGGTCGCTCATCCATGATCCGAAATTCCTTGTCTATGACGAAGCGACAAGCGGCCTTGACCCGATGACATCCCGGTTCATTGCCGAATACTTAAAAAAACTCAAAAATGAGGGCCGGACTATCGTGCTCTCGGCCCATAACCTGTTCCAAGTCGAGGCCATCTGCGACCGGGTGATGATCCTCAGGCGTGGGCGGGTGGTCGCATCCGGCACCATGAAAGAACTCCGCGAGCAGTTCGGCTCGATTACGTACACGATCTGGTTTTCCGCCGCTGACCCGGCCCGTATCGACCGACGCGAGGTACCGTACCGGGAGGAGGACGGGTACCTTGCCTGCGATACCGGGGATATGGCCGGCCTTAACGCGTGCTCTGCCGCCATAACAGAAGCGGGCGGCCGGGTGGAGCGTATTGAGTCCCAGTATCCCTCATTAGAAGAGATGCTTGTTGCGATCGGGAAATAGGGGCGCGCCCCAGAGCGTCGGCCCGATTTAAATCACAACCCTTATGATGTCATTTTCCGAAACATACAGGCACAAAAGAACCGGTGCCGTGATTTTTTCGGCAACGGTCAGGAAGATGGCATGGCACGCGTCCTCATCATTGATGATTCTTCATTCCAGCGCAGGATCCTCTCCTCCCTTCTCGAAGGCTCGGGTCATACGATCCTTTCAGCCGTGAACGGTCGCGAGGGCCTGTACACCGCAGTCCGGCAGAAACCCGACCTGATTATTACCGACCTGCTCATGCCCGACCTCGACGGTTTTGCATTTCTCCGTGAGGCAAAAACGGCAGGTGTCACCATCCCCGTCCTTATCCTGACCTCGGATATCCAGACCGCCACAAAAAACAAGTGCCTTGCCCTTGGTGCAGCCGGCGTCATGAACAAGCCGGTAAAAAAGGAGAGCCTTTCCGAGATGGTACAGCAGGTACTCTGCACGGGGAAGGAGTAATGGAGATCGAGGAGGAGGCGCTCGATGCCATCCGGGAACTGATCAATATCGGTGTGGGCCGTGCTGCCGGTATGCTCAACGAGATGACCGGCTGCACGATCCGGCTCCGCGTCCCGACTATACGGGTCGTCACGATCGATGAACTTGAAGGAGCAGACGAGATTCGGGCCACCGGTACCCTTGCTACGGTGGCCCTCACGTTCGAGGGCCCTCTCTGCGGCCTGTCCGCGCTCGCGTTTCCCCCAGAGAGTGCAGCGGCGCTCGTCATGCTGCTCTCCGGTGAACCCGCGGAGAGCCCGGAGCTTGACGCCCTCCGTATCGAGACGTTAAAAGAGGTCGGCAATATCGTCATCAACAGCGTCATGGGATCGATTGCAAACATCCTCGAACATCACCTCTCCTATTCCCTGCCACGGTACCTGGACCTCAGTGTTCTCACGCTCGCCCGCACAGCCAATCCCCGGTGCCCGGAGGATCGCGTGATCCTTGCCGACACGCGTTTCACCATTGAGGACCGGGAGATCGAAGGCAGCATCCTGTTGATCCTCGAAGTGGGATCGCTTGAAGCCCTGCTTGACGCCATCCGGGAGATGACACCGTGACGGTCGGTGCAAAACTGGTGCACGGGCCGGACCGGGGGGAGGAGGACCGGAACTGGGAGATGTTCGATCCCCTGCCGGTTGGGATTGTCATTATCAACCGGAACTATACGGTCCTGTTCTGGAACCAGTGCATCGCCCGGTGGACCGGCATCCCCCGGGATGAAATAACAGGACACGATCTCCGCACGCGTTTCACGCATCTTGCACGTCCGGTCTACACTTCACGGATCGATCAGGTCTTCGATGGCGGGCCTGCGGCAGTTTTCTCATCCCAGTTCCATCCCTATTTCATCCCGGCGCCGCTCCAGAATGGCGAACTGATGGCAGAGCATGCCTCGGTCATCCCGTTCGATGGCAACGGTGAGCGACTGGGTATGATCGTGATCGAGGATACCAACGATCTGACAAGCCAGGTACGGCTGTACCGTGCAACACGACAGCTTGCGAACCTTGAGATCGAGAAGAGGAAAAAGGCACAGGAAGCGCTTCACGCGGCGAATACGAAACTGAATCTGCTCTCCAGCATCACCCGGCACGATATCCTCAACCAGGTGACGGCAATCAGCGGTTACCTCTGCCTGCTGGATAATTCCCTTGCCCCCGGGTCAGAGCAGAGCCAGTACGTGCATAAGATCTCCCATCAGATGGCGGTGATCACCCATCTGCTGGAGATTACGCGGGATTACGAGCAGCTGGGAATATCCGCGCCGAAATGGTGTGACGTGCGGGCAATCGTGGAGCATTCCGTGCTGGACGTGTTTGCCGGCAGCGTGAGGCTTGAAGACCAGCTGCCGGCGCTCGAGGTGTATGCTGACCCGATGCTGGAGAAGGTGATCTACAACCTTTTCGAAAATGCGAAATTCCACGGGATGCACGTGACCGCGATCCGGGTTGGTTTCTCCTGCGGGGAAGGGCCGGGGATCCTCACGATAGAAGACAACGGTGTGGGTGTTCAGGATGCCGACAAAACGAGGATCTTTTTAAAAGGGGTCGGAACCCGGACCGGTCTCGGGCTCTACCTGTCGCAGGAGATCCTCTCGCTGACCGGCCTTGAGATCCGGGAGACCGGCATGCCCGGGAAAGGTGCCCGGTTCGAGATCCTGATCCCGCCGGCCATGTTCCGGCTCCGGACGCAGTAAACCTGCGACGTTTTTTCGTTTCCCGCTGGTTCGCCAGTACCGGGCCCGCCGTTGCGCTCTGAAACGTCGCGCCCGGAAAACGTTACACTATCCGAACCGCTGCGCCGCTGTTGCGTGCAGAGGTGACAAGCGTGGATCCGCCTCCGATCTCCTGCATGTACGACTGAGCTGCCCGTTCGATATCCTGTATCCCCGTATCACTGATGGCGTACAGGGTCGGGCCAAAAGAACTCATACCGACCCCGGCCGCCCCGGCCGCACGCATCGTGTCGAGGAGATCGGGCACCTCCCGGGGCTGGAATGAGAGTTCGATTTTCTTGAAACCGAGCTGCTGTATAGTATTGACCGATGTGCCGAATTGATCGAGGTCCTGTTCCATAATCCCGGGCAGCATCCGCATCAGGACTTCGTGGCAAAGCATCCTGACCTCGTCAAGCGGGACTGGGCAGCAGTTCCGGAAGATCTCGGCTTCCTTCATTCCGCTCGCCCCGTCCGGGAGCGCCGGTGTCGCAAGCAGGATCCGCCAGTCTCCGGGGAAATCGTGATGCACGAGCACCGGCGGCGGCTGTACTCCTTTTGACGCGGAGGAGGGTGCAAAGCCGGTCTTTTCACCGCCCGGCCCGAACCGGTGCCCGCCGTCAACGATAAACCCGCCGTGCTCGAACGCGGCTGTGCCAATCCCGGATGTTCCGCCGCGCCCGACCATCCGGGCGAGTTCTCCTGTGGTCATGGTCTTCCCGTACAGTTCGCAGCAGGCCCGGACCGTGGCAAGCGCCAGCTGGGAACCTCCCCCGAGGCCGGTATGGGCCGGGAAGTGTTCCCGCACCGTGATCGACACGCTGCTTCCTGCATGGATTTTCGCGAGCACGCTCTCTGCACAGTCCCGGATCCGTTGTGCCGTCAGGGAGTCGCATCCGTGGATTTCAAGGGATGGGGCTGCCTGCACCTCGATAAGGATTGCGGGGTCGTCAAGGGCGATCCCGATCCCGCCGTCGACTCTTCCTAGGCTGCCGTTCATATCGAGCAGCGTAACATGGATGCGCGACGGCGTCCTGACGATCACCCGACGCTCGTCAAGGAATTTGTTATACGGAAACTGCTCTTCAATAAAAATAAGTGGTTTTCCGCCGTGGATAATCTGGTACTGGCGCATCAGCAGCGGTTCGTTTTTACAGAGCGAAAAGATCCCGCTCACGTCATCTTTTGCAGGAGTTACCCGGGCGGTGAGGATCTCCCTTCGGGCCTCGATATGGTGGCGTTCGATAATTCTGCCAATCGGGATGTCGGCCTTCATGAGGTCGTCCCGGAACTCCGGTGCAAGCCGGGCAACCGGTGTCTGGGATTTTGCGTAGATTAGCACTTCCCCGGTTGCTGCGTCCAAGAGTTCCACGATCCGGTGGTTCACGGCATCGCCGGGCGCGATATTGAGGCGTTCTGCGGCAAAGGTATCGGCTTTCACGACTTCCTGTTCCCGGGTCCGGACCGATACCGGGTGGCCGGTGACCGACTCCAGCAGCTGCGTGACCGATCCGTCGGTACCTAGGAGAATTTTCTGCACGGGAGAGAGCCTGCCCACATGCTCCTCGATCTCTTTGAGACGGTGTGCGATATCCATCCACACAACCTCCATGCCGGAAATATTAAGGTTGTTGATCCGGAGGAGCCATCATGGTAAAAACAGCGTTATTATTTACGGGACGACCGACGGACACCCTTCCTGTCCTGCGGGGGTGTGAGCGGGTGCGGCACCTGTCCGCTGATCGCGTCGATGGCATCGGCCGCGAGCCGGCCCTTTTTCCCGATCACGTCCCCGGCCCTGAGTACGGTGACCTTTGAGGTGAGAACAAAACTTTCGCTGAAAAGATCGAGGCCGCCTTCTGTAAAATCGTCAAGCCCGATGGGGATGCACTGTGCGTCGGTCGGTGGCCTGCTGCTGACCGGGCAGACGCAGACGTCCCCGTTCTCCCGTGCGGCAACGACCACGGCAGGCCGGGTCTTCGCACCGTGCCGCTCTTCAAAAGGAACCGGGGCAAGGATCACGTCGCCCCGCACAAAACGTCCCATATCCCGGATATTTCGGCACCGGGAAGCATAAGGCAATTGATCGATTTTTTCCGGCTTTCATGCCGACCCGCACAACGCACTGGGGTATGGGGATTCGATGACGTGCCACACGGCCATGAGAAACCCTTTACGTCCGGGCGGTGGATGATCGGATCATATCACGGTGGTGACAGAATGCAGTTTGCAGAATGCGTGATGCAGCGGTATGCGACAAAGAAGTTTGACGGAAGAACAATTCCCGAAGCGAAGGTAAACGAGCTGCTGGAGCTGGTGCGGTATGCCCCTTCGGCCTTAAACGTCCAGCCCTGGAAGATCAAGGTCGTAACTGACAAAAAGACAAAAGAGACGCTTCGGCCGGCGTCAAACAATCAGGAGCAGATCACGACCTGTTCGCACCTGCTCGTCTTCTGCGCGGATTCTGATTACGACAGCCTCGTCAAAAGACTTGGGGCGCTGATGACCAAAAGCCACATCCCAAAAGATGTGGTCGACAAGGTGACAGGCATGGCAGCACTGTTTGCCGCGGGCATGTCCAAGGAGCAGCAGGCCGCGTGGTCGCAGGCACAGACCTATCTCGCGCTCGGGAACGCCCTGAACGGCGCAAAGTCGCTTGGCTTTGATTCCTGCCCGATGGGCGGTTTTGACCCGAAGGAATATTCCCGGATCCTCAAAATCCCGGCACATCTTACACCGGTGATGCTCTGCCCGATCGGGTACGCGGCGGACAAGCCGGGGCCGAAGATCCGGTTTGCCCTGGAAGAGATTGTGTTCTGATCCGGTTGTCCGGTTCTATTTTTTTTAATTTTGGGGAAAAACCTGACTTTTACAAATTACAAATCGCATGATAATCGTGGGGGACATCCCTCTCAATACGATGAGTGCAACGGCCCCTGAAGGGACGCCTCCGCGGCCGATCAATGATAAAATCCTCTTCCCCCCCTTCACTGCCACATCCATGTGGGAACATTTGACCGGTATGGTGTGGACAATCTAAAAAACAGGGTACCTCTCTATCTGTATGGTCACATTGTCTGTGTGGGAACACGATGGCGGCAGATCGCGGGTATTTTCAGGAAAAAAACGGTCAATTTTTGCCAGGTACAGGACCCCCATTCTTTTTCGGCCATAGATTCGTTCCAGTCCCTATGTGAATCCTGCATAACCAGTTGATCTCTCCCATTTTCACGATGCAAGGAACGTCGCTAAATTGCACGTTTTTTTTCTGATTAAAACGGCCTGTTTGAGAAAATAATGGTTTTAAAAAAGAATCGTGCAGTGGATTGGCACTATTTCCACTGGAACTTCCCGAGCAGGGATCCGGCCCGGAAACTCTCCGTCGAAGAAATGATCACGGGAGAGTATTGATCCGGCCACACCCCTTTGTGAGGGGGGCCACACCCGAATCCTCAACGTTCTGCATCTTCCACCGGAGTCCTTATCTGATCCCGGGCGAGAGTGAAATGAGGACATGCCTCGCTGCGATTTCTGTGGGAAAAATGTCTCGCTCCCGTTCCACTGCCAGTACTGCGGCCGGAATTTCTGCGACGATCACCGGCTGCCGCCCAACCACACATGCACCGGCCTCGCAGAATGGAAAAAAACCCCGGCGCCGGGCGTTGGCATCCGGTACGGTGCGGGCGGGACCAGTGCCTATGGTGGCGGATATGCAGCGGCACCGAAAGGCAAAAAACCCGTACGGGTACCGGTGTGGAAGCACCCGTACTTCAGAATCGTCATCGTGGCGATCGTACTCCTCATCATTGTCATCCTGTTTATTCTCATGGGCGGGTGCGTGCAGCCCGGAGGAACCATTCCGGCTAACGCGGGCACGGCTACGGAAACCCCGACAGGAATCCAAACTCCCGGTATTCCTGTTGCCTCACCTGCAATAACGACTGCATCCCCGGCAACCCTGCCCACCCCCGGCCTGACACCGGATTCTAATCGGTCTGAGGTTACCCCGGCACTTCTGATTGCAGGCACATCTGCGGATACAACCCCGGTCACCCCGGCTGCCGTTGAGGACACCACGGTGACGACCGCTTCTCCGGCATTCACACCCGTGGCGGGAAAACTCTCTGACGACCCGTACACGATCTCAACGACACCGCTCGCCGACCGGATCCATGAACTGATTAATACTCACCGGGCGGCGTACGGCCTTGCCCCGCTTTCCATGGATGCTGCGCTTGCCACGATCGCTCTCGGGCACAGTACTGACATGGCAGAGAACAATTACTTCTCGCACGCGGACCTGGCCGGCGGGAACCCGACCGACCGGGGAAACGCCAGCGGGTATACCTGCATTAAGAACTACAGTTCGTACTACACCTACGGGATCGCGGAGAACATCTTCCAGAACAATCTTTACACGTCGGTGACATACGAGGACGGCGTCTATACGTATGCGTGGAGCACCCCTGAAGAGATCGCCCAGTCCACGGTGACCGGCTGGATGAACAGCGAGGGGCATAAGAAAAATATCCTGACCCCGACCTTTGACCGCGAGGGGATCGGGGTCGCCATTGCAGCGGACGATAAGGTGTATATCACCGAGGATTTCTGTTAACTCCCGGTAGCCCGGCACCCGCGTTTATTTTACCTTCCCGTATCCAAATCTCCCGTACCATGAAGCATACCGGTCACGAAGACTTCTTCCGCGCCACCCCAGTCATCGACTGCGACCACCCGGCAGTGCGGGAAAAGGCCCTCTCCCTTGCCAAAGGCTGCACGGGCGATGCGGAGATCGCAAAAGCCTGCTTTACCTTTGTCCGCGATGAGATCCGGCACAGCGGGGACTATAATACAAACCCGGTCACCCTTTCGGCTTCTTCGGTTCTGGAGCATACAACCGGCTGGTGTTTCGCGAAAAACCACCTGCTTGCTGCCCTGCTCCGGGCAAACAGGATCCCGGCCGGGCTCTGCTACCAGCGCCTTAAAAACCACGGCGATGCCGGTCCGGCCTTCTACCTGCACGGCCTCAATGCGGTCTGGCTTGACGAGTACGGCTGGTACCGGGCAGATGTACGGGGGAACCGGGCGGACGTGCACGCGAAGTTTGCACCGCCAGAAGAACATCTCGCGTTTGTCCCAAAAGAACCGGGCGAGATGGATCTGACCGGGATCTTCAGCGATCCGCTGCCGGTTGTTGTCGAACTGCTCACAAAGTACACCGATTCTAGGGATGTCCGGCTGAACCTGCCGGACATGGAAGAGTAACAGAACGCTAAAAAAGAATTGTCCTGCTCCACCGTGTTCCCGGCCCTCAGCCACCCGCAATCTTCAAAGTCTATCGGGAGCCAACACTTCATCAATCATGCCAGCCGCACATTCCCGCAGGTTCCGTGACGGAAAAACGCTTGCAGGCGAACTTTCTGCCGCGATGCACCGGATCGGGGCACTCGGCGTCCCGTATCCTGATGGTTACTGCGACGAGCTCATCGCGAAGTACGAAAAGGACGGTGTCCCGTACCCGCATATCCTCTCGATCCTTGGTGAGCCGCGGATCAGGGGTCATTTTTTCTATGCCCGTATGCTCAGACGCACCGGCCCGTTCCTCGATTATGGCTGCGGCACCGGTGACAATATCCGGCAGCTCCTCCGCGATGGTTTCCCCCGGGCGCAGATCACCGGTTTCGATCTTTCATGGGAGAGCATAAATCTCGGGTTTGATCTGTACCGTGATGAGAAATCGATCCGGGATCTCTTTGTCGTGAACAGTACGTTCCTGTTTGGGAAAGAGACCTTTGACACCATCTATTCCGGTTCCGTCATCCACGTGATCGCAGACGATGACGAGCTGTGCGGGTACCTGAACAACGCGTGGGCGGCACTCAGGCCCGGCGGCATCCTCTTTGGCTCCACTCTCGGGATCGATGATGGAGATTCCTGTGCCCCGGACGAGCATGGGCCACCCCGGGTGATACCCCGGCAAGAGCTGACCCGGCACCTGATGGCCGCCGGTTTTCTTTCTCCGACACTCGTAAAACGGCCCCACGAGGCACACACTCCCGATGACAAAAAGTGCGTGTTTGAGTTTTGTACAAAAAAATCCGAATAACCCCGCCATCGACCCGTTCGCTGGCATCGTTTCTTGGAACTGACTGGGAAAATCTTATCCATTTCCCTCATATTCTTTCCCGCCCAATTTCAGGTACACAAAGGAGCCACGCCCCCCATGAAGATCCTTGCCATCCACGGAAGTCCTCGGACAATCCGGAGCAGCACACGGAAACTGGCCGGTTTTGTCCTCGAAGGAGCAGCAGACGCAGGTGCAGAGACAGAAATGATCGACCTCGCCGATTGTCGGATCATCCCCTGCACCGCGTGCGATGCGTGTACCCTTAATGGCATCTGCGTTAACGATGACGATGTCCCGTCTCTTCTGGCCCGGATGAAGGATGCAGATGCCATTGTCTTTGGCTCACCGGTCTATATCGACAATGTTACCGGCCAGATGAAGGCGTTCTTCGACCGGCTTGCGGACGCGATCCATTACCAGCAGCTCGCCGGGAAAGTCGGGTGTGCTGTTGTGACCACCGCAGAATCCGGTGGTGATGAGACGGTTGCGTACCTCAGCCATGTCCTCAATTATCTTGGTGCGGTATCGGTGGGAGGTATCAGCATTGCCACCGGGGAAAACGCGGGAGCCGTGGATGCGGCGGAACCTGCCGCCCGGGCGCTCGGGGAAAAACTGGTCGGGGCGATCCGGGACAGGTATTCCGATCCGGCGCAGGAGGCAATCCTTGTGGACAACCGTGCGTATTTCAGGTCAATTGTTGAAGAGAACCGGGATCTCCGCACCTGTGAGTACGACCGGTGGGTGAAGATGGGCTGGATCCGGTGAGATTCCCGGAGGAGAGCCGTCTCCTGAAAATAAAAAAAATCGAAATACCGTTTCAATAGTTCTCCGCGTAAATCTCAAAATATGCCTGCGGATGACCGCATGCCGGGCACGTCAGGGGCGTTGTCGTCCCTTCGTACACGTATCCGCACTCCCGGCAGTACCACCTGACAGGTGTATCCCGTTTGAATACCGTTCCTTTTTCGAGGTTTTCGCGCAGCCGGTTGAACCGCAGCTCGTGGAACTTCTCGACATTGGCCACCTGCCGGAAGAGATTGGCAATCACGACAAAACCCTCCTCTTTTGCGGTTGTGGCAAAGGTCGGGTACAGCGTACCCCACTCCATCATCTCGCCGTCCGCAGCTGCCTTGAGGTTCTCCTGTGTGGTGCCGATCACACCTGCGGGATACCCGGCGGTGATTTCCACCATCCCTCCTTTGAGGGACTTAAAGAAAAGTTTCGCGTGCTCTTTTTCCTCTTCAGCGGTCTGTAAAAAGACGGCCGAGATCTGCTCGTAGCCCTCTTTTTTTGCCACGCTGCCAAAGTAACTGTACCGGTTCCGGGCCTGCGACTCCCCGGCAAATGCCGCAAGGACATTTTTTTCGGTCCTGCTCCCTGCAAACTCCATTATAGATCTCACTGCTCCACGTAATCCTTACCCGTTCGCTATAATATACATGCGCCACCCACTTCCCTTATGGGAGAACGGACAGGTCACAACCCTCCGCTTTTTTTGCCTGAATGATCAACCATCAACCATGACACCGGTATCCCTTCCCACCGTTTTTGTCTCGCACGGTGCTCCGACCATGGCGATCGAACCGGAGGTGCCGGCCTGCAAATTCCTGGGCGGGCTTGGGAAACGCTACCCGGGCGTCGCCGCGGTGCTCTGCATATCCGCCCACTGGAACACGGCCCGGCCAACGGTGAATGTGGTGACAGCCCCAAAAACCATCCATGATTTCTCCGGGTTCCCGGAGGAACTCTACGGGATTTCGTACCCGGCACCGGGAGCGCCGGATCTCGCCCGCCGGGTTGCCGGTCTTATTGGCACCGCAGGGATCCCCTGCGATACCGACACCGGCCGGGGTCTCGATCATGGGGCATGGGTACCCCTCAGGCTGATGTTTCCCGGGGCCGGGATCCCGATCGTCCAGATCTCCATCCAGAACAACCTCGTTCCGGCCCGTCACCTCGCGCTCGGGGAAGCACTTGCCCCCCTCCGGCGCGAGGGCGTGCTCATCCTCGGGAGTGGCGGGGCCGTCCACCCGCTGGGCGACCCGGTATTTGCACTGGGTGAAGGGTTCCCCACGGACCGCCGGGCAATCGCATTTAACGAATGGCTGAACCGTGCAGTGACTTCCGGCGACAAAAACAGTCTGGTGCACTACCGCGAACTCGCACCGTCGGCAGTCCACGCCCAGCCCTATCCCGATCACTTCATGCCGCTTCTTATGGCTCTGGGTGCAGCCGGGCCGGGTGCAACGGGATCGGTTCTCCACCAGAGCTGGTACTGGGGCAATCTCGGCATGGGAGCCTACGAGTTCCGGTGAAAGGAATGCTTCAGGAACGATCGCGAATGCAAAAAAACAGACACAACAGGAAAAGATGAAAGGAAAAGCGGGCCTGAAGGGATTTGAACCCTTGACCTGCGGATTAAGAGTCCGCCGCTATGCCGAACTAAGCTACAGACCCACGTAGCCTAATAATGTGGCTGTTACAGCCGAATAAATGTTTTGGAAGTTGTGAGTCCGGATGGCCGGAGAATTCCTTTATACGTGGGCGTAGTACATCTTCTTCTAACATGCCTGACAGCGCCGCATTTGAGTCGGCAGCTCCGATAAAATACTGCATCCTTGGGTGCGGTACAAACGGCTACAATATCATCCTCGAACTTGCGAAGGAAAACGAGCGCGTGATCGTCGTTGACCGCGACGAGTCGCACGTACGTCACCTCCGCGATCAGAAATACGACGGGTACGTACGGGACATCACGTCATCCGATATGCTGGTCGGGCTCCCGGAGTTCGAGATCGCCTTTGTGATGACTGGCGACGCGGATGCCAACCTTGCCGCCGTTATTGCCATAAAAAAACGGTACCCGACCGTGCAGGTGATCGCCCGGGCTGTCGACCCGGTGACCGGCGGCAAACTTACGGCAGCCGGTGCGGACCTCGTCATATATCCCCAAGAGGTCGTTGCAAAGACCGCCGTCTTCCAGATCAAGAAGCAGCACGCGAGCCGGATCTCGCAAAAACTGTTTTCACTCCTTGCCGGCTGGGACGGCATCCTTGGGATCATCACCCACAAAAACCCGGACCCGGATGCGATTGCAAGTGCAATGGCTCTTGCCGAGATAGCCCATCACGCGAACTCAAAGACGCTCACCTCCAGGATATTCTACGAAGGAAACATCGGGCACCAGGAAAACCGGACGTTTGTGAACCTCCTCGACATCAAGATGGAGCACCTGACGCCCGAAGCACTTCAGAAGTGCTCGTACCTTGCCATGGTGGACTGCTCGGGCCCGGGGGCAAACAACGACGTCCCGGCCCAGACAAAAATCCATATCATCATTGACCACCACAAGGACGGGAACCACGCAACCGGGCAGGGCACATTCACGGATATCCGGCCCGGCATCGGTGCGACCGCGAGTATCATGACCCAGTACCTCCAGGAACTCGATATCCCGGTCGATAAAAGGGTCGCGACCGCGCTCCTCTACGGTATCCGGACTGACACAAAAGAATTCAAGAGGAACGTCACGCCGCAGGATCTCGGGAACGCAGGGTTCCTTCTCCCGCTCACGGATGCAGATCTCCTCGACAAGATCATGTCGCCGTCTATGTCTCAGGAAACGATCGACGTGATAGGGAAGGCGATCCAGAACCGGAAGATCCAGAGCGGGTACCTCTTCTCGAACGTCGGCTATGTCATGAACCGCGATGCCCTCCCGCAGGCCGCAGACCTGCTCATCACGCTCGAAGGCGTGAACACGGCGCTCGTGTACGGGATCACCGATACCGCGATCGCGATTTCGGCTAGGAACCGGGACATCCGGCTCCATATCGGGAACGCGCTTGCCGAGGCGTTCGGGGAGATGGGAGATGCAGGCGGCCACCCGAACATGGCGGCGGCAAACCTCCCGCTCCATTATTTCGGGACCGTGACCGACAAGGTGGCACTTCTTGACATCACGATCGAGCCGATCCTCCAGAAGTTCAAGAACCTCGTCGGCCTTGAAAACGAGGAAAAGAAAAATGAGGAATGAGGGCAGGGAAACGCCCTCTTCTCCCCTTATGTGCAGGTGACCGCATGGACTTTTCTCTCTGGGAGTCACATTACCGCGAGATCCTCGATTATTTTGGATTTTCCCGTGAGGATGACGAAAAGGCCGCTTTACTGCTTGCAACCCTGACCGACCGCGATGATCTCCCCGCACTCTCCCGGCTGGTCCGGGAGCGCAGTGTCGTGGTCTGCGGGAACGCCCCCAGCCTCAGAAAGGAGCTTGGCCGTATTCCCCCGGGGAGCGTGGTCTTTGCGGCCGACGCAGCGGCCGATGTCCTCTTCTCGCACGGGATCCGGCCCGACGCGGTCTTTACGGATCTTGACGGGGCAACCGACTTGCTCACGGAGATGAACGCAAAGGGAACGATCGTTGTTGTCCATGCGCACGGCGACAATATGCCGCTCCTCCGTCACTGGACAAAAAAATTCACCGGCCCGCTTGTCGCCACCACGCAGAGCACACCGCTCCCCCACGTCCACAATTTTGGTGGTTTTTCCGATGGCGACCGTGCGGTCTTTGCCGCCGACGCGCTCGGTGCGAAAACGATTGCGCTCATCGGTTTTGACTTGGACGACAAAAATGTCGACCCGATCAAACGCGGGAAACTGATGTGGGCAAAAAAACTCCTTATGCTGATCGGCCATGACGGCTGACGAAGATAAAAACCGGGAAGCGGTCATTCTCGACGGGTACGTGGATGAACCCGCGTGTCTTGGTGTCCCACCGTATATCTCACCGTATATCAGGACGGTTGCCGGAGCGCTTGACGCCCACGGTTTTTCCGTTCGGTACCTTACCATCGACCAACTGAGGAGCGATCCGCAGCTGGCAATGACGATGAACCGGGTCGGCCTGCTCGTGATGATCGCCGGCGTCACCGTGCCGGGAAAATACCTTGGCGGCACCCCTGCCACCTTAACCGAGATCCAGCAAGTGGGTCACATGATCCGGGCCTCAAAGAAACTGATCGGTGGTCCCATCAGTTTCGGGTATGCCGTGGAGGGCGGGAAAAAAGCCGTCCGGCAGCTGATCACCGGCTTTGATGCGCTGCTGATCGGTGAGCCTGCCGTTGCGCTCGATAGGTACCTCACCGGGGCCGAGCCCAACGGTGCATTCGATTACACCCGCACCGATCCGTGGAGCGTTGCGGGGGCCGGCATCATAGTGCAGCACCCGGACTACCCGTACGTGATGTGTGAGCTTGAGACCGCCCGGGGCTGCTCCCACGGGGCGACGGGCGGCTGTTCGTTCTGTACCGAGCCTTTCTACGGCCGGCCTCGGTACCGGCCCGTAGCGGGTGTCGTGGACGAAGTTGCGGCGCTTGCATCATACGGTGCCCGTCACTTCCGGGTCGGCCGGCAGCCGGACATCCTTGCCTATGGTGCGGGAGAGGGGGAGTATCCTGCCCCACGGCCGGACCTGATCGAGGCGCTTTTTTCCGGGATCCGGAATGCAGCACCGGATCTTAAAACGCTCCACATCGACAATACGAACCCGGCCACCATCGCCCGGCACGAGGAGAAGAGCCGGGAGGCTCTTGCCACGATCTGCCGGCACCACACGCCCGGGGATGTCGCCGCGTTTGGGATGGAGACCGCCGACCCGGCCGTGATCGCGGCAAACAACCTCAAGGTACAGCCGGACGAGGTGTTTCGGGCCATAGAGATCGTCAACGAGATCGGAGGAATGCGCCGGGACGGGATCCCCGACCTGCTGCCGGGCCTCAACTTCGTCTGCGGGCTTGCGGGAGAGACGGCGGCGACCTATGATAAAAACGAGCAGTTCCTTTCCCGGGTGCTCGCGGCAGGACTCATGGTCCGGCGCGTCAACATCCGGCAGGTTATGCCATTTGAGGGGACGCCGGCGTATACGGACAACACACTCGGGAAGAACGAGCGGCGTTTTAAGGCGTTCAAGGAGTTTGTACGGCAGAACATTGATCTGCCGATGCTCCAGCGGGTGTTCCCGATCGGGACTATTCTCCGCGATGTGCGGATCGAGGTCTCGGGGGAACTCTCGTTTGGCCGGCAGCCGGGCTCGTACCCGATCCTCGCGGGGATCCCGGTGAATCTTCCCGTCCGCACCGTGATCGATGCGGTCGTGGTGGACTGGGGCATGCGTTCGATCACCGCTCTCCCGCTCCCGCTCAACGTCAACGCCCTGCCTGCTTCAGCGCTCCGCTGGCTGCCCGGCATCGGGAAGAAACGGGTGGCCGCGGTGATTGCGAAAAGGCCGTTTGAGACGCACGATGAGTACCGAAAGGTTGCGGGGAGCTCGGCACTGGACGGGCTGATACGATTCGGATAACACGGGTTTTACCCGTGCACGCAACATCACTCCTGCCCTGTTCCGTGATGGTCAGGAGAGAACCCCGCGCTTACATTTTTTTAGCCATGTGGATACGTATCGCGTTTTCATGCGACCGGGAACAACCCCGCCCCTCCTCTTCGCACTAAAAAATCATCATCCAAATCATTACAACCTGACAATGCGAATTGACTAGAACGCTCGAAGGGTGGCACCCGGGGTTTCAGGAGGACTATGGTGAAACTATCATCACGTGGCTGGTTTGCATTCACCCTCATATTCAGCCTGTCCGTTCTTATCTTCATATTCGCGACAACCTTCAACAAACAGACAATCGTCTCTATCCTCTCGTTTAATCTCCTGTTCCTCGGCCTTGCCATCATTTTCCGTTTTCTTGCGCTGGTGCTCTGGGGTGTACGGATCCAGCTGATGGCAGGCTCGCTTGGCTACCGTGTCTCTCTCCTGAACTGTGTGAACATGGTACTTGCCGGGCTGCTTGCCGGGACCATCACCCCCGGGCAGATGGGAAACGATCCGGTACGGGTGCATGAACTCTACCGGGCCGGAGTAAAAATCGGTGATGCCACGGCAGTGGTGGTCATGGAACGGTTCCTTGACGGGATTATCCTGACCGTCATGGGTCTCCTGATCATGGCCCTGATGACACAGTATTTCTTACATACGTTCAGTCCCTCCCTGGTCATCCTTGTTATTATCGCATGGATCTTCATGATCGGTATCCTCTTTGTTCCGGTTCTTGCCATCAAATACCCTGAAAAAACAAAATCGTTCATAGTACGGCTGATCAACTGGCTTGCCCCCCGGTTCTTACGGTCGTCCGGGCCGGATCAGGGAATATCCGGGCGGGTGGATCGCGAGATCGACAATTTTTTTGCGACATTAAAAACATTTACGGGTACCGTCCGCCGGGGGCTGCTTGCCGGGGGAGTCTTAACGGCCCTGTTCTGGATCAGTGAATTTCTGGTCGCATCGGTCATTATGATGGGCCTTGGCCTTCAGCCGTACATTCTTGAATCCTTCTTCTTCCAGATCCTGATCGCCATCATCATGATGATCCCGCTCACACCGGGTTCATCCGGTGTCACCGAGCTCTCCGCCACCTCACTGTATGCGCTGATCATTCCCTCGGGAATGCTTGGGATCTTTGTGATCCTGTGGCGTTTTGTCACGTTCTACCTGAATATTATTCTCGGTGCCCTTGCAGGTCTTGCCATCTTCAGACGCGAGCTCGGAAAGAAAGAAAAAGAGAATGAACCCGGGAAAACCGGGTGACTCCCTGTCTTTGGGGCCTGCCATACCCGTCATTATTCCGGCGGTCTGGTTGTTTGTGGCGCTTCATCCGGCGTATGGCTCGTGTATTCCCGTCGTGTATACATAAATTTTTTGGAGATCCCCCCGTCGAGGACAATACGATACCATTCATAGATCGTTTTCCAGAACCCGTACTGCTCGTATCTCCGGAAATCAAACCCGACTTTCATATTGGGATTGAAGATGACTTTTCCCTCTTTACGCATCCTAGTCGCTATTTCAAGATCGTCCCCGGCGTCGATAATCCTGTACATCCCGATGCGGTTCAGGGCGTCATACCGGAAGATGGTGTTACAGCCGAGCGTGTAATAATACATCCGGGTCGCCGCCCCGAACCGTATCAGGACATCGAAGAGCAGGACGTATTGCCGGTTTTTTGACGTGTCTTTAATCGAGGTCACCGGGCCAAATGCAAGGACCGCCCGGGGATCCTCGAATGAACGAAGGATCTGTTCAATCCAATCGTGGGCAACGATGCAATCGGCATCGGTTGTTGCGACGATATTATATTTCGCCCGGGCAAACCCGTCATTTCGCGCGCCGGAGACCCGTTCAGATCCCTGGATAAACACGAGATCAGCATATTCTGCTGCAATCTCCCGTGTCCGGTCACTGGAATTTCCGTCCACGACAATGAGTTCATAGGATGTGCGGGGAACGGTCTGGTTGGACAGGGCAGAGAGGCACCGCCGGATGGTGGCCTCTTCATTGTATGCCGGAATGATGACGGATATCATGATGTGCAAAATTCTGACAGGATCATCAGGAATTATCGATTATTATAGTGAGTAATCTTCAAAATAGTTATGCGGGAAAAAAAATTGATTGTCCAAGCGTGCAGATAACCACCAGAATTCCCTGCCTAAATTTTTTTTAATTCAGTAACTTTGAGGATATCAGTCCGGGTCACGATCCCGACAATCTGGTCCTCGTGCACGATTGGTATCCTGCCGATATTCCGGGTGGACATAATACGGAGAGCGTCGATCACCGATGCCGTGGGTGGGAGGGTGATGATGTCCCGGGTCATGATATCCTTGACCTGCATCGCCTCGCGGTCAATGGGTGAGGTACGGTTCACGTCCGCAAGTGTCACCATGCCCACGAGCGAATCGCGCTCGGTGACCGGGAAACCTAGGTGCTTGCTTGCGTACATAATCTCGATCACCTTTGAAAGCGGCAGGTTTGAGGGTACCGTGGTCACCGGTGCGCTCATCATGTTGCCCACGGTCACATCCTGTAACAGGACGTTGTACTGGACCGCCGTGGACTCCATGCTCGCGCCGATGTAAATAAAAAGCGCGATCAAAATCAAAAACGGCGAGAGGAAAAACAGCCCGATGATCCCGAAGATAACGGCAAATGCCTTGCCGACATTGGCCGCGATCCTCGTCGCACGGTCAAGAGGCATCCGGATCGCGAGCACTGCCCTGAGCACCCGGCCGCCGTCCATGGGGAACGCGGGGATCAGGTTGAATGCAAAGAGGATGATGTTGAGCACGCCGAGGTACCCGAAGACGAAGATAAGAACTCCCTGTGTAGGGGCGTCAGTGGCCATATCCGGGGTGATGTACACTAGACCACAGCAGATGAGACCGAAGATGAGGCTCATCACCGGCCCGGCAAGCGCCATGGGGAGTTCGGTCCTGGGTTCCGGCGCCCCTTCGTCCATCTGGGCGACGCCGCCGAACATCAGGAGCGTGATGCTCTGCATCTTGATACCTTTTGCCTTCGCGACAAGCGAATGGGCAAGCTCGTGGACGAGCACCCCGAAAAAGAGTCCGAGTGCGACGACCGTCCCGAGGATCCAGGGCATGAAACCCGATGTGATAATGCTCGTGTCGATCGGGATCCGGAAAATTTCCCTGAGCATATCCGTCGTGGACCCGATCTGGCTGCCGATGATATACGCAAACAGCGGGATGACCAGCAGGAATGTGTAGTGGAGCAGGATCGGGATACCAAAAAGCCGCCCGATCCGAAGAGACCCATCCATAAAGTATGGATTATCTTTTTAACCCATATGGTATATAC
>CAYVTY010000023.1:0-38449 GCA_964454995.1 uncultured Methanoregula sp.
TTACTCGGTCGGGAAAAAGGAAGAAAAAGAGCGGATTGCAAAATCCGCCCGGTAAACATCTTTTTTTGAGGTTATTTTCATGGCACGAGGCAAAAAAACGGTTGAGCGCGTAGTAGAGCTCATGAAGGACCCCAAGCACATCAGAAACATCGGTATCGTGGCACACATCGATCACGGTAAGACCACCCTGTCCGATAACCTGCTTGCGGGTGCCGGTATTATTTCTGAGGAACTTGCGGGTAAGCAGCTCTTCATGGATTCGGATGCAGAAGAGCAGGCCCGTGGTATCACCATCGATGCGTCGAACGTCTCGATGGTCCACGAGTACGACGGTCAGGACTACCTGATCAACATGATCGATACGCCGGGCCACGTGGACTTTGGCGGCGACGTGACGCGTGCGATGCGTGCGGTCGACGGCGCGGTCGTGCTCGTTGATGCGGTCGAGGGCACGATGCCCCAGACCGAGACCGTGCTCAGGCAGGCATTAAAGGAGCAGGTCCGCCCGGTCCTCTTCATCAACAAGGTGGACCGGCTGGTAAACGAGCTCAAGGTTGACGAGACCGAGATGCAGATACGCCTTGGGAAAGTCATCGACAAGGTCAACAAACTCATCAAGGGCATGAACGAGGAGTCGTACAACAACGGCTGGAAACTCGACGCCTCTGAGGGCACGGTCGCTTTTGGCTCCGCGCTCTACAACTGGGCAGTCTCGGTGCCGTACATGAAAAAGGGCGGCGTCTCGTTCAAGGACGTGTTTGAGAAGTGCCGTGCCGGTGATATGAAGTACCTGGCAAAAAACAGCCCGCTCTATGAAGTCGTGCTCGACATGGTCGTGCATCACCTTCCGGACCCGCTTGTCGCACAGAAACGCCGTATCCCGGTCATCTGGCACGGCGACAAGGAGTCCAAGGAAGGAAAGGCGATGATCAGCTGCGACGCGACCGGCCCGGTCGGCCTGATGGTCACCGATATCTCGTTTGACCCCCATGCGGGCGAAGTAGCAACCGGCCGTCTCTTCTCCGGCAGCCTCAAAAGGGGCGACGGCCTCTACGTTATGGGTTCCGCAAAGAAAGAGAACCGGCTCCAGCAGGTCGGTATCTTCATGGGCCCGAAGCGTGTGGAGGTCGAGGAGATTGTCGCAGGGAACATCGCGGCAGTCACCGGTCTCCGGGACGCAATGGTCGGCTCGACGGTTACCACTCTCATGGAAATGGCGCCGTTTGAGTCGCTTAAGCATTACTCTGAACCGGTCATGACCGTTGCCGTCGAGGCAAAGAACATGAAGGATCTGCCAAAGCTTGTCGAAGTGCTCCGGCAGGTTGCAAAGGAAGACCCGACGCTCGGTATCGCCATCAACGAAGAGACGGGCGAGCACCTGATCTCCGGTATGGGAGAACTGCACCTTGAGATCGTCACGGGCCGTATCAAGCGTGACAAGGGTGTCGAGATTGTCACTTCCGAACCGATCGTAGTGTACCGTGAGACGGTCACCGGCAAGGTGGAGTCTGTCGAAGGCAAGTCCCCGAACCGGCACAACCGGTTCTACTTCGACCTCGAGCCCCTTCCCGATGAGATCGTCAACCTGATAAAAGCCGGCGAGGTCTCGATGAACCAGCAGGCAATCGAACGCCGTGATGTGCTCCTGAATGCCGGCATGGGCAAGGACGAGGCAAAGAACGTCAAGCATATCAAGGGCACGAACATGCTCATCGATATGACCAAAGGTGTCCAGTACCTCAACGAGACGATGGAACTGATCATCGAGGGTATCAACGAGGCTCTCGCCGGCGGCCCGCTTGCCGATGAACCGGTCCAGAACCTTAAGATGACGCTTGTCGATGTCAAGCTGCATGAAGATGCAATCCACCGTGGTCCGGCACAGGTCATCCCGGCGGTGCGTGGCGCGATCAAGGGCGGCATGCTGATTGCCGGTGACTCTCTCTTAGAGCCGGTCCAGAAGATCCAGATCACGGTCCCAATGGACCAGATGGGTGCCGCGACCTCCCAGATCCAGGGCCGACGCGGCCAGGTCTTCGATATGCAGAGCGAGGGCGACACTATCACGGTGGTCGGGAAAGCCCCGGTCGCCGAGCTCTTCGGGTTTGCCGGTGACATCCGGTCCGCGACCGAAGGCCGTGCGATGTGGAACACCGAGTTCTCGGGATTCGAGCTGGTCCCAAACAACATGGTAAAAGAAGTCGTCGTCGCTATCCGCAAGAGGAAAGGCCTCAAGGAACAGATGCCGACCCCGGCGGACTACCTGTCCGTATAATTTTTTTAATTTTTACCCAGTCCCTTTTTTCGAACTGTTCTCCAAGCTAACCACTTGGTTCCATGATCAGACCCGCGCCATTCTGGTAATATATATCGCGCACTGCCGACGTTGTAATCAGGCCCTGCCGGAAACTCCCGTTTTTCTGGACCCGGTACGTGGCCGGAGGCGTTACCACCCCATGACCAATCTCGGCGATGTCGTCCGACAGGTTGAAGCGGCCCTGTGCGATCCCCGCTGTCCCCCGAGCCCCCACGAGCGCGAAGTGTACGTCCGTATCCTCCACATGGTCTGCACCGGCGCAGTTGAGGCAAAGGGGAGCAGGTAAGCAGGATCTTCATGGCCCGACTGGACCGAAGTGAACAGGAGTGCCAGGACCGGCCACGATGACAATGGGGACCATGGATTTTTTTTACCCGGTTCCCGGGGCCCTGTGGCGTCTTTTGGTATCCCGGATCGTACAGGTCTTTCCTTTTAGTGTATGATATCGATCCGTGATCCCGGCAGCCCGTTTTGTACCTGTTCTATCCACCTTCTAACCGTCAGGTTCAATCAGACCACCCCGGGCATTTGTAACTTATATATTACATTCTGGGAAATGTCTGGTTGCAGGCTCACAACGGGCCCTGACCAACCATAAAACCGGAGACGAAGAACCGATGAATGCCAGAACATTCCTGATTCCCTGTATCTGTGCCGTGCTCCTCCTCGCACTGGTGCTTCCCGCAGGTGCGGATGATACCGCACAGGTAACAACAGTACATCCGACAGACAACGTAACCGTGGCAAGTCCACCTGCCTTTGATCCGCTTGGTACGATTGAAGGTATCATCGGGCTCCGACACGAAGACCGGAACCTCACGCAGAACATTAATGCCAACGATCAGCAGATACACCAGAGCTGGTGGGACAATCTCAACATATTCAGTTCGATCATCGGGAACCGCGAAGATGTCCGGTCCGACAAGCAGGCAGATCTCACGAACCGGTCGCAGGACATCGGGTACCGTGAGGATATCCATGCTGACCGGCAGGACATGAAAAACGATTCGGGCAACCAGAGTGTAGATCAGCAGCAGATCGCGGGGTACCGGGCTGACCTCAACCAGGACCGGCAGGACATCAACGCCACACACGAAGATATACATGATGAGCGTAACTCAAGCGCAGATGACTGGGCTGCCATCCACGCAAACCAGCAGCAGGACCTCTCCCTCCGACAGGACAACAATGCCACGCGACAGGATATCGCTGCCAACCGGGAGCAGATCCGCGACGACCGCCAGCAGGTCCGCACTGACCGGGGGACTTCCGGTTCCTCATGATCCCTTTTTTTCGTTACCATTCCCTACAAAGACCGGACAGTTCCCGGCGGCCGTTTTTCCCGTGCGGATGGTTGGGGTCATCCGCTCATATATCGGGAGAATTAACCCCCGTCCCCTCAAAAATGTCCCACAGGAAAAATCTATATTTTCAGGCCGTTTCCTGCGGCCTGCTGCCGGATGCCTGCCGCTTTTTTGCAAAAGGCCTTGGTTTACGGTGTTCCCCTTTGTCCTCAAGACTGATGCAGATCGTGCAGCCGCACCGGGGACAGGTCGCGAGGATCACATCCTCTGCCTGCCTGTGGTCCAGATCTTCAAGCGCCCGACTTATCGGGTACCAGGTATTTTCGGTAAATTTCTGCGCACACCGGGGGCATGACACACCAAGGGTAAGGATGTCGACCATCATGGCCGTGCTCCCGGGATCTTTGCGGGATATTCATTTCCCGACAAAGCTCCCCACGGGGTCTGGACGCCCCGGCCGGGGAGGAAGAGATCCGCCTGAATGGCCGGCACCATTACCTGACTGATCGGTCGTCCTGTGCCGGCTTGTTCCCGACGGGCCTCTCTCCGCATCTTTTTCCTGAGGCTTTTTACCTGGTCTGTCTCGGCTCTCCCGATGCAGCGGGAGGTGGCGGCAATATTGAGTGCTGCATTGACGTCCGCATGTATCACGGCCCCACATGCGGGGCATTCAAAGCGCTTGCGCACCCGGTGCCCGGTGCACCCGCACTTGCTGCACATCTTTGACGTATTTGCCGGGTCCACGTACGCGACCGGGATCCCCCGGGCCGCTGCACGTCTCTCGACAAGCCGCAGAAGGTGGGGAAACGAGGAGTTCTGGAACGAGAACTCATACTCGCATGTCCTGTTCTTCCGCAACGCGGCATGATGGCTGAAGAGTTTTTCAAATTTTATTCCCGCACTTGCGGATTCTGCAAATGAGACTACCTGCCGCGCGATTACGACAAGGGCTGACCTGAACTTTTTTTGGTCCCGGGTTTTTATTTTTTTGAGTTTCCACATCTTTCCTTCCCTGAACAGTTTTGTGCAGTCCTTTGTCTGCGAGGTCTGCGTACCGGCAGGACGTTTTCCCAGTTTCAGTACATGCCCGCTGGAGGGATCGGCTGCCACAACGGCAAAGCCGGTCGTGTTGAGATCAATGCCAATCCACCGGGCGTTCGTGACGAGTGTTGTGTGAATACGGTTCACCTTGAGTACGGATGTGTGTTCATCGTGTCGGGAGCTGCGTCGCGTGCCCGGGCTTTTCTCATATCCCTGATGACCTCCTTGGCAGTGCAGTACGCGTCCAGCGGGTGGAGGAAAACCCGGTGCCGAAGATAGAGATAATAGAAGTGCAGGATTTCCCCGAGGGGGAGTGGCGTTCCCTCAGGGATACACTTCCCGTGGCGCACGGCTTCAAGGACATCTTCGGCCGGTCCCTGTGCCATAACCTCGGTCCAGGCAGTCCCGAGCATCGGGCCGGCATGGGCGTCGCTGCCGGCGACTTCCGGGATGTGCGTGGTATTCCTGACCTTCTGGCTAGCCCCGGGTTCTGTTGCGTTCAATGCTTCGACTGCGTCAAACCCGAGTGTGGCATAGTCTGAAAAGCCCAGACGCGTGTGTGGGTGCGGCGCGATCGAGAGGCCGGCGTCGTTTCGTATATGGGAGAGGATGTGTCTGATGGAAAATTCCTGCGGGACAGCAGAGATGCCAAGCGCTATCCAGTGTTTCTGGACGGCGATATCCCCGCCTTCAATACCCGGGATCACAAGAAGGCCGAACTCGCGGGTGAGCCTTCGTGCCTCTATCCAGGGAAAGAGCCGGCCATGATCGGTGATGGCTATGGTATCAAGGCCGGCATTTTTTGCGCATTTTACCATGACCCGGGGAGAGTGCACACCGTCCACGGACCGGTTCGTGTGGATGTGGAAATCGGCCTTCATGGCGGCACTCCGACAGGATCCGGGCGATCAGGGATGCATGTGGCATGCCGGGATGATGATGGTGCCGGCGCGGTGTACAGGAATGCGGCGCATCCCGGGTCAGCGGGGCAGGCGGCCTGTACAGGCAGGGGCAGCGAAGATACCGGGGAACGTGCATGGTTCATCACACCTGCGGGCATGAGCCGTACCTCCTTTATTGTCACTGCCGGCAGTGCCGCATGCTCCGGGTCTCCCCGGGGGTGCGTCTGCTGTTTTTTTTGAGAAAGCGACACAATAGAATTGGAATAATCTCTATATAAGTGTTCTTAAAGTATTGTGATCGGCTGCTCGGAAGGAGCTGTGCGTGAATCCTTTCAAAATATTTATTATCCCATGGAAAGAACGTTGGCCTGATGACAGCAGATGCAAAAAAATCCAGCCCCCGGCGGTACTGGGGGTACTTCCTGATCACCGCCGGCCTGCTGATCGGCTTTGGCGCCGGCCTCCTCACGGGATACCCGGGTTCGGGCCTCCTCATCGGCACCGGGCTTGGTTTTCTCGGGGCCACATTTATTAACCCCGTGGAGCGGGTGGACGGGGTTGCCGTTATGCAGGCAACGACCCCCCGGTCGCGCTATATGTTTGCGCTCACCGGGATCGTGCTCATTGTCTTTGGCATGGGGATCGTCCTTACACTCTGGCCGTACATCATCGCCGTATTGATCATTCTGGCTGGTTTCTTCGTCCTCTTCCACGGCTTTGCAAAGCCCTACTACATTTCCCTGAAAAAATAAATGGCTCTCAAAGGATCAAAAAATTACCGGCGCCACGGGTGTCAGCTGCTGTCCCGTTAATTTAATCAGTCTTGGCGATACTTCCCGCGGGAAAAACAGTGCACAACGGGAACTACTCCCGATGGGAACAAGCGTATATAGTTGGAAATGTAAAATGAATTTGACATTTATGAAGGGCACATATCTTCTCATCGGATGCATCTGCATCCTTGCACTCGCGGTTATGCCTGCACAGGCATTAACGGCAAAGGCACTTACCATAAATCTTGATCAGAGTGGTAATGCCCAGGTAGATTTCCAGTATGACCTCTCGTTCACAGAACAGATCGCTGTATTTGCGAATGTTGCTAACCCGTCCGCTGAACTCAAAACTGCACTTGAGAACAACCTCAACCGTCAGGTCACCGTAGTAAAGGCAGACAGTTCGTCTGCAGATGTCATTATTCCATCCTTTGCCACGATCAGCCAGTCCAACGGAACAGAGACGATGACGACGCCGGGATTCTCGTTTGTTAACGCCCAGAATGCGATCAAGCAGTACTGGTGGTCCTCGCTTGTCTCGGTCGACCTGTCTCCCGAAGTGACAACCATTACGTTCCCGGACGGTTATCAGGTGATGTATAACAACCAGATCAGCTTCCCTTCCGTATCCCACCAGATTGCTGCATAAGCCGGCTTTTGCCTTATTCTCCCTGCTAACCCAGGGGATGAGTGCAAAACCGGGCAGAAAAATACATTTTCTTTTTTACGGGTGCAGAATCTTTTACCGGCAATACCCTGTCGAATATTTGGATCCGGTCAGGCAGCTTGTTGGTAGCGTTGTCCCACGGGATCGTGGGCTTGATCCCGTGCCGTGGAAATTTCCTGCATGGATAATCCCGCAAATAAACATATATTTTAAAAAAAATCTCTATGCCAAAAGTGAAAACTATATTTCCAAGAACCTCCTATCTTCACATCGCCAGTGCCGGGAGGATCACTTCCGGTTGAAATGCAATAATAGTGGACTTGTGAATTATGCCAACCCGTGTCTTTATTGTAGAGGATGATGAGATCATAGCCCACCTGATCCGGCAGTTCCTCACCCTTAAAGGCTATATCATCGCCGGTTTTGCGGAATCCGGGGACGAAGTGCTTTCAAAAATCCCCGGGACCCCCTGCGATGTGATCCTGATGGATATCGGTCTTAAGGGGGATGCTGACGGTATAACCGTTGCCCGTATCCTCAGTTCAAAGATCCGGATCCCGATCATCTTTGTGACCGGCCAGTACGATGACAGTATCCTGCAACGTGCAAAAACTCCGAACACATATGGATACATCATCAAACCCTTTTCATCAAACGACCTTATTTCCAACATTGAGATTGCGCTCTTCAACCACCGGCTCCGGGAAGAACTGCCCCGGGAACCAGAACGTGCAGCAATCAGGGAGACCATACCGGATGCTCTCGTAAAACCGGCCGTGCCACAAAAAGGCCTGCTGCCGGTCCACAATCACACAAGGCAGGAAGGGCTGACCCCTCTTTACGATGAAGGTTTTTTTCACCGGTCCAAGGGTAATTACCAGCGTGCCCTTCAGTGCTTTATCGAGATCCTAGAATATGATCCGGATGATGCATTTATCTGGGCAGAAAAAGGCGATGTCCTCCAGAATCTTGGAAGGACAGGAGAGGCGCTCGGCGCCATTGATACAGCACTCCGAATCGATCCGGCAAACGAATATGCTCTCTGTAAGAAAAGCCGGGTACTCTGCAGTGTTGGGAGGCATGCGGATGCCCTGACTGTGATAGAGGTCGCACTTGGAATCACCCGTGATAATCTCGCACTCCTTGTTGAAAAAGGGGCGGTCCTGCATGAACTGGGAAGAAATGAGGATGCGATCAAAATCCTTGATTCTACGATTGAAATGGATCGGAAGTCAGCGTATGCTCTCGGGGCGAAAGGCCGGGTCATGGCGGCTCTGGGCAGGAACAAGGAGGCGCTGGCATCATTTGGCAGGGCGCTGAATATCGAACCAAAAAATATCTCGCTCTGGATGGATTTCATCCGGATCTTCGAACAGAAAAAAAATTACTCTACTGCCCTGAATATCGTCCAGATGGCGATGGAGAAAAACCCGGAAAATCAGGTTCTGGTCATGAAGCGGGATAACCTGTTACGCAAGACAATTCCGGTTTCATAACGTCCCCGCCGAACGCAAATTATTAACCGTGGGATCGTGCAGGTGGGGAGTATAAGACTGGAATAAATCAGCATTTTCTCCGCCGGCAAAACCGTCTACGGTCGCTTCCGGATTACAGAAAAGTAACATCGGCTTTGCACCTAAACCCCCACTTGCACCTAAAGTCGCATAAGTAGGTGATGTATGACGGTTTATGAGCGAGAAAAAAACATCAAATATTCCAGTACGTGACACAACTAGATCGAAAAGATCTGATATTTTTTACCCCTGGGGTTGTTGTGTTGTGGGGGAAATTCTCGCTCTGACGGGGATCACGATTGCCGAGACCGGGGAGCCGGGTAAAGGGGCACGGTTCGAGATGATGGTACCGGCTGGGCAGTACCGGTTGGCAAATCCCGTGAAGGAGTAGGTGGCAGGGACATCTTTTGTAATCAGGTCCTGGCAGTGTATCCGGGGGATCCTTGCCTGAATATAATCCAGATGCCGTCTGTAATATTCTCCCGGCAGTGTCGGGACAATTGTCCGATCAAATGCATGACACAACGCTTATCCCCGTTTCTCCTCTATATCCTCTTATGAAACCTGATTGTCTGCTTACAAGGACCCTTTTTTTGTTTGCGCTTCTCGCTCTTGTCGCCACTGCCGCCGCCAATCCGAACGTCGTGCAGGTTTTTGTCCATCCTGGCAGCGGGACCATCTGTGTCGATTCGACCTGCCAGGTTGCCGTGGGGTCGCTCTCCGGGTACAGCAGCTCGCAGTTTGCTAATGTCGCCGGGGGAAGGGATCACACGATCAAGGTCTACGATACCGACGGCTATCAGGATTACACCGACCAGTTCTACATGGACTACAATGGCGATGACGTGACCCTGCAGGTCTATCTCGACCCTCTCACCACTGAAACCGCCGCACCTGCAACTACCTCGCCGGGGACCGGCACAGTGCGGGTCTATGTTTCACCCGGCCTCGGGCAGGTCTGCATCGACAACCGGGAATGCGACACGAGCACCGGTGCTCCATCGTCCACCTGGAATGTGGACTTTGACGACGTCACGGCAGGCACCCCCCATACGATCACCGTGACCGCTGACGGCTACCAGACCGCCACCACGCAGATAACGGTCCTGCCGGATCAGGTTAACGAAGCCGATGTCACCCTCCAGCCACTTTCCACGGCAGCGGAGACGGAGAGCACGACCCCTGCACCCCAGACGACCCGGGCCGGGCTTGATGCGGTACCCATCATCGGGGCACTTGGCGTGTGTTGTGTAATCTTCCTGTTCCGGAAGAACGGGAACTAATCTTTTTTTCCGGGGCAGTGTGCATCAGGCAAGCGGGGGCAAATGTACCCGCCGATTCTCACAGGAAAATTTCGGCAAAAATTTCTTAGAAAAAAAGTGAATGTTCCTAATCCTGCTTTTTCTCTTCCGTCTGTACAGGAGCCATGGCTTTTTTACCCCGGTGCCAGCGGTACACCCCGTACCCGATCCCGCCGAGGATGATGAGTGGCAGGAGCGTGAACAACCCGATGATCAGTACATCGATCATGCCGAGGAACCCGGCTATGCCTTCATTGATCGTGGCAACGAAGTCGTGGCCTGCCTGTCCGCCGACCGGCTCGGGTTCCTGCAGGGAGACCGTGATCGTCGAGATATCGATACGATTGTTGAGATAGTTCAGCCGTCCGTTCAGCTCATCGAGCTGTGTCTGGACCGCATCGATCTGTTCCTGCACCGCGATGATGTCCTCCACCTTCGTGCTCTGCTTCATGATCACGTTATACTGGGCCAGCTGGTTCGTGTACGAGGTCTTCTGCGCCTGGAGGTCGACGTATTGTTCCGTGACGTCCTGCCTGCTCGTGGAGATCGACTTGACCGTCCCGAGGGACTTGACGCCCGCGATGGCGCTATCGAACCCGGCCTGCGGGACCCGGATGATGACCGTGCCGGTCAGGCCGCTGCCATAATTCTGTATATCTGTCGAAGAGAGGTACCCGCCTTGAGCAATCGCAAGGTTTTTGAGGGCATCGGCAGTGGCGGTCACATCGCTGACTTCAAGGGTCACATCCGCGGTGCTGATGATCTTCGTGTCGATTCCTGTACCTCCCACATCCGATGATACCGATGTGGGCTCGGGTGCGATTACTGCCCCGCCGCTGCCTGGTACCATGACATTTTCCGTTGCGAGACTGTACCCTTTTAAATCGGACGAACCCCCTGCCACACCTTGGGAAGAATGTGTACTTGCAAACGTGCCCGATGAAAACACCATGTAACCTGCAGCACCGGCGATCAGGATGCATGCCACAATGATTGCGTGAATTTTATATTTCATACACAGTTCATCGCTGTAAAAAATATATATACACGTCGTAAACTGCGAATATTTTCGCAGTTATGGCGCCATGGTACCGGCATTTCCGGTCCACCGACTCACGGGGTAAAAAAAGTTATGCGGGGGGTTTCGTTTCAGCGGATCTTAGTATTTTGCCCGGTCTTTGCAGAAGTGTAAAGATCCAGCGCTGCAATCCCTCCAACCGTTGCCACCACAAACGCAACGATAAACACTGCGAGATAATAGAAGAGGCCAAGAGCAATCCACGCGTCGGTGGGATGCGAAGTGATCATCCCGGGCGGCCAAGCCATCCATGGATCATTGTAGCCGTGTGCTGCCTGGACAAGCAGGTACGTAAGGAACACACCGGATACGATAATCCCAAGGAATACGGCGCAGGCAGCTACCTCAATTAAGGTCTTTTTCATCATGGCAAACGATCCCACGACTGCCTCCCTGAGGGTCTTTTGCTCGAGAACGATCAAGGGCACGACAAATGGGGTCAGGATAAACAGGAGCAGATTGATCGCCGAATAGATCAGGGCCCACATGAACCCCAGGGGATATATCCATAACAGCAGCGATCGTCCTCCATAGCCCGGAACCTCGGTAAAGATGTTCGGATCCATAGTCAGGTTGAAGGGGAACTGGCCGAGAATGCTGGTAAGGAAAGAAAAAGGCCCGAAGGTATAGAGGAACCCGAGTTCATGCGGGAACCAGACAAGAGTAAAATTAATGTAAAGCCTGTAGAGCAGCGTACCTGCGAGTGCCAGAACAACAGACCACACAAAGATTGCTTTCAGGTATTTTTTTGCCCCGACAAGTTCCACAAAAAACGAGGCAGAACCTTCTTTCTTTGACGGGATGCTCAGGATAAAGCCCGCCAGTAAAAACACGAGAAAGAACAGTGTTGCGAACTCGAGTAAAAAGTCCAGGACATAACTCACGATTATATTAGGTTGCATGATATAGCCGATGTAGAAGAGTGCCCCTTGGCCGATGGTGTTTCCAGCCAGCACAAGTCCGGCTAGGAGCGTAAACCAGAGGAGCTGCCGATTCCGCGCCAGCGTCTTTGTGCCTGACAGGGCGGCCCCGATTCCCCGCCGGATCGTTCCCGGTCCGCCGGCACCACCATCCGGGCTGCCCACATGGGCTGGTTCAGGCAGGTTAACAATATCTGCCTGCGAGGCCCGGACCACCGGCGGTTTCCGGCACAGACCGAACCAGTGTTCAACAATTTCAGATACCCGGGTCATTCATGATCCCTCCGGATCTTTGCGAGCAGTTCCTCTGCCATTTTTGTCGGGTCGGCAGTTTTCTCAATTTTGATCCCGAGTTCTGAAGCGAAATCCCAGATGAATTCGATACACAGGGTGAATTCATCGCAGGCCTTACAGTCTCCGTCATGCTCGTACCGGACCTGCATGCCATGCTTCTCCGAGACGAAGATGTAAGCATTTGTCTGGAACGGGATGGACCGTCCAAACAGGACGCCCCGTTCCACATCGATCTTTTCAATCTGGATCCGGTTTGCCTGCGCCATCTCGCGTAGCGATGATTCGATCTTCTCGTCCATGAACCGGATAGCCTGCGACACACCCTGTCGGGTGATCCCCTGCTGTTTCGCAATAGAGATATTGGACATCCCGCTGCGCCGCATCTTCCAGAATCCGAACTGCTTATCGTTCATTGGCAGGAACATGTGTAAACATATTTATGTTTACAATATAAAAGTTGCGTCCATTTTTCGGCCGATGTATTATGCCGGTTTACTCCTATCCTATCATCTCGAACGACAGGACCGGATCTTCACTATCAGGACCCATTATATTCGATGGTCATTGCATACCGGGAATATTGAATATGAACCCGAAGTCTTTCCCGGACGTGTCCGCCGGATCTCTGCCCCGAAGATAGTATTCCTTCTCTTCTCCTCGGGAAAGATCATTATTGCCGGGGAAACGAATGTGGACGATGTTACGAAAGGAGTGGAGATTCAAAGAAAAACTCAGTATTGCCGACAATAAAAATTAAAAATATGACAAAATTAAAAAATTATCCGGATATTGGCACGAAACGAGAAAGCGGCACGTGAAAACAGTGCCGTTTCACCCTAGCGGTTTGTACATGACCCGATGAAAAAGTGTTCTTTATTCTTCGCACTTGAACTCGATATCGTCATTCATGTGCTCATATCCCCAGTCACAGAGCTGGTCGAGAATCGGGATGAGGGATTGTGCGGTTTTGGTGAGCGAGTATTCTACTTTCGGCGGTACCTGCGCGTAAACTTTCCTCCTGACGAGGCCGTCTTTCTCCAGTTCGCGGAGCTCTTTTGTCAGCATCCGCTGCGTGATCCGGGGCGTTACCTTGTCTACGATCTGGTTGAACCGGAGCGTCCCGTCCTTGAGCTGGTAGATGACGAGCGGCTTCCATTTGCCCCCGATCACGTCTAGGGTGGCCTCGATCCCCCAACTGTATTTGTATTTCTTCGGTGTGGCTGTAATAGTATCAATCCTGTCAGTATGAAACATCTTTGTTTGTATATACTATATCTGTCATAAATACTTTATATATACTGCAGTAACATCAGGGATACTGAAAACAGAAAGCAGGTGAAGGATTACTCATATGAAAAATAGTTCAGCCCGTATCCTCTTCCTTGGCGCCATGCTGGGCTCTGGTTTTTTATCACCCAGTTTCTCCAGGTGGTCGACAACTTTTCCCCGCTTGAGGCCGGCCTCGCGTTCTTCCCGATGACGGTGGCAAACTTCGTAGTGGCGGTCTATGTCCCGCAGCTGACCCGGCGGTACGGCAACGGGCTCCTGCTCGCCGGGGGTCTTGCGGTGACTTTCGCAGGAATGTTCTGGCTGAGCCGGCTCTCGGCCGATACCGTGTACGTGACCGGTATCGCACTCCCGATGATCCTCATCGGCGCCGGCCAGGGTGCCACTCTCGGCCCGCTCACCGCCTCCGGTATCGCCGGCGTCACGAAGGAAGATGCCGGCGCTGCCTCCGGCCTTGTCAACGTTGCCCACCAGCTGGGCGGTTCGCTTGGCCTTGGAATCCTTGTCACCGTGTTCGCCGCTGCCGGTTCCGCCACACTTGCCGCCCCCGAGTTCCTCTCGGTCCGGGTCGCAGCCTCGCTTACGGCCGGGACGGTGATGCTCGGGTTCGCTCTTGTCATTGTCATTATGCTGATCGTACGGTCCGGTACCGTACGGGGGGATCAGGATCTGCCGGAGCATCTGAACCATCAGGAGGTACACACATGAAGGTATTACTCGTAAACGGCAGCCCGCACAAGAAGGGCTGCACCTGGACAGCTCTTACGGGAGTTGCAAAGACCCTGGATGAAGAAGGAATCAAGACGGAAATTTTCTGGATCGGGATAAAACCGCTTGCCGGCTGTATTGCATGCAAGACGTGTGCCAAGAAAGGGCGCTGCATGTTTGACGACACCGTCAACGAATTCATCGATATCGCGAAGGATGCTGACGGTTTCATCTTCGGATCGCCGGTACATTACGCCGCGGCAACCGGTGCGATGACCTCCTTTATGGATCGCGTGTTTTATACCGACCTGCAGTCAGGCAGGCAGACGTTTGCCTTAAAACCGGTGGCCGCGGTTGTTTCCGCACGCCGGGCAGGGACAACGGCCACGTTCGACCAGCTCAACAAGTATTTCACCATCTCGGAGATGCCCGTCATCTCATCCCGCTACTGGAACATGGTCCACGGGGCACAGCCGGATGATGTGAAGAAGGATCTTGAAGGACTGCAGACAATGCGCATTCTTGCGCGGAACATGGCGTTCTTCTTAAAGTGCAAAGAGGCGGGTATTAAGGCCGGGGTGCATCTCCCGGTGCGGGAAAAACCCGTTTTCACGAACTTTATCCGGGAATGAGATGTGTTTTTGGAATGACAGGAGCGGGATTGCTGGCAAAGAAGGTGCGCAGTTTCTCAAACATTCTCTGGAAGAATATGGATCGCATGAGATCAGACTGGTGAGGAGGACGTAGTATGGATACATCGAAAAGGATACCTGAACGGACAATTTTCCCGAAAGGGGAGAAGATTTCCGGGGAAAGCATAGCAAACGACCATTTTACCGGGACCGTATGGCTCCAGGTCCTGGTTCCTGATGAACGGACATTCAACTGTCCGATGTTCAACGTAACGTTTGAACCGGGTGCGCGGAACAACTGGCACAAACATCCCGGCGGCCAGCTCCTGCTGGTGACCGGCGGGAAAGGATATTACCAGGAATGGGGTCGGAAGGCACAGGTGATCCGTGAAGGGGATGTCGTAAAGATCCGTCCGGATGTAAAACACTGGCACGGTGCTGCACCGGACAGCTGGCTTTCCCATATCGCGATCAGTACGAATGTGCAGGCGGGGGATGCCGGATGGCTGGAACCCGTGACGGATGAAGAATACCACAATTTGCCATAAAAGCGTCCCGACATCATTTGGAGGATTCGCATGTGAGTCAGCAAGTTTTAGTGTTATCTGCAAGTCCAAGAAAGGGCGGAAATTCAGATCTGTTATGCGACCAGTTCATGGATGGTGCTCTGGAGGCCGGAAATCAGGCAGAGAAAATCCACATACAGGAGAAAAATATCAATTTCTACCGGGGGTGTCTTACCTGCCAGACTAATAATGGGGAATGTGTGCACAACGATGACATGTCCGAAATCCTGGAGAAAATGATCCGGGCTGACGTGTGGGTAATGGCAACTCCCATCTATTTCTACAACATGGACGCCCAGTTAAAAGTCCTGATTGACAGAACTGTCGCCCGGTATACCGAGATATCCAATAAAAAGGCGGTTTTTATTGCAACCAGCTGGGATGACAAAAAAACGGCAATGGATGTCGCTGTCGCTGGTTTCCGGGGATTTCTTGCATGCCCGAACAATGTGCAGGAAGCAGGGATCATCTATGGGACCTGCGTTAATGACGCAGGGGATATCAAAGGAACGCCGGAAATGGCTGTTGCGTACGAGATGGGAAAGAGCGTATGAATGCACAACCGGGTGACGCCGGATGGCTGGAACCTACAACGGATGAAAAATATGCTGTACTCGATCATGGGACAGAGATCCCTGCTGGAGAAGCGTATCCATGAAAGCGACAAACCTGAACGTAAATGACACAAAATGCCTGATTGCGTATTTCTCGCGTGCAGGAAACAACTATGTCGGCGGGAATATCGTAAACCTCACGGTCGGTAACACAGAAGTCGTAGCAAAGATGATCCGTGAAATGACCGGAGGCGACATGTGTCATATTGAACCGGTGAAGGAGTATCCCGCGGATTATACGGAAACCACCGAGGTAGCACAGAAGGAACTTCGCGCCAATGCCCGGCCGAAGCTTACCCTCCACCTGGAAAGCATGGCTTCCTATGACGTGATCTTCCTTGGCCACCCCAACTGGTGGGGAACGATGCCGATGCCGGTGTGCACCTTTTTAGAGGAATATGATTTCTCCGGAAAGACCATTGCACCGTTCTGCACGCACGAGGAAAGCGGCACGGGGCGGAGTGTCGCGGACATCAAAAAAATGTGCCCGCAGTCAACCATCCTTGACGGTCTTGCCATCCGTGGCGGTGATGTAAAAAATGCGCAGGATGTGGTGGCCGGGTGGCTGCGGGACATTGGGATGACCACGAAAAAGTAAGACCGTTGTCTCGAAAAGAATGTTGATCATTAAAAAAATCTACAAAAAACCGGGTGAATGAACGATGTTATACAGGAAAATGCCCAAAAACGGGGACAAACTTTCCATTCTCGGGTTCGGATGCATGCGTCTTCCCATGAAAGCGGATGGATCGATCGATGAAGAGAGGGCGATAAAGCAGGTGCGCTATGCCATAGACCACGGCGTAAACTATGTCGATACGGCATGGCCCTATCACATGGGACAGAGCGAGCCGTTCGTGGGCCGGGCCCTTGCTGACGGGTACCGCGAAAAAGTGAAACTCGCAACAAAACTCCCGTCATGGCTTATCGAAAAGCGTGAGGATATGGATAAATTCCTCAACGCCCAACTCGCAAAAATCCAAACCGACCATATCGACTATTATCTTGTCCATGCCCTCGTTGGCGACCTGTGGGACACGGTCGAAAAACTGGGTGCGGCCGATTTCCTCAACAAAGCAAAAGCAGATGGTCGTATCAGGAACGCAGGTTTCTCCTTCCATGGCGCAGGAACGGATTTCAACCGGATCGTGGACGCATACCCTTGGGACTTCTGCCAGATCCAGTACAACTACCTCGACGAGAAGAACCAGGCAGGTACAGCAGGTCTGCAATACGCTGCGTCAAAAGGTCTCGGCGTCGTCGTCATGGAGCCCCTCCGGGGAGGGAACCTGACGAGGACCGTGCCTCCCGCGGTACAAAAGATCTGGGACGAGGCCCCGACAAAGAGAACCGCGGCAGAATGGGCGCTCCGCTGGATCTGGAACCATCCAGAGGTCACGGTTGTCCTCTCCGGGATGAATGACGAGGCGCACATCCGGGAGAATCTTGCCGTTGCAGGTAATGCATACCCGGATTCGCTGACGGAAGCGGAACTGCAGCTGATAAAACGAGTGGAGAGCACGTACCGTGACCTCATGAAAGTCGGCTGCACCGGCTGCCGGTACTGCATGCCCTGCCCGTCAGGAGTAAACATCCCGTTGTGTTTCGAGGAGTACAACAACCTGTACCTGGCCGACAATCCCGACGGGGAAAAATTCATGTATGCTGCACGGCTGGGCGGGGCTGTCGCGCTTGGGACACCTGAGTTTGCATCCCTGTGTGTCCAGTGCGGGGAGTGCCGGGAAAAATGCCCCCAGCATATCGACATACCAACGGTTCTCGAATCCGTTGTGGCGGAACTCGAAGGGCCCGGCTTTGAGGAGAGAGTTGCGATGGCACGGCAGATGTTCAAGCAGACATAACCGCGGGAACAATTCGTCGTGGCAAAAAGCAAAGGAGGAACCGTAAAGAAATATTTAAAGCACCACAGTGGATAATCATCCAACGATAGCACGTGATGTTATGACTGACGACACCAAGCGCCCGGCAAAGGGCGGGGTAAACGAACACGCAGCCGGAGGAGGCATGTCCAACCGGGACTGGTGGCCGAACCAGTTGAACCTGAAGGTTCTTTCCCAGCACTCTCCCCTGTCAAACCCGATGGGCAGGGAGTTCAACTACGCTCGTGAATTCGAAAAACTCGATCTCGCGGCCGTAAAGGAGGATCTGCGGGCGCTGATGACCGGCTCGCAGGACTGGTGGCCGGCGGACTTCGGCCACTACGGGCCCTTGTTCATTCGCATGGCATGGCACAGCGCCGGCACGTACCGCACCGGTGACGGTCGCGGCGGCGCCGGTGCCGGCCAGCAGCGTTTCCCACCCCTCAACAGCTGGCCTGACAACGTGAACCTCGACAAGGCACGCCGGCTGCTCTGGCCGATCAAACAGAAGTATGGCAGGAAAATCTCATGGGCCGACCTCATGGTTCTTGCCGGCAATGTCGCCCTAGAGTCGATGGGATTCAGGACATTCGGCTTTGCCGGCGGTCGTGTGGATGCCTGGGAGCCGGAAGAAGACGTCTACTGGGGTTCTGAGAACAAGTGGCTGGATGACAAACGCTACTCCGGTGACCGGAACCTCGAAAATCCTCTTGCTGCCGTGCAGATGGGGCTGATCTACGTCAACCCGGAAGGCCCGAACGGCAAACCGGATCCGTTAGCGGCGGCAAAAGACATCCGCGAGACATTCGCCCGCATGGCGATGAACGACGAAGAGACCGTTGCGCTCATAGCCGGGGGGCACTCCTTTGGGAAGACCCACGGCGCTGGCCCTGCCACCCATGTGGGGCCTGAGCCCGAAGCAGCGGGCATCGAGGAGCAGGGCCTTGGCTGGAAGAGCAGCTTTGGCACCGGTAAAGGCGGGGATGCGATCGGCAGTGGCCTCGAAGTCATCTGGACCACGACGCCCACAAAGTGGAGCAGCAACTTCCTCCGGATCCTGTTCCAGTACGAGTGGGAACTCACAAAGAGCCCGGCCGGTGCGCACCAGTGGAAGCCGAAGGGTGACGCAGGCGCCGGCACGGTACCGGACGCCCACAACACATCGAAACGTCATGCGCCATCCATGCTGACCACGGACCTCTCGTTGCGGTTCGACCCGGTCTACGAAAAGATTTCACGGCGCTTCCTGGAGCATCCGGATCAGTTCGCGGACGCATTCGCCCGGGCGTGGTTCAAACTGACCCACCGGGACATGGGCCCACGTACACGCTATCTCGGCCCAGAGGTTCCGACAGAAGAACTCATCTGGCAGGACCTCATCCCTGCCGTCAATCACAAACTGGTTGATGCACAGGATATCGCCGCTCTCATGGCGGAGATCCAGGCTTCGGGTCTGTCCGTATCGGAACTGGTCTCGACTGCATGGGCGTCAGCGTCCACCTTCCGTGGCTCCGACAAGCGCGGCGGTGCCAACGGTGCCCATATCCGCCTGGCGCCGCAGAAGGACTGGGAAGTTAACCAGCCGGCCCGGCTGGCAAAGGTGATCAGGACCCTCGAAGGTATCCAGAGCAAATTCAACAGCGCCGCTTCCGGCGGTAAGAAGGTCTCGCTTGCGGATCTTATCGTTCTGGCCGGCTGTGCAGGCGTCGAACAGGCTGCAAAGAATGCCGGCTATGAGGTTACGGTCCCATTCACGCCGGGACGGATGGATGCCCTGCAGGAGCAGACCGATGCGGCATCCTTTGCCGTGCTCGAGCCAAAGGCGGACGGCTTCCGCAACTACCAGAAGACCCGTTATGCCGTGTCGGCTGAGGAATTGCTGGTTGACAAAGCGCAACTGCTGACCCTGACCGCACCCGAAATGACGGTGCTCGTTGGCGGGATGCGTGTACTCGACATCAACTTCGGGCAGACCCGGCACGGCGTTTTTACCAAAAAGCCGGAAGCGCTCACCAACGACTTCTTTACAAACCTGCTCGACATGAGCACGGAGTGGAAGCCGGTATCGGACGCCAAAGACGTATTTGAAGGGCGCGATCGCAGGACTGACAAAGTCAGGTGGACCGGCACGCGTGTCGATCTTATCTTCGGTTCGAACTCCCAGTTACGGGCTCTCGCCGAGGTCTACGCAAGCGCTGACGGGCAAGAGAAGTTTGTCCAGGACTTTGTGGCAGCCTGGACCAAAGTGATGAACCTTGATCGCTTCGATCTCGCCGGATCACAGGCATAACCGTCTTTTATGGGCAGCCGGGTGATCCGGAAACAGTCCTTTTTTTCCTTTGATGCAGATGCGGGAAATCCTGCGGACTCTATCATAGCTACCAAAAATACACACCATGAACGGTGTGTTATTTAAAAAAATCCCGGAGTTTTATACCGGGCCGTACCAGCGCCCGGTTCCGGAAATCTACCGTGCGTTGTCTTGGTAACAACCAACGGGACGCGTAGCGATAATTTTACAATTTGTTTATCACATCATACTAATAGACACCCGGTGAGATCTGATAAGGCAGTTGATCCCATGAACGCAATTGAAGCAATAAACCTCAGGAAATCATTTGGGCCGGTTGCCGCGGTCGATGATGTCAGCATCACCGTCAGAGATGGTGAGATTTTCGGCTTTCTCGGGCAGAACGGGGCCGGGAAGACCACCACGATACGGATGATGACCGGTGTCCTGACGCCGGATACCGGGTCGGTGCGGATCAGCGGGATCGACCTCCTGAAGTACCCTCTTGAGGCAAAACTCAAAATGGGGGTGATCCCCGAGAACGGGACTGTGTACAGCGATCTTACCGCTGAACAGAACATCCTGTGGACGGCCAAGTTTTACGGCATGGACAAGAAAAACCGTGAGCGCCGGTGCGATGAGATCCTCGCCCGGCTCGGCCTTGAGTCCCGGCGGCACGACCTTGTTCGTTTCTTCTCCAAAGGCATGCGCCAGCGGATCAGCATCGCGTGTGCCATCGTCCATTCCCCGCCGGTCCTCTTCCTTGACGAACCGACGACCGGCCTTGATGTCTACAGCCGCCGGCTCGTCCTCGATACGGTGCGCTACATGAATAAAGAGAGCAGCACGGTCCTTATCACAACCCATAACATCGAAGAGGCAAACGAACTCTGTTCGTCGATAAGCATCATCGAGCGGGGGAAGATCATCGCGACCGGCAGCCCCGAGAAACTCAAAAAACAGTTCGATACCACGCTCTATGTCGAGATCTCCTTTGACCAGCCGGTAACAGAAGAACTCTTTGCGTCCCGGGGGATCGCACGGGCAGAACCCCGGGGGGACAAGTGGCGGGTGTATGCCGATGATCCGGACCGTGTGGTCAAAGAGCTGGTCTCCCTCGCGGCATCGGACCACCTGACCATCCTCTCGATTGCGACCTCGAGCCCCACGCTTGAAGAGGCGTTCGTGCAGATGACCGGGGGCGCCTCGTGAACCTGCGCCTGTTCGTCCACAGTGTCCTAATGGTCGCCGAGAAGGACATGCGGATTTACTACTACAAGGGCTCGGTCGTGATCTTCGGCCTGCTCTTCCCGTTCATCATGTTCCTGACCTTTTTTATCGGCAGGAATCTCGACATCGCGCTCTTCTTCCCCAGTTTCCTTGGCATGATGCTCTTTTTTTCCGCGTCCTCCACCGGTCCTTTGATCACCCCGTGGGAGAAGCGGGAGAAGACCTATGAGCGTCTCGTCTCCCTCCCGGTCCAGATCGGGAGCATCGTCCTTGGGGATATCCTCGCGGGCGCAGTCTTCGGCGTGGCGATCACTACGATCGTCTGGCTCGGCGGGATACTCCTCCTGCACCTGCACCTTGCAGATCCATGGATGCTCATCCCTGCCCTCGTGCTTGGCTCGATCACCTTTGCGTCGCTTGGCACCCTGCTCGCATCACCGGCAACCGACACGCCGTCAAACATCATGATGTACTCGAACCTGGTTCGTCTCCCCCTCATCTTTGTCTCGGGTATCTTCATCCCGTTGAGCCAACTCGGGAGCTGGGCGTGGACAAACGAGCTCTCCCCGCTTACGTACCTCGTCGACCTGTTCCACGCGGCCATGACCGGGGATGCGGTCTTTTCGCCGGCGCTTGATGCCGGGGCGCTCCTTCTTATCAGCTGCATCTTCATCCTTGCGGCAAAACTGATCCAGCAGCGCAACCTCATCAGCGGGAGATAATCACTAGGACTTCCGAAAATGAAATTTCGTAATGATAATGAAGAATTATAGTCTGAACATTGGATCACTTGTCTATGGTCAAGCGGGTAAACCTGAAGAGTGACGACGGTATCATCTCCGTTAAGTCCTGATACCACAACACCATCACCCGGATACCAAGGGTGTTCTCTTTTATTCTGGCTTTCGATCGAATCGCTGATGTTGAATATGACGTTATGCCGATGCATGTCAACCCTGCCCGGCTCACGGTAAGGATAGAAGAAGGCTGTTTTCAGGGACCGAGGGAGTCAGACTCGCCGGGGTACGGCATGGGGATCTGCATGATTTAGGGGAGCCGGTTTACAACCGTGGAGTTGACGGGATATTTAATGGATGCAAACAGCATTTTCCAAAGGTTTATTAATTATTGTAAACCACAGATCCGTAAATAAAAATATCATTAACTTTTTCAATTTGAGTGTGATGTGCATGGCGTTTTCAGTACATGTAAACATGAACCGCTGCACCGGTTGTGGCATCTGCGTGGTTGCCTGCCCGGTCAACGCGCTCGAGCTTCATACGCTCGACCCGGTAACGAAAGAAAAGATCTACGCGGTCAAGGATGGGAAATCCATCAATGTTGACGTGAAGAATGAGCTTTGTGCCGGCTGCGGCGTGTGCGTAGCAGCATGCCCGTACAAAGTGATCACCCTTTCAGGAAGGGGAGATACCAGCGCAATGGTACAGATATAACAGGGAGATGGACATATGCCAAAAATCCAGCTTAACATGATCACGCAGCGCTCCATTGAGGAAGGCGCTGCAATGGAGAAGGGCAAGACAAATCCCGATTATTTCGAGGCCTGCTCCATCTGCGAGATGCACCCTGACGACATGAAAAAAGCCGGCATCTGGAAGAACACCAATGTCCGTGTTACCAGCGAATGCGGTACCGTAATCGTTAAAGCCATCGATGCGACCCAGTATGTCCCCCCCGGCCTTGCCCACATCCGGCAGGGTGTCTGGGCAAACCAGGTTGTCCCACCAAGGACCCAGTCAACCGGCACACCGCAGTACAGCGGGTTCCCGGTCACCATCGAACCAGCCATCAATGAAAAACTGAAAACCGCCCTTGAGCTCGTACAGGGAGCCGTAGGGCTCTGGAAAGGAGGCCAGTAATTATGCCGAAACTGATCACAGGCGTCGGATGCCCGTACTGCGGCTCATCCTGCGACGATATCGAAGTACTTGTCTCCGATGACGAGACCAAGATCCTCGAAGTTCACAATGCGTGCATCATCGGGACCAACCTGTTCCATCATGCAAACGACCCCACCCGCCCGAAGCTCCCGCGGATGCGCCAGCCTGACGGCACCATGAAGGAGATCTCCTATGATGAGGCAATAGACTGGATGGCAAAGACGATGCTTGCAGCCAAAAAGCCCCTCGTCTATGGCTTTGGCTCCACCAACTGTGAAGGCATGAGCGCAGTTGGCCGCATTGCAGAGAAGTCCGGCGCTGTGCTCGACAACTGCGCAACCATCTGCCACGGCCCCTCGTTCCTCGCCATCTTCGACAACGGGTACCCGAGCTGCACCCTCGGTGAGGCCAAGAACCGTGCCGATGTCGTGGTCTTCTGGGGCTGCAACCCGATGCACGCCCATCCCCGCCACACCTCCCGGTACTCGATCTTCCCGCGTGGCTACTTCACCCCGAAGGGCCAGATGCAGAGGACCGTCCTCTCCATCGACCCGCGTGAGACAGACACCGCGAAACTCGCCGACGTCCATCTGATGCTCGACCAGGGACACGACTACGAGCTCTTCGATGCGTTCCGCACCGTGCTCCGGGGCCACGACATCCTCGACAAGGTAGCAGGCATCGACAAGGAGACGATTAAGAAGTCCGTGGACATCATGAAGAAGGCCCGCTTCTGCATGATCTTCTTCGGCATGGGCTGCACGCACACTGATGGCCGCAACCACAACGTGGACATCGCAATCAGCCTGACCCGTGACCTCAACGAGCACACCAAGGCCTCGATCATGGCAATGCGTGGCCACTACAATATCGCCGGCCCCGGCCAGGTCTGGTCCTGGCAGTTCGGGTTCCCGTACTGTATCGACCTCTCCAAAGGCACCCACGCCCACATGAACCCGGGCGAGACGAGCTCCGTGGATCTTGCGATGCGGGACGAAGTCGATTGCTTCGTCAACGTCGGTGCCGATGCCGGTGCCCACTTCCCCATCCAGGCGGTCCAGCACTTAAAGAAGCACCCGTTCATCACCATCGACCCGAACTTCAACATGGCAAGCGAGGTCTCAGACCTCCACATCCCGGTCCGGATTGCCGGTGTCGACGAGCCGGGCGTAGTCTATCGTATGGACAACGTCCCGATCCAGTTCAAAGCAGTGCTTAAGGGCCTGCCCGGCGTACCGAGCGACGAAGAGCTCTTTGACCGGGTCTACGAACGCATGTGCGAACTGACCAAGACCGAACCGGTCTGGCTTGCGGCAAAGGAAGACCGGAAATATCCGCACAACACAAACCCGGTGGTGAGCTGAAATGGCATCTGGAGAACTTATCATCAAGGGCGGGTTCATCATCGACCCGACCCGTAAGATCGACGGCGACGTAGGCGATGTTGCCATAAAGGATGGAAAGATTGTTGACAAGGTCAGCTCGTCTGCAAAGGTGATCGATGCAAAGGGCAAGGTCGTCATGGCCGGCGGTGTGGACGTCCACTCCCACGTAGCAGGACCCAAGGTCAATGCCGGGCGGTTGCTCAGGCCCGAGGACAAGCTCCTGTCAGGATTTTGCAGGAGCGCGATGGCCCAGAAGAACGGCTACCGCATGGAGTCCGGCTTCTCTATCCCATCGGTCTTCAAAACCGGGTACGATTACGCCCGGATGGGATACACATTCGTCATGGAAGCCGCGATGCCCCCGCTCCTCGCCCCCCACGTACATGAGGAGATCCACGACACACCCATCATCGACGAAGCGGCGCTGCCGGTCTTCGGTAACAACTGGTTCGTCATGGAGTACCTCAAGAATGGAGAAGTCGAGAACACCGCAGCCTACATAGCTTGGCTTCTTGGCCAGACCAAGGGCTACGGCGTCAAGGTCGTCAACCCCGGTGGCACTGCTGCCTGGGCATGGGGTCTCAACTGCTTAAACCTCACCGATCATGTCCCGTTCTTCGAGATTACACCCGGGGAGATCATCAAGGGCCTTATGGAGGCAAACGAGTACCTCGGTCTTCCGCATTCGATCCACGTTCACCAGAACAATCTCGGTAACCCCGGCAACTACCCGGACACCATCGAGTCCCTCAAAATTGCCGAGGGTGTCAAGACCAAGAACAAGTTCGGCCGCGAACAGGTCCTGCACTCCACCCACCTCCAGTTCCACTCGTATGGTGGCGACGGCTGGGGAACATTCTGCTCCAAGGCAAAGGAAGTCATGGACTATGTCAACAAGCAGAAGAACATCACCATCGATCTCGGCTGCGTGACCCTGGACGAGACCACCACGATGACCGCGGACGGCCCGTTCGAGCACCACCTTCACGGCCTCAACCACCTGAAATGGACCAATGTTGATGTCGAGCTGGAGACCGCCGCCGGGATTGTCCCCTACATCTACAACAAGGATGTCCTGCCCAATGCAATCCAGTGGGCAACCGGTCTTGAACTGGCACTCTTTGCAAAGGACATGAACCGGACCTTCCTCACGACCGACCACCCGAATGCAGGACCGTTTACCCGGTACCCCCGCGTCATCAAGTGGCTCATGAGCAAGAAGGCCCGTGAAGCAACCCTTGCAACCATGAAGAACTCGGACAAGGTCGTCAACGCAACCTACATCCACGGCATCGACCGCGAGCTTACCCTCTTCGAGATCGCCCAGATGACCCGGTCCGGCCCGGCAAAATGCCTTGGCCTTGGCAACACCTACGGAGGTCTCGCACCAGGTATGAACGGGGATGTCGGTATCTTCGACCTCAACTACAAGAACATGCCATCCGATGCAGAGAAGATCGAGACTGCATTCCAGCGAGCTGCTTACTTCATCAAGAACGGTGAAGTTATCGTAAAGGACGGGGAAGTTGTCAGCCACGGCCACAAGAAGACGGTCTGGGTCAAGGTCAACATGCCTGAAAACCCGCAGGTCACCCGAGATGTCAGCCAGGCATTCAACAAAGGAACCTACACGGTCCAGCTCGAGAACTACGCGGTCAAGGACTACCTTGCTCCCCACCCGTATGTCATCAATGTCGATGTGGAGGCCTGAGGTGCAATCATGGCAACAGTAACGCTGAAACCCACAAAAGTCCCCGAACTCATCTTCGAGGGATACAGTATCACCCCGGACGCATTTGCAGGAAAAACCGCCGCACAGATCGCAGCACTCCCCGGCCATGAAGGCAAGATCCACGTTACTATCGGGGACTTCTTTACCGTCAGCGGGAACGCAGGTGCAACCGCAGCGGACACCGACATCGTTATTGACGGCGACTGCTCCCGCGTGAAGTACATCGGCTCCAAGATGACCGCAGGAACCGTTACGCTTAACGGCAATGCTGACATGTATGTCGGCGGCTGGATGAAGGGCGGCAAGATCCACGTCAAGGGTAACGTTGACTCGTTCTGCGGGATCCAGATGGAAGGCGGCGAGCTCACTGTCGACGGCGATGCCAAGAACCATGTCGGCTGTGCGTATCGCGGCGACTGGAGAGGCATGAAGGGCGGCACCATCCGGATCAAAGGCAGTGCCGGTAATGATATCGGTACCTTCATGCTTGGCGGTACCATCATCATCGAGAAGAACGCGTTCATCCACGTCTCCACCCATGCAGAAGGCGGCACCGTCATCATAAAGGGTGATGTCGAGGGCCGTGTCGGCGGCCAGATGGTCAAGGGCGAGATGTACGTGCTCGGCGAGATCAAGTTCATGATGCCCGGGTACCAGAAGGTGGATACTGTGGAGAAAGAAGTCGACGGTGTCAAGGCCAAGTTCGATCACTACATCGGCGACCTTGGTGAACGCCACGGCAAGAGCAAGGGTCAGGTTGTTTACGCGAACCTGTACGTGAAAACAGCGGCTTAATCTTCCTGTCCATCGCACACACTGCCGGATTATAACCGGCACCTTTTTCTATTCGCCATAACCCGGGAGGGTTCCCCCTTTAGTGAGGAGATCATTGTGACCAATATCGGCAAGGAATTCATCAAAGGAACAAGATATCCGGATTACTCCACGGTGGATCTTGTTCTCCGCGTCCCGGAACCCCCGCACGAACTTCCGGCAAAAGAAGGGCAGACTATCATCAAGCTCCCCAGCCCGAAGAAGTTCAAGATCCCGGACTTCCCGGTCAGGAAAGCGATCGAAAACTACGAACCTGTTGGGTTCTTCTCCCGCTCGTCTGTCACGTTAAAAGACCTCTCGTACATGCTCTGGTGCACTCAGGGGTTCAAAAAGACCGTAGCCGAGACGATCCAGCTGAGGAATATTCCATCCAGCGGATCGCGGTACCCGCTGGAGACCTACTTTGTGGCAAATGAGGTCGAAGGGCTTGAGACCGGTCTGTACCGGTTCCTTCCAGGATCCCACAGTATTGTTGCAGAACGGATTGAGTCCGGCCTGATACTGGAGATGAGCACGGCAAGCATGAACTTCAAAATTATGACGCGTGCTGCCGTTACCTTCCTCTGGGTAGCAGTCCCGTACCGGGCAGTCTGGGCATTGGGAAACCGTGGCTACCGGAGTGTGTTTATCGAGGCAGGGCATACCTGCCAGAACCTTGTCATGGCAGCAGCAAACCTCGGGTATGAGGTCTTTCCCACGGATATGTTCCATGACGAACTCATGACCAAACTCGCCGATCTGGATCCGGAGACCCAGTGGCCGGTCTACCTTGCGGCAGTGGGAACGGTGGAAAAAACCGTCACGCTTGCCTGAAAAAGCGTCCCTTTTTTGGTGCTGTTCTTCCTCACGCCTTCGCCAAAAATAATTCAGCAGGGTCCCAGAACCTGCCTGCAGCCGCGATGGGGAAGACCTGTGACGAAGTGAAAACAGGGTATTTATGATGAAGATCAGGCGACACACACGTTCGTCGCCGGTTTACATTACCCGGTGGGGGGCCCGGTCTCTATCATTTCAGGCGTATCATTGCTCATCGGCAACTCCGGCCTTCGCTATACTCCCACCTTGTCCCTCTCGTCAATCACGGGTTTTGCTTCTGGGATCTTCTTAAGGATATCTTCCTGGAACCTGTCGAAGTGAAGATCGTCCAGCTGCTCCGAGAGGAGCCTGCCGCTCCATGCCCGACGGTACACCCAGTCCACGATCTTCTCGATAACAAAGAGCACCTGGTCCTCGGACTCCACGGTGAGCAGGTTGCGCCCGATCTTCGGGTGCCGCCCCCGTCTTCCTCCGACCGTGATGAGGTAATGACGGTCCTCAGCCTTGATAAGGTCAAAGGAGCACGACTGAACGCAGACCCCACACTGGACGCACTTGATTTCGTCCAGCACTGATATGCCGTTCTTTATCTGGATCGCGTTCTCCTTGCAGTAGTGGACGCAGTTGCCACAGCCGGTGCAGAGGCGATCCTTCGTGCGGACCGGTTTAACCCTGCCGATGACACCGATCTCATTGAGCATGGGGCTCATGCACGCATTAGGACAACCGGAGAGGGCGATCCGTATCTTGACCGGCATCTCCTTGCCAAAGAGTTTTGTGTCGATCAACCTGGCAAGGTGGATAGTATTTATATTGGCAAACTTACACCGCTCGGTTCCCGGGCAGGCAATGATATTGACGATTTCGTCCTTTTCTGAGCCGATGGATGTACCGTTCTTCTCTAAGGCTTTTCCCAGTTTCTTGAGGGAATCCCTTTTGATATGAGGTATCTCCAGTGTCTGGCGGGTAGTGCTGTGCACCTCACCGTTGCCGTATCTCTTTGCAAGAGTGGCAATACCCCGGAGCTGGTCCGTGGTGAAGATCCCGGCCGGTGCCCGAAGGCGCACGGTGCTGTAATCGGCATCCCGTTCAGTGATGACGCCCCTTTTCATATGAAAGCCGATATCGTGCTGCATTGATCAGGAATGGGGGATACTGAGTAATCAATGCTGGGTTAATACCTTGAACAAAAGACGGTTTCAACCTCACTCCGCCGTAATCGGTGTTCGATCTATCGTATAGGCATTTCCGGCGTAACATTACTTTCGGAAGTACTGGTGAGGAGAGGTCATTTTCTTTTACGTCCCGTTCACACACCAGGACTACCACGATACAATTCCCAGCATTTATCATCAATTCCATCCTGACATACCGTTATGAAATGGCCGGCGTGGCTGAACCGGACGGTCCTTGGTGCCGGGATCGCGAGTTTCTTTGGCGACCTCGGGTACGAGTCGGTGACGGTGCTCCTCCCCTCGTTTCTGATCATCCTTGGTGCGCCGGTCTTTGCCCTTGGCATCATCGAGGGCCTGAGCGACGGCGTATCGAGTTTTGTCAAACTCTTCTCGGGATATTTTGCCGACAAACTGGGAAAAAGGCGGGAATTTGCGCTGGGCGGCTCGGTCGCGACCGCTATCTTTCCCGCGATCATCGCCATTGCCACATCGTGGTATGTCGTGCTTGCCGGGAGACTTTTCGGCTGGATCGGTAAAGGGATCCGCAGCCCCTCCCGGGATGCGATCCTCTCGAAGTCGGTGGAGAAAAAGGATCTCGGCAAGGCCTTCGGGTTTCACCGGGCAAGTGACACGCTTGGGGCGGTCGCCGGCCCGGCCCTGGTCCTTGTTCTCGTTGCATCGATGGGTATCCGGGAGATCCTTTTGTGGGCGGTCATCCCCGGGTTCATTGCGTTTGTTGCGATCTGGCTCTTCCTGCGCGAGCGGGACACAGCCCCGCACCCGCGGCCCCGGCCGCTCGTCGCCTCCCTCAAAGGGCTGCCGTCCCGGTTCAAGGCTTTTCTTTCCGCTGTGCTCGTCTTTGGGATCGCGGACTTCTCCCAGACCCTGCTCATCGCGTTTGTCATTGTCGTTTTTACCCCCTCGCTCGGGTTTGCCATGGCCACAGCGGCAGGCGCCGGCCTTTATCTCGTCCGCAACATCGTCTATGCCGGGGCATCGTACCCTCTGGGACTGCTCGGCGACCGTATCGGGAGGAGGCCGGTGCTTGTCCTCGGGTATGCCCTCGCTGTTGCGACCTTTATCGGCTTTGTCATCGCCCCGGAGAACCTTGTTGTGTACGGAGTCCTCTTTGCGATGTGCGGTATCTTCATCGCGGCCGAGGACACGCTCGAAAGTGCCCTCGCCGGCGAGATGGTAGAAGAGGAGTCCCGGGCGCTCGGTTTCGGGGCCCTTGCCACCATGAACGGGGTTGGGGACCTTGTATCCAGCGTGATGATCGGGTTCATCTGGGCGTTTGTCGGGTACAGTGCGGGCTTCATTGTCGCGGCCGTCATTGCCGCGGCAGGGACCATCCTCCTTATCTGGACCACCCGGGGCCCGCGCCACACTCCTGCCCAGCCTCAGTGACTACGGAAATAATACCATATGCCGCCGATCAGGAGCCCGATACACCCGATAACCCACGAACCCGGGCTGAGAAATGCGATAAGGCCGATACAGCTCAGCGCTCCGATAGCCGGGACCCATGACGGATACCGGTGGTGTTCCCGGGGCAGCCGGAGTGCGGCAATGTTTGCGATCAGGTAGAATACCAGCATGGCAAACGTGCTGACCGAAACGACCAGCGTAAGATCTGCAAGCAGGAGGGCGGTGATCATGCAGGCGCCGGTGATCGCGATGGCATAATGGGGTGTGTGAAAGCGGGGGTGGACCCTGCCGAACAAGAGGGGAAGGTCCTGGCCCCGGGCCATGGAAAAAACAATACGGGAGATCCCAAGGATTGTTGTCAGCAGCACGCTCGCCGTTGCGATCATCGCCCCCAGTGCGATCACAATGACTGCCCCGGGACTCCCGGTCATACCCATTGCAGCTGCGAGAGGAGAGCCGGATCCTGCAAGCGCCGGGGCACCGGCAAGGCCGATGGCGACAATGCTCACGAGCAGGTAGATAATCGTCGAGATCCCGAGCGCGAGGTAGATGGACCGGGGGATGTTCCTCTCCGGGTCTTTTACTTCTTCGGCCATGAGGGTGACCCGGGCAAAGCCGGTGTAGGCAAAAAAGATGAGGGCTGCACCACTGAGGACCCCGATCGATCCCTCTGGGGCAAGCGGGGTAAAGTTTCCCGGCGAAAAAAATCCCAGCCCGAATGCCACAAAGAACAGGAGGATGAGGACTTTTGCCGTGACAAGAATGTTGTTGAACAGTACCGACTCCCTGAGCCCGACATAATTGATAGCGATAAACACGAGGCAGAGCACGACGGCGATAATTTTTACCGGGACTGCCGGGAAGATGGCGGCAAAATACTGGGCAAACCCCAGTGCGACTGCCGCCCCGACAAAGATGTTGGAAAAGATCCAGATCCAGCCGGCGATGAACCCGGCAAACGGTGAGATGAGGTTCCGGGCATAGGCATAGGTCCCGCCTTCTTCCGGGAGATATGCGCCCAGTTCGGCCACGCTCATGGCCGAGAAAACCGCAATTATGCCGGCGATAAGGATGGAAATGAACAGTGCAGGGCCGGAAACACCGGCAACGATACCGGTGACAATGAAAATGCCGGAGCCGATAATCGCCCCTATGCCAAGCGCCGTGGCACCAAAAAGGCCAATCTCACGTTTCAACGCGGGAGGCCGGGTCCCGGTATCTGCCATCAGTTACCCTTTTTCTTCCTGAATATTAATGGGTAATGTGGCAGTCCCGCTCTCCCGGGTCTCCCGTCCATCAAAGGCACTTGTCATCAATCGGTTTAAAGTCCCGTCCACATAACATAGAGATAATTCCGGGAATCCCCCGACAACGGGATCTCCTGTCCCGGTGGCGCACGAGCGGGCACATCTGTGATAAAAAACTGAACTTAAAAGAGAAGACCTGTCCCAACCGGGAGCAGAGGGCTAACAGTATTAACTCCGTTTAAATCAGCATCAGGTTTAACCCCTCTCTCGTTTCATTTGGGTATATGCTTGAGGAGTTCTGCGAAGAAACCCATTGCGATCAATACGCCCCTTCCATGGGAGGGTCTTTTGCAAAGTGTCTGATGATGCAGAGAGAATTATCCCGGGTTTGTTATTGCCCTCTTGGGAATGAGAAAATTGTTTCCCCGAGTGAAAAAAAATGAGGGGATCCCAATGTCGGCAATCGGGTCCGCGGGTTTTCGGACCGGGTTTTGTGTAACGATTCCACCAGTCCTCATCTCGCTTTTCGACGTCTTTTAGAGAAATCTATTCTCCCCTTCCTGTGCTTATTGAACCCGCTTGAATAGTTACAGAAAATGATTGATCTCTGACTGCAGATGCAACAGAACAGGCACTTACGAACCGACCAGGATCGGGGTCTGTACCTCAGACGCTATTTCCCGCATGGGATGAGGTACCGCGGGGGCGTGATGCAAAGATTCTTTTGGCGGTTCCCGTACGGTGTGTTCGGAATGTCCGGTTAAGATCTGATTCTGCTGTGTAAGTGTTGCAAGGATCTGCCGGTTGACTTCGAAGTTTTCCCTGGTAAGCGCGGAGATAACTCCCATGATCTTTGTCTGCTCTGCGATCAATGCAGCAATCTCGTGCGCGGATTTTGTACCGGTTTCTGCTGCAGGGAGTGTCAGTTGTCGTTTCTTTGCAAATTCGCTCCTGCGTTTCCAGATCTTTGAGATACTGTCGAGACCTTTTTTTGTATCGGAGAACACCGTAAGGTATCTCTCATAAAATTCGCGGCTGTCCCTGCATTGGAGGACAAGGTCGATCTCCGCTTCTTCGACCACTTGGTATTTGCGAACTGGGGGTTTTTGCATACGAGTGAATCTACCATACGCACGAAGAGAGATAAAAGGCCGGGCTCTGAGCGGTGTGAAAGTGACCGGACACCTGTGGCTGGCACAAAGATTGATGACCCCCCGCACCAGAATGACCTTTTATCATGTGCGGTCGGTACTCGCTTGCCTGTATCGATGACCTCTGCGGGAGGTTCCGGGTGATCGACCCGATGATCGGATTCCGGTCTCATTTCAATATCGCACCGGGCAGCACGAACCCGGTGATCGTCGTGCACGAGCGGGCAGAAGCGGTCATGATGCAGTGGGGCCTTGTCCCGCACTGGGCAAAAGGCGTTGTTGCCTGGCCACGTCTCTTCCGGCTGCCTGTTATGTGGGGACAACTCGTACCGCACCGAGCAAAAGACGTCCTGCCTGCCCATCGGCCCTTCAATGCCCGGGCAGAGAGCCTTGCGGAGAAGCCGATGTTCCGCGATCTTTTGAGAACGAAACGTTGCCTCGTTCCCGCGAGTGGCTTTTTTGAATGGAAACAGGAGGGCGGACACAAAGTCCCGTTCTACTTCCACGTACGAGACGATCCGGTCTTTGCCTTTGCCGGATTGTACGATGTCTGGAGCAACCCGGCAGGCACGACCCTTACGACATATACGATCATCACAACCACCTCAAACGAACTGATGGCCCCGATCCACGACCGGATGCCGGTGATCCTCAAGCAGGACGATGAGATGCGCTGGTTATCCCGCGATATGCTTCCTGTGGACGAGGTAAAAAGGATCCTTGCACCGTATCCTGCGGAAGGAATGGAGGCGTACCCGGTGTCGGAACGGGTGAACAGTCCCGGGGCTGATGATGAAAAGGTGATTGAGAATGTGAATGGGTTGTGATAAACCCGGGATCACCCGCCCATCCCGGTCATCATCCCTGTCACCTGCTCGTGTTCCCTGTGCTCCCTCATTGACCTGATCTAATCCGGGCTCAATCTGGCCTCAAATTACCCGTTTCCTCATCCAAAAGAAGCCCGTATAAGGCTCCATTTAAAAATAACCTCAAATAAGCCTTATTTTGCCAATCGGGCAAATTAAAACGATCACATAAACGCGTTTTGAGGGCTGTTTTCGGGGCCATATGGGTTTTTCTGTCGATGGTGAAAATGATCGCTGCCAGAACGCGAATATGACCCACCAAAGGGCATTATATGGGGCTCAATATGGGCTTATTTTGGCAAACATGGGTTTTTAATTGGCCTGATTTTCGGGGACTGGAATCGGAAGGTTATACGGGCTTTTTTTTGGGTTCCCCCGTAGTGAACGCATACGAGATCTCTGCATACGTTTTGTTGATGAAGTCCCGGTAGAATGGGATATCAAACGATTTCGCACACCATGCCGGTTCCACCCGGTACCGCCGGGCATGGCGCATTGATTTAATACTTGGGATATAATGGTAACATATGCCCGGGAAACTGATCGCGGCATTGTCTATCTATAGTGTCGTTCTCGTCGCATTTTTTCTGACCGGGATACCCTCGTTGTGGGCATTTATTTTTGGTGTTGTCGCAAGCGCCATAAGCTACGCCGGCGGTCTGCACATTTCCGTGCCGTGAGCCGCATATGGCTTTCCCGTTTCAGACGCCGAGGACGGGAAGCAATGGATTAAGCTGCACAATCAGGTAATTTGCATACGCGACAAAAAATACGATAATGACGAGCGGAAAGAGGAGCAGCGCGGCGCCGAATGATATCTTAACCGCCTCTATCATCGTCGCCATGATCATAGCGATGACAAGCACGCTTGCTATCACTCCAAGGAGCGGTGATTCAAGGCCAAAGAACAGGTAGCCCCACAGATCCAGCATGATGAGGGTAAAGAAGATGAATAAGATGCAATGCGTCCGGTCATTCGGATTCATACTTGATGTCTGCCAGAGAAGGTACAGCGCGAAGCCGAGGATAAGATACACGAACAAAGCAAACGGGATGAGGTATGCGTCCGGGGGGAGAAATGCCGGCCGTTGAAGGGTGGCAAACCATGTAGGTATTAAGGGGAGCGCAAAAAATGCGTTGATACTGCCAACTGCAACACACACTGCCAATGAAACGACCAGGCGTACAAGAGAAGGCTGGTTTGACATTTCCGGCATGATTGTCCAGTATTGAGAATGTCGATATAAATTTTTACCGACATGGATCGATATCGTACGGTACATCGGATGGTTGGGTGCCGGAAAGGGTTCTGGTAACGTGGTGAGCGGTTAAGATTTTTTTTATGGGCGTTGTTTTCCATACCAGATTAACAGAGCCTGAAGTGGGAGCGTGGCGTCAGCAATAACGGGAACGACAACCAACATGACCAGGATAACGGCAGACGGCTTTTTTTAGGTCATCACGTCTTTTCCCTGAGTACGAAGACAAAGTTTCTCGGGTGGTTGTTTTCAAGGAGAATGGGCTTGCTTTTGAGGGTCATGGGCATTTTGACACCGTATGCGTTCTTTGCAACAAATACTGCGATGTTGTCAGAATCCCGGTAATGAATAAATTCATCTTTTGAAAGGGGGTACCTGTTTTCGGCGTGAGCGAGTTCGCTGACATGCTTCCCCTTTGCCCCCTCCGATGTGAGCGCAAATTTCTTTTCGAACATGACGTTGACATAGATAATATATCCCAGCCCGTCGGTGATAATGGCACAGTCGCTCATATTGTCGAGAGCGGCGGCAAACAATGCCAGGCGTTGCTTTTCTTTTTCCAGTTGTTCGTTCGCGGTCTTCAGTTCATGTTCTGCACGCTTGATAGCAGTAATATCATGACGGAAAATGGCGACCTGCTGGCGATTGCCCCGGTTGTCATTGATCGAATAGATGGTCGTCTCGACCCAGCGGTCATGGGTGTCCTCTTCAAATGACACCGGGAGAGGTGCATCCGTTTTCTGCATCGCATCCGCCGTCTTCATTGTAATGCCGCCGGTTTTGATGAGTTCATAGAGCACCGTATTCAAGAGGTCAGCGGCCGGCCTGCCGGCACTGTGGGCAAATGCATCATTGAGTGCAAGGATTTTCCCCTCGTTGTCGACAAGTACGGTTTCATCTTCAGTAGCGTTGAGGAGACCCCGGATGGTCTCCTCGCTCTGGCGCACTTTCTCATCCATCGCGTGCTTGTACATTGCCATCTGGATAGTGGTTCTCAGTGCCCGTTCATCGAGGGGTTTAATCAGGTACCCGAACGGTTCGGAATGCATCGCCAGGTTCACGGTCGCATCATCTGAATGAGCAGTAAGAAAGACTACCGGTGTACCATAACGGGCCCGGATCTGTCCGGCAGCTTCGATCCCGTTCATTTTTCCTTTGAGGGTGATATCCATCACGACAATGTCAGGATTCAGTTCACCGGTTTTCTCTATGGCGTCCTCCCCGTTATCCACCACTTCCGGCACGTCATATCCCATTTCCAAAAGGCGTGCCTGAATTTCAGAACCGGTCACGAATTCATCCTCAACAACCAGTATTTTTCCTTTGCTCATAGGTCCTCCTCTCTTCACGCGGGAAATGTAATGGTATATTTTGTCCCGGCCGTCCGGTCGAGCTCAATCGACCCGTTGACCTGTTTTGTCAGGCCTTTGATGAGCTGCATCCCCAGTGATTCCGTACGATCGAAGGTAATCCCTGCAGGTATTCCGATTCCATCATCACTATAGGTAATAATGTAATTATCCGCACCCTTCCTGAAATCAATTGTGATTACCCCTTTTCTTCCCCCCGGGAATGCGTGCTTTAAGGAATTTGAGATCATCTCATTGATGATCAGGCTGCAGGGAACAGCTTTGTCTATGTGCAGGATCGCTTTTTCAGCATTCAGGTGCAGGGTAATAATGTTTGGATCGACCTTGTAGGATTCGAATAAATGGTCGGTGATTTTCCGTAAATAATCCGTATAGTCAATCCGGTCGAGATCGGTGGACTGGTAGAGTTTTTCGTGGACGAGTGCAATTGATTTGATACGATCCTGGCTCTCCTTTAGAATTTCTTTTATTGTTTCATCTTTCTGTGCCCGTGCCTGCATGAAAAGAAGGCTTGAGATCACCTGCATATTATTCTTGACCCGGTGATGGATCTCCTTGAGGAGCATCTCCTTTTCCCGAAGCGAAGAGACAATTTCATTTTCTGCCTTGTTACGGAGTGCAATTTCCGCAAGCAGGGATTCGTTTGTCTCGTTAAGTTCCCGTGTCCTCGCAAGGACTTTCTGCTCCAGATCGTTACGGGAATTCATCAGGGCTTCCTGGTCACGTTTCCTGTCCGTGATATCATGGTGGAAGGTGATGAACTGCCCGCCGTGCCGGTCAGTAACGACGACACTGACTTCGACATCGATGAGACTACCGTCTTTCCTGCGGTACTGTGTTTCGAACCGGTCTTCACCTTTGCGTATTATCTCCCGGGAATGTTGTATGAACTCTTCAGAATTCTCTTTTGCTTCAATTCCTGCTATGGAAAGGGTGAGCAGCTCCTCCCGGGAATAGCCGGTCAACCGGCTGAAAGCGTCATTGACATCGAGAAATCTCCCTTCAAGGCTGATGATGCCAAACCCGTCCATGGTAGTATGAAGGATCGTGCGGTATTCCGACTCACGGTCAATGAGGTCACGTTCATCATTCCTGCGCCGGGTGATATCGACAAGGATGCCCTCGGAAATGAGGAGTTTTCCATCTGTTCCGCGTACGGTATGGGTCGTTAATGATACCCAGATCTGACTTTTATCTTTGCGATAATACTCGCATTCGAAATCCTGAACAATATTATGCTCCTTGAGCTGCCGGAGATAGTCTTTGCGCTCTTCCTGGTGCACCCACAATTGTCGTGCTGTGTCAGTCACCGTCGTGATGAGATCGTCCACAGAATCATACCCCAAGATACGGGCCATCGCGGGATTGGTGGTCAGGAGCCGGCCTTTCGGCGAGATCTGGTAAATTCCATCAAGGGCAGTCTCAAAGATGTTCCGGTATTTTTCTTCGGCTTTTTTGAGTTTTTCATCCTCCCGCCTGCGGGCGGTAATATCCTCAAAAACCGCTACGAAATGATCTTTTGCCGGAGAATACGCGGATATATGTAACCATTTGCCCGATGGTTTGAAATCGAGATCGAAGGATGTTGGCTGGCCGGTCATCGCTACCCTGCCATAAATATCAAAAAGTTCGGGAAATGCTGCTTTGATCCCGGGAAACACTTCGGTGGCCTTTTTCCCGGTGACGGTCTTTGTACCAATGATCTGGTCAAATGCGGAATTAACGTTGAGATAGACAAAATCCAAAGGTTGCCCTGCGTCATCATAGAGCATGCGGCAATAGGCAAATCCCTCCAGCATGTTGGTAAAAAGATTCCGGTAACGCGCCTCGCTCTCCCGGAGCACCTCTTCGGCTTTCTTGCGCTCGGTGATATCCTGGTTAGCACCAAAGGTCTTTTTGATCTTCCCCTCATCCCCAAAAACAGGGGCCAGTTGTACGATAATGGTTCGAATGGTTCCATCGCGACG
>CAYVTY010000024.1:0-37518 GCA_964454995.1 uncultured Methanoregula sp.
GGGGACCCGGTCGATGTCAGAGGCATTGTTGAGGCCGTGTTAAAAGAGGAGGTCTAAAAGAGCATGATACCGGATAAATACGAAAAGAAGATCGAGGCCACAGACCTCCTGCCAAAGACCAAGGACCAGCTGCGTACGTTCCTTGATGGAAAAGAAATTACCGATGCACAGTTCAAGGAAATCCTGGACCGTGTCATAAAGGAGTACCTCTCGACCCGTATCGAGCCCTGCGAGGCTGTAGGTGTGATCGCCGCACAATCGATCGGTGAACCAGGTACCCAGATGACGATGCGTACGTTCCACTATGCCGGTGTCGCGGAAATTAACGTGACACTGGGTCTGCCCCGGCTCATCGAGATCATGGATGCCAGAAAAGAGCCCAGCACCCCGACCATGACGGTCTATCTCGAACCCGATTATGGAATCGACCGTGACAAAGCGCGTGAAGTCAGCTGGCAGATTGAGGCAGCCCCGCTGCATGAATTCGGGGATATTACCACTGACATGGAGAATATGCAGGTTGTCGTCCACCTCAATACCAAGGTCTGCGAGAAACGCAAGATCTCACCCGCAGAGATTATGGACGTCGCACCAAAGAAGATTCGCGACCGCCGGCACTACCGGGACTTCGAGCACGATATCGACGAGGCAAAGGCAACCATTATCTTTACCCCGAAGGATCGCGAGAGTTACCAGAACCTCTTCCAGCTCGCCGAGCACGTAAGAAACGTCATCGTCCAGGGTATTGACGACATCCTCCGGGTCGTCGTCAGGAAAGAGACCGGGGAGTATATACTTTATACTGAAGGCTCCAACCTAAAAGACGTATTTGATGTCGTGGGTGTGGACACCACACGGACCCGCACCAACAACATCAGTGAGATCGCCCAGGTACTCGGTGTCGAAGCAGCGAGAAACGCGATCATCCACGAGGCCCAGTCAACCTTAAACGAACAGGGTATCCTTGTGGATGTCCGGCATATCATGCTCGTTGCGGACATGATGTGCATGGAAGGCGAAGTCAAGCAGATTGGCCGGCACGGCATTGCCGGTGAGAAGGAAAGTGTCCTCTCCCGGGCCGCATTCGAAGTAACCGTCAACCACCTGCTCGACGCCGCAGTCGCAAACGAGACTGATGAACTGAGCGGTGTCACCGAGAATGTCATCGTCGGCCAGCCGATCCAGCTCGGTACCGGTGATGTCAAACTGGTGGCTGTCAAACAACTCGACAACTAACGATTAAACCAGACAAACTAAAACTACCAAGGAGAATTGCAAATGGATTTTAACGCTTCATTGAGAAGAGCGATCAAGACCGGAAATGTCATTCTCGGTCAGAACAACACGGAAAAATGCATAAAAGAGGGCAAGGCACAGATGATCGTCATCGCCGCAAACTGTCCGGAGAACTTTAAAAACCAGCTCACAGGGTATGAGAATATCTTTATCCACACGTTTGAGGGGTCGAGCGTTGCTCTCGGCAAAGCGTGCGGTAAACCCTTCATGGTGAGCACACTCGCCATTGTAAGCCCCGGCGAGTCAGATATTCTCTCCCTCAAGAGGACGGCATGATATGGTCGAAGTCAAACTGACTGAAGACTGTATGCGCCTGATCTCCCAGTTTGAATCGCTGACGGGCGCGGGAAGCCGCGACTGTGTCATTGACGAGCGCAACGAGAGACTGATCTTTGTCGTGAACCCCGGGGACATGGGGCTTGCGATCGGGAAGAAAGGGGCATCCATCAAGAAGGCGTCAGAAGTGATGGGGAAGAAGATTGAGGTCGTTGAATATAACAGCAACCCCGAACAGTTTTTGAGAAACTGTTTCCTGCCTGCCAAAGTGACGAGCATTGTCTTTACCGGCGAACCGGATGCCCAGTCTGCCACGGTTGATGTCAGTGACGAAGACCGGGGTATTGCAATCGGCAAAAACGGCAAAAATATCTTCAAGGCAAAAAAACTGGCACTGCGTCAGTACAACATCGTGGATGTGCAGATCCTCCAGCAGCCGGGTGAAGATACCGCTCCGACTGCAGTCGAGTAACCCTTTTCCTTTTTTCACGTTCTTATAAGTCTCTCTTTCCGTTCCGGGTAGACCGGGCATTTTTAGCGCAGGTTACCCTGTATCGGCACTGTGCAACACATAAAAAAAGATACTTTACGGGCTTGGGGGGATTCGAACCCCCGACGTCCGGGTTAGAAGCCCGGCGCTATGTCCAGGCTAAGCCACAAGCCCTCGTGACGCCTATTAAGTTCGTGTTCCGGGCTAATTAATCTGTGTTATGGTTGCGATATGAATCACCACAAAGCACATGGCAGGACCGTGTAACCGGGGCATTTGCGGACACAACCCGACCCGCTCTCTCTTCCTTTTAGCAGTGCGACAGGTACCCTTTTCCTTTGGCAGAGCGGTCCAGAATAACAAATCTCTGCTATTCTGGTCTCAGTCCCCCGTCATATTCTCACATGTACAACAAGATGTAATTACCCCGGACGAGGATACTATATACTTCGGAGTTTATTTAATCCTCCACTCCATGAACTGAATATATCCCTTCGTGACCGCATAGGGCGTATTAATAAGAGGGTAACGGAGAGATAATTTGAAACATCCAATTTTTGTATTCTGTTTGTCAGCTATGATCCTGCTGCTTGCGATGGCAGTACCTGTCGCAGCTGAGTCATCAACGATTACCAGCATAAGCCCGACAACGACCCTTACGGGAACCACCACTACGGTCACCATCACCGGGGAGAACTTTAATACGAGTCTGGTGAAAGTCAGGCTCATGATGTCAGGCGAGTCAAATATTTCTGCAACAGTCACCTCCCACTCAAGTACCTCGATTACCTGTCAACTGGCGGTTTCCTCTTCAGCACAGATCGGAACATGGGATGTCGTTGTCGTCAATGAAGACCTCTCGGAAGTTGTGGATGAAGGTGCGTTTACCATTGGGCAGACAATGACACTGGTCTCTGTATCCCCTACAAGTGCCCAGACCAACAACGACAGCGTTGATGTCACGGTTGCAGGTACAGGACTCTCGAATGTGGATACGAGCAGCGGGTTGTACCTGTACAATAAAAATTACGATAATCTCACCGCAACGAATATCGATGTAGTTTCATCAACTGAAATCACAGGTACCTTCGATCTGGCAGCATGGGCGGTGACAAACTATGAGGTATGCGTTATGGATACCATAGGTACCCGCAAATGCGGGATTTCCTTTGATGTTACCACAGATAAAGTCGGAGAACTCGACATATCATCGTCACCTTCGGGTGCTTTGGTCTACGTGGATTCTGAATATGTGGGAACAACACCGTATATCATGGAAAACGTTGTCACGGGGTCCCACGTGGTCAAAATTTCAGAAAACGGCTATTCGACGTATTCAGAAATTGCAAAAGTCACAGATGGTGATACCACCAGCGTCGATGCAGATCTCTCTCTGATTCCAACCACCGTGGTTACACCTGCCCCAACACCCATGCCAACGTTAATCTCGACAGCTGCAGCGACGTTCCCGGAGGTTACAACCGTGAAGGTTCCCACCCCCTGGCCGACCGGGACCACAATAAAAACCACGACTGCCAAAGCATCTCCCCTGGACGGGCTTGCTGGCATCGGTGCCATCGTGTTCGGGATTGTCGTTCTTCGCCGGAAACAGTAACTTTTTTTTAAGATTTATTAACAGGCGTTACCCGCGACAAAGCGAACTATCTCTATGGTTGCCTGCGGGGCATTTCACTCGCTTTTAATAAACACATCAAAAAAGAGGGGCAGCAAACCGGAAAAGATTGTAATCATCCGGCATGATAACACGAGGACTTGAGCACTTCCACCTGGGTCGGGGCACAGAGACTTTCATGGAAGACTTCTTTTACGGTGGACGAAGAGCAGTACTTCACCTGCACACGGGCCGACATTCGTTCCCGTTCCTCGTAATATAACCCCTGGGCGTATTCCACGATCCGTTTCATGGAGATCACCGATGAGAGAAGATCCACGCAGATCCCGGTATCTCCCGGACCCAAATCTTCGATATCGATTGAGGTCATGAAGAGATGAACTTCGGGCCCGGGCTCGACACCGGCAATAGTCACAATGTTATGGGCACTCTGAAGCTCGATGGTGCGGGGTTTCCCAATCCGGAGATCCCGGATCACTTCAGGAGATATACCGGTTAAAGCAGCGCACTTCATCGTGGATCACCCGTACATCGGCAGATCTTTTTTCGGTGTTGTATCTGCGGATTGCTGGACTTCTTCGGAAAGCTTGTGCATGCTTTGTTCGATCTCCTCTGCCTGCTCCATAAGGGGTTTGATGTCGAGGCCAAGGTTGTACATCTTGTTGAGCACTTCGATCGTCGCTGCTGACGAACGCGGATCGGGAGCGTTGACGGTCTCTCCCAGGAGCCCGTAGGCCGGTATGCCCCGGATTTTGCATCCTGTAAGGATACTTGATGCAATACCGGATATGCTCCCGATCGGCAGGACAACCGTGTGATCCTGTATCCGCTGGAGGGCTTCGGTTGTTGTCGCAACGCCAAACACACGCTTCTCCGACTCGTTTGTTACGATCCCGGCAATAGTGAGCACTTCTTTTGGCTTGTACGGCGCAAGCCAGTCGAGGATGCCGTTTGAGATCTCGTAGCAGATCATGGGGTGGATCGGGATGTCGGCGACGATTGCAGCGATATCGTTTTTCATGTACAGCCTGACCGGGTCGTTGATCACACCCTTGTTCATCATGGCAAGGGGGGGGAAGTACCGGGAGGTCATGGTGCCGGCCAGCTCAAATTCGAGCTGGTCGACCATGTACTGGAGGGCGATAGTACCGACAAGTCCGCTCCCGGGGAACCCCATCAGCACCGACGTGCCTTCACCGGGAAGCGGTTTTGAAAAGATCTGGAGATCATGCGAGGAATCGGTCGTCATTAAATTAACATACACGCACTACCTAAAAAAGTGTATGCAGGAGTACCCCATCAAAAGAGGGCTGACCAAAGACCTCGAACCAAGAATCGTTGCAGAACTCAAAAACTGCTTCGGCGTTGAGCCGGAAAAGAACGGGAAAGCATACCGGATCCGGTTCGGCGCCCTCAAAAATCTGGAAGCGATCTGCGGTGCCGATGGAAAAACACTCCGGATAAACACCGAATCCGATACCACGGCAAGCGATGAGGTGATCATCGACACCAACAAGCGGTTCAGGAAATTCCTGGACGCAGCGACGGGTTTCTCCACGAAGGAGCGGGTAAAGCGGGCAAAGAGCGTGGCTGAGGAATAACTCCTCGCCCTCTCTCTCAATTTTTCCCTTCATTACTGCACACTGATCGTGGTACGGGCATGGTGACTTTTGTCTGCGACGGCTGCGGAAAATGCTGCACAAGTCTTGGCGCATACATCAGGATCGAGCGTCAGCTGACTGAACAGGACTATTACTGCAGGAACGGGATCACCGGCGAGGTTTTCCCGGTGCATGTGCAGCCGGAGTTTGCCGACGAGATCGATGAGGAATTCATCTCAGGAAAATGGGGTACATCAGGTTCCCGCACGGGCTGTATCTTCATGCGCAAGAACCCTGAAAGACCGGGAGCGGTATGTGCGATCTACCCGACCCGGCCGCAGATCTGTCGGGAATTCCGGTGTTATCACATGGTGATCTTTGATTCCCGTGGCGGGGTCGTAGGCAGAATGATCGGGAGAGCGGATATCCAGACTGCCGATCCCGTCCTTGCCCGGATCTGGATCGAGGAGATCAGACCTCTTGTCATAGAGGCTGTATCCGGAACGCCACCGGATACGTCTCACCTGATAACCCTACCATCCGGCGATCCCGGATGGATGCAGAAGGTATCCGCGATACTGGCATCCCACGGGTACCGTGGCGAGCCGGTGACGTGATCCACCCCAGGATCACGACGTTGGACTCACCGGTTTTTCAGGGTAGCAGCCCCGACCGTCTGATACGTGAAAAAAAGGAGATTATTCGATCACAATCGCCGGCTTGAACGGCAGGGCAGTCGCCCCTTTTGCATGGCCGCTCGACTCCGCGTCGGTGATATGGACCGGGACACCAAACTCCTTTTCGAGGAATGCCTGTGCCGCCTCAAAGACCGCACGCTCGTTCAAGCGCTCTTTTGCGAGCGGCTCCACGACCTGCGGGGGCAGGCGGTGGATAAGGGTGGTGCACTGCTTTGCCGCGTCGGTCGCCTCTTTGCCCCGCGTCTTCATCTCGTCGTTCTTCATGATCTCCTTGATCACCGTGTTCCGGTTGGTCGACTGTGCAATCGTCCGGAAGACCTCGTACTTCCATGCGGGAGCGAGCACGATGGAAAGCGACTTTGGCGTGATCTGGATCAGTTTTTTGATCGATTCGATATCCTCTACCGTGCGGGCGAGGAGTTCCTCGGCAAGCTCGATCTTCGTGTTGATGAGTTTCTCGTCTGCAACCGGCCATTCGGCAAACGAGATGAGATCCCTGTTTTCCATCTCCGTCCACAAGTGTTCTGCCGTGAACGGGATGAACGGCGCAAGGAGCCGGGTCCAGACTGAACAGAGCGTGGCAAGTTCCCTGCTGCCATCGCAGCCTTCGGGCAGCCGGCGGCGGTACCACTTCAGGTCGGTCTCGATTCCAAACGAGGCTTCCTGCAAAGCTTGCCGGGTCTGGAAGTTTTCGAGAGCCGCGGTCATCTTTACGATGTGCTCCTGGAGCCGGCTGATCAGCCAGCGGTCGATGTCCTGTGGCTCGCCCTGTGCCCCTTTCAGTTCCATAATGGTCGCATAGAACCGCTCGATCTGCTTTTTCGTGGAGAGGACGAGTTCGTTTCTCCAGTCAAAGTCCTGCCATGGCTCGGCGCTGCCGGTCAAGAACATCCTGACGGTATCGGCACCGAACTCGCTAACCGCATCCTCCAGCAGGAAGACATTTCCCTTAGATGACGACATCTTCGCGCCGTTTAAGAGGCCCATACCGAAAACGACCATGCCCTTCGGGAGTTTGTCCTTCGGGAAGATCGTTACATGGTGGAAGATCTGGAAGGTGAGGTGGTTACTGATAAGGTCCTTTGCCGAGAACCGGAAGTCGTACGGGTACCAGTACAGGAACTCTTCCCGCATCGCGTCGAGTTTCTTCTTCTCGGGCAGGTCAGGGGACTTTTTCCCGAGAAAAATGTAATCGAAGACTTCAGGGGTGAGGAGTTTCGGGTCGATCTCCCGGATCTTATGGGCGATCGTGTAATAGGACATGTAGACGGTTGAATCGGAGAGCGGCTCGATAAGCTGGGCCGGGTCCCACGGGAACTTCGTCCCAAGGCCGACACGCCGGGTGCAGGCCCAGTCCTTGAGCCAGCCGACAGTCCGGTCGAACTCGGTGCGGACCTCGGGGGGCACGAGAGCCATGTCCTTTAAGTGGTCGGTGACCTGCTGCTTCCACGCGGGGTCGCTGTACTTCAGGAACCACTGGTCGTGGAGGATCTTGACCTTGACCTTGTTCCCGCACCGGCAGATGACAGGGCGGGAATCGAACTCGTACATAACGACTGAGTCGTACTTGTCGAGCATCTCCTGCGCCATATCCTCGCGTGCGACCCGGACCGGTTTTCCGCCGAACTTTGCGAACAGTTTTCCTTTTGAGAACTCGGTAGAATAGATCTCCTGCGTGAGCGCGTCCATCCGGCTGTCCATCTGGTGGTGGATGCCGGCCCGTTCTATCGCGTCCTGCGCCGGGACTTCCCCGTAACCCTCAACCTTGATCAGGGGAACGGGCTTGATGGTCGTGTACTTTCCCTGCTGCTGGAGGTCACGGAGGGCGATATAATCGAAAGGTGCGTGGGCGGGTACGCTCATGACCATCCCGGTCGCCATGTCGGGGTCGACAAAGTCAGCCGGGAGGATCGGGACGATGCCGCAGAGCGGGTGGCTGACAGTCTTGTCGACGAGATCTTTACCCGCGATCTCTTCTTTTACCTCGACCGTGTGGTCCTGCAACACGAGTTTTTCGGCGGCTTCCTTTGAGACGATCCAGGCCTTGCCATCCACGAGCGCTTTCACGTACGTGACGTTCGGGTTTGCCCAGAGGTTGGTGACCCCGTGAATCGTCTCGGGCCTGAGCGTGGCGGTGGGGATGAACGCATCGCCGAACCGGAACATGACGAGCGTGAACTTGATCACTTCTGCCTTGTCCCCTTCGAGGAGATCGTGGTCACCAACCGGGTTGTCATCGACCGTGCAGTACCGGACCGGGTGCACGCCCTTGATGACATGTCCTGCCTCGTACAGGTGTTTCCACTGCCACTCGACGAACTTGCTGTAAGTCGGGTCCACGGTGATAAAACGCCGTCTCCAGTCGATCGAGAGACCGCACGAGGTCATCACGCGCTGGTACTCGGCAGCAAAGTGCTTGACAATCGTCAGCGGGTTCGTGAATTCTTCCAAAACGTTCTGCGGGACCTTATAGAGGTCGCGGTACAGGTGGATCGTCTTTGGATCGTTTCTCGCGATCCTCTTTGAGATACCGACGACCGGTGCTCCCGTGACATGGAACGCCATCGGGAAGAGCACCTGTTTCTGCCGCATCCGCCAGAACCGTGCGATCACATCGGGAACGATGTACGTCCGGCCGTGGCCGACGTGCATGGCGCCGCTCGGGTACGGGAACGCGACGGTTATGTAATATTTTTCGCGGTTCGAAGGGTTGGACTCAAACGCGTGGAGCCACCGTTCGTGCGCTTCTTCTTCAAATCTGCCCAGATCAAATTCGCTCAAAATCCCTTCACCTCTCCTTATAGTATGTGAAAGTATTCTTGTAAAAAAACAGGGGGTGTTATACCGGCCTCAGCTTGATATTCTCGTTATTCTGGTAGCGCCGGATCATTTCCTGTGCGATGCTCGAGTTCTTGGCGAGGCTGATCTCTCCGGTCTCGTTTACCGTCGCCGTGAAGAGGTACTCCTTCCCCGCAAAGACGTCCACGATCTTCCCTGACTGTTCGGGAGCGACGATGACGAGCTGTTTCTTGTCGGTCTGGATCTTGATCCCGCTTCCGACTGAAAACTCCCCTTCCGCTTTCTGTGGCGTTACCTGAATCTGCCGGTCAAATTCAGACCTGGGCTTGATATCGATGCCGATCCCGATCTTGTTGACGATGGCCGAGATATTCTTGCCTCCCTTCCCTATAGCGGCCGGGACATCCTTGTCATCGATGTAGACGACAGCTTTTGTATCGCTGATCATATCGACATCGACAGCACCGTCCGTGTACCGCCCGATCTCGCGCTGGATCTCCTTTTCGGCAAGTTTCCAGCCGGGGCGTTCGTCGCTCGGGGCCTTGGGGGTCGCGTCCGGGATGGATGAAAGGGAACTGCCCGGTTTGTTGACCGGGAAGACCGGCTGGCTGATGCTGGTGGCCTGCGGCGCCGGGGTGCTTCGTGCGGCAGGTGCGGCGGCGGTACTCTCAAGCACCGGCATGACAATCGTCTGGCCGTCGTACCGGAACACATCGAGCACGAGTTTTCCGGTCTCGGATTCGGTGACGGTTGTCACGGGCCGGATATGCATTTCGTTACCCATGCCTTCGGGTACCTTGATGGTAAAACCGACATCGTAGATCTTCGTGACGACACCTTTTTCCAGAAACACGATCGTGTTGATGATCTGCGAGAGAACGGAGAAGTCCTCACGGTCGGAGAAGCGCTGGAGCGCATCCTGCACGCTGTTTGCGTGGATGACCCCGACCATGCCGAGGCCGGCAAGCCGCATGTCGGCAAAGACCGTGAAGTCCTCGTTCTTCCGCAGTTCGTCGAAGATGACAAAGTCCGGGCGCACGAGCAGGAGGACATCGGCGGTGTTGGCCATGCTGCCGTCGAGCGTGGTGTACTGCGTGATCTGGTCGGGCACCTGGAGTTCGCGGGGCGCTTCCATGGTCTTGACGACATAGCCTGCATCGGAGAGGTACGTCGCGATCCCCTGGGCGAGCGTGGTCTTTCCTGCGCCGGGAGACCCGGCGATAATAAGGCCTCTCTGGTTGGAGACGATCCTTTTCTTGATGACGTCGGATTTCGCGTAGTTGTCGAGCGTGATGTCCACGATAGGGCGCACGGCAGTGATCTCCATGCCGTCCGAGAACGGCCTCCTCGCAATCGCGATGCGCAGGGAGCCGATCTGGACGACCGTTATGCCCCGCTTCTCGACTTCGATGAATCCGTCAGGGTCCCGTTTTGCCCGTTCGAGGATCTCCTGCGCGAGGTTGCGGAGTTCGTACTCGCTGCATGGCTGGTCGCGGATCTTCACGAGTTTCATGTCGTTGATGGTGCCCTTCTTTGCGGCCGGGGGCACCCGTTCCTTGAGGTACACGGCAATGGTGTGCTCGTCAAAGAACTGGTCGATCCCGAGCGGGACAAAATCGGTGATCTGCGGTTTTAAGTAGATGACGTCGAGCCCTTTTGCCCGCGCCACTTCGGCCTGCACGTTGTCGCTCGTGATAAACCGTGCAGCATTCTCAATGGCGATGCCCCTGATCATCGCATCGATCTCGCCGCCGCTTGCAAGCTTGACCTGCTCGAGCGTGGGGCGGATACCGGAGAATTTGAGTTCTATGGTTTTCTCCTCGGCCATTTTGCACAGCGACTGCAGCTCGTTTAAGCCCGAGAACCCTATTTCGCGTCCGTTATTTGCCTGGGCTTCGAGTTCTGCTATCACCGCTTCCGGGACGATTATTGTTGCTCCTTTGTATTCACCGGCCTTTATCATCGATGTTATGCGCCCGTCGATGAGGACGCTCGTATCTGGTACCAGTATCATAAAATATTCTCTCCCATATAGTATGGTGTTGTATACTATTCGTTCAACGACAGAGTATCGTTGATAGTTAAAGATATGAGGCGTTGGGGTTTATAAGGGGTTCGGCGAGGGTAGGGAGGTGTGTGAAAACAAATGTGATCCAATAATTTAACTACAAATCATAATTTCACATAATAATTTGATTTAACCAGTATTTTGTTCATTATCTGGATATCCCGCGAACGAACTTAACAATGAATCACAACGTTCAATTGCATTTCTAGCACAATCAGGACAAGCTCTCCAGTAGATCGTGTTAATTATTTCAATTACAATTTCAGTACAATTTTCTCGACAATTAACGAGCAATGGGATATATTTAATCGTGATTCGATTAAATGAATTACAAACCATCCTACTATCCTTCTCTTTTTCTTGGGCCACTGTAGTTGAAAACCCCACGCAATTTAATTTCGAAAAAATTGCAATAATCTCATCTTCTGATTTATTTTGAATTCTTGAAAGAAGATCAAGTCTTATATGAATTTCATGGGGGAAACCACACGGGCATAAATTTTTTACTGCATCAACCAACAAAAATCTTTCATCTACGGTCATATATCTGAAAACTTCAAAAAAGCGTTCTGATATTTCGTAAATTTCATCTTGATTTTTCGAAGAATTTGCCTTAAAGTATCTATAAAGTAAGTCTGGCTCTTCCGGGAAGAAATTTTCTCTAGGAATTGGCCCAACCTTTTTTTTAATTAATTCTGCCAGTTTTCTAGGAGAATAATTCTTAGATCTAATATATCCATCGAATTCAATATTCCGGGTATCCCGGTTTCATACAGCAATGGGGGGGATGGGGGTGACCTCCTACCCCTCCGGCCCGAATCGACCCCGGCAACCCTGCGTAAACATGATCATTTTTGGAGCCATGTGACTTTATCCGGAACCTGATCCGGGTTCACGGCCAGTTTTTTCCATATCGGCAGGATTATCGTTCCGCACCATAAGGTACTGGCAATACAGTCGGAAGAGGGAATTGTTCATGGAGAAAAAATACCTGGTTCTTTTCACGGGTATTGGTGCAGCAATCGCAGTATACGGCTTTGTTACCATGCAGGTCGTGCTCGCTGCGTTACTCCTGGTACTGGTATTCCTGAGCGCGTTGTTTGTCCATATTCGATCGTTACCGCAAGGCCCGGAGTCCTGGAATGAGGGATGGTCTGCGGTTATTGCCGGGGCGGTCGTGGCAGGGATTTTCGTTATGCTGCACGTGGAATTTCTTCTCTGGGCCATTGCCATTGCCGCACTCCTGCTGATCCAGCAATCCCTTGCCCGGATCGAACGGCGGCTGGAGAAACTGGAAAAGCCAGAAAAGCCGTGAAAGCATTATCTCAGGGAGATTCACTGGTTTTGAGAATCCGGATGACGAAATCCCTTCCTTTTTTCATTTAAATTTTACTGCAAAAATTTTTTCACTCATCGCCAACATTATTACGATACATGGAGAAGTAACCTTCATACCCACTTAAGGGAGGTGAGCGAGAATGTTTGATTGGACTGTATTCCTTAACATTATCATCGCGATTCTCCAGGCCATTGTCCACGTCCTGCCTGCAGCGTGATGCAGCAGAACAGGATCACGGGGAACCAGACCAGAGCGTCCCAGGTGTCGTTCGCGATCAGTCGTACCGGGTGATAAAGACCCCTGCGACTCCTATTTTTTTTATTTTTCTTTCACCCGTGCATCATATCCGCAGGCATTGTATGAACGTCACGGGGGCCGGTATAATCGTGTCCGGCATTTCTCCTGAAAATCTTCATTTTTGTTTATGACCCGCTCCCTGTTCGCGGTCCCCTTGGTCGGAACATTATGGATACAGATTGTGCATATCCAGTACTTCTCTCAATTCTCCCACCCATTATGGGATAAAAACACCCTGCCCTTATACATACGGTCTCGCCCCATAATCCGGGGCCGAAACGGGCTTATTTTCCCATCGGGATCTGGTGGTGAACACAAAAATGGAACCATTTTGTCCACCACGGAAATTATCCCCGCGATTTGTGGCGAAAATAAAAAAACGGTCAAATTGCGGGGCGTTATATTTTCCCTTTAGCGGTGTTCTGTAAGGGGTGTTTTTTGGCCGGACTTTGTATCGTCTGGTACCCGATCGGGTCCCCGGAGGCCATTATGGGCCAGAATCCGGATTTGGGGTGTGCAGGAAAATTTGGGATTATTGTTCCAATCTGAAATTAGTGAAGTACTGATATCTGGATCCTGACGGGAACCGACATTCATCCGACACTGAAAATAAAAAAGAAAATTCAATAAGGAAGGCGGGCGCAACATAGTACTCACACATCCAGAGCTTGCGGCAGGAGATACCATTTTTCCTAGACCTGTCCTGTGCCCTGATAATGGTAACTATCGGGAAGATACGGTGGCGATCTATGTCAATAAAAAGGTGTCCCTGGTGCGGGACCGAGAACCCGTCAATCTATGAGCATTGCATTAAATGCGGCGGGCCCCTTCCGCTCAAAACGCCACTCCATGAAGTAAAAAAATACCTGATACCTGCGATCGTTTTGGTATTTTTCATCCTGGTCGGCATCTATCTGGTCATCCCGGTGCTCCATCTTTCCATGGTAACCGGTATGAATATGTCAACCGCGATCAGTTCGGGAGCGGCATCGCCGACTCCGGTGCCCAGTTATGAAATTAATGAGCCGGTCCGTGATGGCAATCTTCAGGTTATGATAACGCAGGCACGTGCCGGGCAGAACACGTTCAACGCAGGCCGATTTTATACGGTAACTGCCAGCATTCAGAATTTTAACCTGGATACGACAATCAGTATCCCCTCCGGTGACTTTGTCCTAGCTGATTCCCGTGGGAACAACTATTATTCCACCGGGATCGGATCCAAGGTCTCATACGATGCACTGCCCGGGATCACCGGCACGGTGGACCTGGTCTACATCATTCCGCAGGATGCTGATGGACTGCGGGTGCTGTACACGTTCCCGGCATCATTAATACCTGGTGCGGGCCGACACGAGGTCGCGTTCGTCCTGTGATCGTCGGCCCGCGACAGGTACTGCGCGAATCCCGGTCTCCCGTCGTTCGGTCGCCGTGCGGTGTGGGGCGGGCGACCACGACATTTTAATGCAATAGAATAAACCGTACTATATGCACGTTCGCTCCGGTCAGTTCACGCTCTTGGCCGGTACACTCCTGCTGGTTGGCATGCTCATCCTTGTGACAGGTTGCACAAGTCCGTCGTCCCAGCCGGCCCCCTCCCCGACACCGGTGTATACCCCAAAGACCACCGTCCTGATCGGAAGTGCGGGCGTCAATCCCCAGATCCTCGTGATCCAGCGCACGGTCACCGTCACCTGGCTCAATATCGATATAGGACGCCATATCGTCACCTCTGACGCCGGGGATCCGGATTCGTTTACTTCCCCCCTGCTTGGTACCAACAACCGGTTCCAGTTCACGTTCACCGTGCCGGGAACGTATACGTATCACTGCGCAGATAATCCATCAATAAAAGGAACGATTATTGTAAACAACTGACCGGATCCGGCACTCTGTGTGGACCCTGCACAGGGAAACCTCGGTTATTTGATCTCTACCATCTCACCGGTTTCCATATACTGGACATTCTCGGCGATCTTGCAGGCATGGTCTGCGCAGCGCTCCAGGTACCGGGCGATAATGATATAGAATGTGGCCTGCGTGATCGTCTTTGGATTCTCCATCATATACGTGATCGCCTCACGGAAGATGGAATGGCGCAGCGCATCGATCGCGTCGTCCCGCGCCGAAAAACCTTCGAGTTTTTTTATGTTCTCTGTCTCGTAGGCAGTGACGGAATCATCGATCATCGCAAGCACGTACTCTGACATGAGGGGAAGGCTCATCATGTTTGCAATATGGGGTTTGCCGGCGATCTCTTTTACGATCTTCGCGGTCGATTTGCCATACCTCCCGATCCTTTCCGAGGCGGCGATGACCTTGAGAGAGCAGACGATCGTCCGCATGTCTTTTGCCACCGGCTGGTTTAAGGCGATGAGCTGGTAGCAGTTCTCTTCAAGCCTACCCGTCATCTCCCGTAGCCGGTCTTTCCTGTCCAGAACGCTTGTTGCAAGGGCGTCATCCTGGTTGATAAATGCATCTTGCGAGTCCTGGAGCATCGAGAGGGCAAACCGCGCCATTTCCGAGACTCCTTTTTTGAGGTCTTTAAGTTCCGAATGGAATTTATCCGTCATATTCCCACCTCACCCGAACCGGCCGGTGATATAATTCTCGGTCAGGTCTTCTTTGGGGTGTTCGAAGATGTTTGTTGTCTTGTCGTACTCGATCAGTTTACCGAGGTACATGAACCCGGTATAGTCACTGACACGGGCTGCCTGCTGCATGTTGTGCGTGACGATGATGACCGTGTAATCCTCTTTGAGCATCTCGATGAGGTTCTCGATCTTTGCCGTCGCGATCGGGTCGAGTGCCGAACAGGGCTCGTCCATGAGGATCACTTCGGGTCCGACCGCGAGGGTCCGTGCGATGCAGAGCCGCTGCTGCTGGCCGCCCGAGAGCCCGAGTGCGGACTCGTCCAGCCGGTCCCGGACTTCTTCCCAGAGTGCAGCGTGCTTCAGGCTTTTTTCCACGATTGTATCCAGTTCCTTCCGGTCGTTGGTACCGTGAACCCGGGGCCCGTATGCAACATTCTCGTAGATGGATTTTGGAAACGGGTTTGGCCGCTGGAAGACCATGCCGACCCGTTTCCTCAATGATACCACGTCCATGTCGCAGGAGAGTATGTTCTCCTGATCAAGCAGGAGTTCCCCGGTGATCTTTACCCGGTTGATGAGATCGTTCATCCGGTTGAAACACCGCAGGAGCGTGGATTTCCCGCACCCGGACGGGCCGATCAATGCAGTGGTCTTTTTCTTTTCAATCTCCATGGAAATATCCTGGAGTGCATGTTTCTCGTTATACCAGAGGTTCAGGTTCCGCGTGGAAATGATTGTTGTGTCCGACATAAGTTATCCCCGTGCCTTTCTTGCATAATGATTCCTGATCAGGATCGCAACCGAGTAAAACGCCACGACCAGCATCAGGAGGACGAGTGCCGTCCCGTACTTGTTCGTTGAGGAGCCCGGTACGTTCGTGGAGAGGATGAAGAGATGATATGGCAGTGCCATTACCGGCTGGAAAAGCGAGGTTGGCAAAAACCGGGTCGAGAAGACGACCGCGACAAACATGATCGGCGCAGTCTCGCCGGCTGCTCTGCCAATCGAGAGGATTGCGCCGGTCACGATCCCCGGGATGGCGGGAGGGATGACCACGTTTTTGATTGTCTGCCACTGCGTCGCTCCAAGTGCCAGGCTCCCTTCGCGGAGGGACTGCGGGATGTTTTTGAGGGACTCTTCCGTGGTACGGATCACGGTTGGCAGCACCATCAGCGCGAGGGTGATCATACCGGCAAGGAGGCATACACCGATGTCAAGGAAGAGCACGAGGAAGGCAAAGCCAAAGAGGCCAAAGACGATCGAGGGTGTCCCGTTCAGGAGGTCGACACCGGTACGGATCAGTTTCGTGATCCTTCCTTCGCGGGTATATTCGACCAGGTAGACTGCCGCCCCTACGCCAAGGGGAAGCGCAATGAGGATCGCGCCGGCCACGAGATACAGGGTGCCGATAATCGCCGGGAAGATCCCACCGCTTCGGCCAAGGTCCGTGGGCCCCTGCGTCAGGAAATCCCATGAGATGGCAGGCAGGCCGTTTATAATGATATATCCGAGGATGATCGCGAGGATGGCAAGGACTGCAACTGTCGCAGCAATGACGCAGCCAAAGGCAAAGATCTCAATGTGGCGTCGCGAGATCCGATCCCCGCCGTAGTGCCAGACCGCTGCCGCAAGAATGATGATGAGAGCAACCTCCCAGAGGCCTGTAGCAAGGAGCATGAGCGCAATGAGGGCAAGGAGAACGATCCGGGAATATGGGAGGAGTTTGTCCTTGATCGGGGAGAAAGCGGGGATATGAAGCCATGACCGTTTCGCCCTGCCTGCACCTCTCCCATCCCGGAGATGCGAAAGGATGGCAACCGCGCTCAGGTTGATAATGAGCGTGATGAGGAGGAGTACCACTGCCACACCGAACAGCGCATGGTAGTGTTCGCTCCCGACCGCAACATCTCCTGTCTCGATACCAAGGGTACCGGTCAGGGTGCGGACGGAAGAGAGCACATTCCAGACCGGGTTGGGAATGATAGCGGTATTCCCGGTCACCATGATGACCGCCATGGTCTCGCCGATCGCACGGCCGATCCCCAGGATGATCGCCGCCGCGATCCCGGAGAGGGCTGCAGGGACAATGACCCGGCTGATGGTCTGCCAGCGGGTTGCCCCGGTTGCAAGAGACCCTTCGCGGTATTCTCTTGGAACTGAGCTGATTGCATCCTCCGAGACGCTGATGATCGTGGGGAGTGCCATGATTCCAAGAAGGATCGACCCGGCGAGCCAGGTCTGCCCGCTGGGGATGTTGAACGTGATCCGGATGAAGGTACTCAGCACGATCATGCCGAAGAACCCGTACACGACTGAGGGAATGCCGGCAAGCAGTTCGGTAGCCGGCTTGAGGATGCTTTTCACCCGGGGGGTGGCGAGCTCAGAGATGTAGATCGCACAGCCGATGGAAAGCGGGACGGCAAAGACCATGGCTCCGAATGTGACAAGGAGCGTGCCGATGATGAGTGCAGATATCCCGTAACTGGGCACTACCTGGGCCGGAGCCCAGATCGTCCCGAAAAGGAAATTCAGTACTCCCACGGTCTCGAAAATCGAATAGCCGTCCCGGAACAAGAAGAGCAGGATGAATGCAACAACGATGACTGCGAAGAATGCTGTGAGGAAGAATACGGATCTGACGAATTTTTCTTTCATGCGGGAGACCATCGCGGTGTTTCCCGGGCATGTTACGACAGATTGTTCTCTCTGGGTAATGATGTGTCACCTCCCTGTGGGTAAAAAAGTAAGGTTAAGAGATGTTCCCCGTCAGCTGTTCAGAGCGACATACCCTTGGGCAACGACAATCTGCTGGCCGGCTGGGCTGAGGAGGAAATTGATGTAATCATTTGCAAGGCCGGTGGGCTTGCCGTTGGTGATCATGTAAAGGTCACGGTGGATCGGGTAGGTTTTGTCCTTGACCGTGGCGACGCTCGGGACGATGACGTGGCCATTAGTTGTCACGATCGGGAGTGCCTTTACCGTGTTATCGAGGTAACCGATGGAGATGTACCCGATTGCATTGGGTGTCTGGGCGACTTCCTGGAGAACTGCTCCGTTCGAGTTGTCCTCGTGCATGGACAGGGAGTCGTTTGTGTTCTGCATCACGACCTGATCAAAGTAGGTACGGGTACCGGAGGAGCTGTCGCGACCGACGAGCACGATCTGGTTGTTTGAATTTGGAACCCCAGCCCCGCTGAGGGATGACCAGGAGGTGACGCTTCCGTTGTAGATCCCCTTGACCTGATCAAGGGAGATGTCCTGAACGGTGTTTGCCGGGTTGACAATGATCGCAATACCGTCATGGGCAATGGTGATGATGTTCATATTGCTGTCCTGTGCCTTCTGGGCTGCCGAGACATCAGCAGAACTCATACCGATATCCACTTTCTGGTTGATGATGGCCTGGATACCGACGCCGGACCCGCCGCCGGAGACCTGGATGTTTGCATCCGGGTGGGCCTGCATGTAGGCATCAGCGACAGCCTGAGCGATAGGCAGGACCGTGGTCGAACCGGTCAGGGTAAGTGTCTGGCCGGAAGAGGCAGCTGCACTGGTGGTTTGGGTTGCCGTAGCAGTAGCCGTTGCCGGGGCTGCAGTAGGAGCTGCCGTAGCAGCTGCGGAAGCGGTGGCAGGAACCGAATTTGTTGTCCCGTTGCTGGTACAGCCGGCAACAAGCATCGATACTATGAGTAATGCCGCGAGGCACACTGTCACAAATACATACGAACTCCGTTTCGTTTTCATGGTGTTCGATCATAACCTTGACCAGAGTTAATATACAGTTTTTCGACATAGAATATGTTGATATATACATTTAAAAGAGGGCAATAGAGGTGAGCATATCTATCATATGTCTCTATCTACAAGGTGAGATGAGAGGAGAATACGCTGGTTCCCGATGACCGGGGGGCATCGTTTGTCGTTACGCTTCCAAAAGACCGGGTACAGGTGATGTGGATCAAGAAAAACGATCCCTGCCGCCAGTCCGGTTTTTTTAAACGTTTTAAAAAAAACACGGACTCCCTGCATTCAAGGTTTGTGCAGTTTTTCCTTTTCATAATATGTACAAAACGAACCGCACCGGGTACATCCTTTGTTGCAGGGCTCGATATGGATGGTCACATTTGCTCTCGAGTACTCCACGAGCAGGTCTGCTTCAAGGTGATCGGCAAGATCGTGGGACTGGTTAACAGAAACTTCACCGGGAACCACCAGGTGAAACTCAATAAATATTTCCGGCCCTGACCGCCGTGTACGGAGGCCATGGAACCCGGCATATTCGCTTGCATGAGCGCAAATGATCGCCTTGATCCGATCTTCGTCCAGTTTGGGGATCGAATGGTCGATGAGATCGGAAAACGATCGTTTCAGGAGATTGATAGCTGCGTTCAGGATCACAAGGCCAACCGCAATGGCTATGATCGGGTCGAGAACCGTAAGGCCGGTGAAATGGATCAGGATCAATCCTGCAAAAACCCCAAGGGACGTATAAATATCCGTCCGCAGGTGCCATGCGTCGCTCTCAAGAGCTATGGACTCCGTCGCCAATGCCACCTTCATGAGACGCGTGGAGACATACCAGTTGGCGAGCACGGATATGCCCATTACCGCAATACCGGCTGACAGCAGGGTGGGAGAAAACGTCTGCCCCTGCCATACCAGCAGCTTGAGGGATGCTTCAACGATGATCACGATCGCCGCGGCAAAGATGAGCAGCGCCTCGATGAGCCCGGAGACGTCCTCGAATTTCCCATGCCCGAAAGAGTGGCTGGCATCGGGAGGCTCTGCGGATTTCTTCACCGAGAAAAAGGCGATGACTGCGGCAAGCAGGTCCATGGAGGAGTGGATGGCCTCAGAGATGATGCTCACTGAGCCGATGGCAAAGCCCACACCGAATTTCAGAATTACAAGACCGGTATTGGAGATGACTGAAAGGTGAGCGGTCTGCTCTTTTAACCGGTTTGTGGCTTCTGGTGTATCAGGTGAATTGTTCATACATGTCGTCTCATCGTATGCCTGCCGCAGGGGATACCCGATGAAAATGTCCGGCGCCGGACCCGGTATCAGTGCCCGGTCCTGCCATAGACTTTTTCCGGGTCAACGATCTTCCGGCCGATAATATCCCCGTCAAGCGATCTGAAAAAGCAGCTACGGTAGCCGGTATGGCAGGCAGCACCGGTCTGCTCAACTTCGTAGAGGAGGCAGTCCTCGTCGCAGTCCACGAGGATCTTTACAACTTTCTGGAAATGGCCGCTCTCCTCGCCTTTCTTCCAGAGTTTTTTCCGGCTCCGGCTAAAGTAGTGGGCAAAGCCGGTAGTCTCTGTCAGGTGTACTGCTTCCTCATTTGCATATGCCATCATAAGGATATCCCGGGTTTTTGTATCCTGCACGATCACCGGGATCAGCCCTCCACCGGAGAACCGGAGGGGAAGCACCTTACGCACCACCGGTAATGAAGGTCATGATCGCGAGTAGGAAATCCCCGCAGATGATAGCAGTGATGAGGCCAGCCGTGATCGGGATAATGAACGGGACCGCATAGGAGATCCAGACCTTTCCTGCTTTTTTGTAGAGCCCCAGTTCCTTTTCGAACTCTTCAGGGTGTTCCCGGAGATCCTTTGTGTAGACCCTGCCTTCGTCAGAACGCATCCTGCGCAGGGAGTCCCAGAACCCGATAAATTTCCGCTCCACGGTGCCCGTTGTTTCGGTGAAGTCCTCCATCACAAAGCCCCATGAATCCCGGATCTTGTCTCCCTCGACCGGGAACCCGAAGAACATGTACTGGAGTGGGGCACGGTTTCCTTTTAAGATATTGATGATGAAAATACCCACCGGTGCGACCAGATTGAGGATCAGCGCATTGATCAGCACCGAGAAGGAGAGGAACCCGAGCGGTGGCGTATTGAGGAGTGGGGTTATGGGGAATGTCGGGATGCAGAAAGCGATGAAGATAAGTGCCCATGCATCGGCACCGCCAAAAAAGTGCATCTGACCGAAGATGTAAAAGACACCACAGAAGATGGCCGCGAGGGCGATATAAATGCCGGATACTCCCCAGCTCCCACCACCGATCATGTAGAATGACGCGATGGCAAGGATGATGATAACCAGAACGAAATACCAGCGGGTTAATACTGCTTCCACATTTGAATCCATCATGGTGTCTTTCCGGATCTGTTTTGCCGTAAGTTTTCGCTCCGGTCTTTTTCTGGATTCCCGGTAGGATACATAGGCAAGAAGCCCGACAAACATTACGTACCAGGGGATGAGCTGGAGTTCGGGCAGTTTTCCTGTAGAAATGGCTGGTATGATAAACCAGGAGATGGCGGGAAGGGCAAGAACTGCTGCAAGGTAAGAGAACCTGAACGGGGTTTCAGGGTCGCGGTTGTCGATATAGTCCGCGTAAAAGAAACTGGTTATCAGGGCGAGGTAACCAACGATCAGGCTGATATTTCCGGTCTGCTGGTAGAAGAGTACGATCGTTGCTGCGATTCCTACAATAACCATCGGGTACCATGTCCTGAACGGCACGCGACGGTCCTTGATGTCCAGGTACGATGCGTAGACAAGGGTAGCAAGAACCGCAACAGCGGAGATCACCATCGGGTAAAAGATCATAAGCAGAAATACCGTTATATCTCATACAACTTATGCATGGCGATTCCCGGGCTGGCTATAACGGAATCCTCTTATGGTGTGAAGATGAGATTGCAGTGAAATTTCTGTTAAACGGGGTTCTCCTTCATTTGCGCGAAGATAACTTCGCAAATATATAATACACCGGTTGCGAATAAATGATCGAGATTATTAAAAAGGCAGTCTGTGGGAGATCAAACAATTCCCCGGCGTGCACGTAAGAGGATTAATTCATGGATCTTCAGGAACTGCTGGAAAACATTCTCAAGGGGTCAAAATATCTGGGCACATATTCCCTCGCTGAACTGCTCACGCTTACCGCATCCCGGCACCTGAATGCTATCGCCGTGGCAAAAGAAGGGAACAGCAAGTATTATCTTGCATTCTTAAAAGGTGAGCCGGAAGGAGCGCTCTTTGTGGATACCGAAGGGTCGCTTTTTGGCGACAAGGCAGTCGTCCATATCAGGGGAGGCCGGGACTATGTCCTCTGCGATGTAAAACCGGATATTATCGATGCTCTTGTTATGGGATGCCGGATCTTCGAAAAGGAACATATCCGGAAGAATGTTATGTATACGGTCCCGGAGATCGGGAGAAAAAGTCAGGGTATCGGCGTGGTAACCCTTTCAGTACGCCGGGACAAGAAACCGCAGAACGGGCTGCGGGTCTCTATCAGGAAAGACGGAAAGATTGTGGGGAGCGATATCACGACTGGGAACGGGGAGGTCAGTTTCCGTGTGATGCACGGCAATTATGTCTGCCTTGTCCAGGAACGGTCCCAGACCGTGACGCATTTCCCGATCATCTTTGATGAATCACACCCCTCCCATATTCTGGATATTTAATGCCCAAATGGGGAATGTCATTGTTATATTTTTTTGGATTTCCGACGGGGAAAAACAACCAGAATCAAGACGAAATCCTTTAATTATATAATAACAGAGTGATCGCGCATGAAGATTGGACGTGAGGACTTCGAGGCGTTGATCAAGGGGGAGAAGGATATCACTCCCTATATCGAACTTGACCCGGTTGCAGGTAACTACTCGGTTTTCGGAGTGAAGACCGCAAGCAACCCCAATTACCTGATTAAAGCTATTTACGAGATGTACGAGTCCCACTTAAACAAAAAGCTGGCCGTAAAGGCAGTACGCAAGCTGTTCCGGTCCGTGGGCATGGGATCCATTGGCCTGTATAACCTTTTAAAAAAATTTGGCATGAACCTGACGCCCGCAGAATTTCTCATGCTGGTATTCAAACTCCAGCACCAGCAGGGCTGGGGGGCACCGTTTGAACTCGTGGAGCAGAGCGAAAAAAGGATTGTCCTCCGCACAAAGCATACCTTCGAATCTGAGATTTTAAAGGACTGGAAGATGCCGGTCTGCGGAGTACACATGGGGTGGATCGAGGGGGTCATGATGGCCATCACCGGCAAGAACTGGTACTGCCTTGAACGTAAATGTGTGGCTAACGGTGACGACTGCTGTGAATTTGTAATCGACCAGGTAGACCCCAGCTGGAAATTCAAGGCACAGTCTGTGGTCAAAGGCGATTCTGCCATCACCGAGTTCATCGACCACAGGCCGGTGGAAGGCACGATCAAGCTGATCGATGATCCGGTGGTCATCATGCCAAGGTTTGTCTTCACGTCCATGATGAACTCCCTCAAAAAGACCATGGGCGAGATGCCGGCAGGCGGCGTAAACTACCGTGCCTACATGGACTTGGGTAAGGAGAACGTCGAACACTATAAGAAGATGGGGATCACCCAGCCAAACACGCTCGCTGATATGGCGTTCACCTTCTATTCCCAGATGGGCTGGTTCCGGCTGGTCAAGAGCGAGTGGAACGAAGCCAAAAAGGAAAAGACCATCACACTCGAACACACCGTTGAATCCGAGGCGTTCGGGACGACTGGAAAGAACGTCTGTTACTGTACTGCAGGTCTTCTCGCCGGGATCATTGAAGGCTCCTTTGGGATCAAAGTGCAGGGCCGTGAGATAAAGTGCCGCTCGAAAGGTGACGAATTCTGCGTCTTTACCATCACCAACAAGGCTGAATAAAACGAATATTTACGCCATTCTTCAAGAAAGGGTAACCCGTCCCCTTTTTTTTCCTGTTTTTTTAAAGATTCCTAAACGGCATAGAATACCTTACTGTTTCTTGTTAACTTCTCCTGTCAGCACAATGAATCCACGTGGTGCGGAGATAACACTGGCTGCGAGGTTATTAATATATCCTAAAAATCTATACTTATGTGACTGAACCATATATTGTTCTAACAGAAAAAAGTCATCTTCGTGAATCCTATGCCTGCAGCTCTCCAGATCCTGATCGTGGAAGATGACGAAATAATCTCCAACCTCATCGGCGTGATCCTTGAAAAGAAAGGGTACGCTGTTGCCGGCAAGGTCACCACCGGGGAGGAAGCGGTTATGAAGGCTGCGGAATGCCTCCCGGATCTCGTTCTCATGGACATCAATCTTGCCGGGTCGCTTGATGGTATCTCTGCTGCACAGTATATCTATTCCATCTTCCACATCCCGGTGATATTTTTGACCGGGCAGTGCGATGATGCAACCCTCAGCCGTGCAAAGGTTTCAGAACCGTATGGGTTCATCCTCAAACCATTCACATCGAACGAGATTGTATCCAACATTGAGATTGCCCTGTACAACCACAGCATGCGCAAACGGTATTATGACAAGGCCGCTCTGTGGGATATGAAGAAGATCATGGCAGCACTTGAGTCAGTGATCATTACCGACATCAGAGGCCGTATCATCTTTCTGAACCCGTATTCCTGCAGGCTTCTGGATGTTCTGGAAAAGGATGCACTGGTAAAACCCCTCAAACAGGTGCTGATCCTCGTCAACAAGCAGACCGGAGAACGGATCAACGACCCGGCGCTTGATGTGATCCGGGACAGGATTGTCGTAAGCTATGATCTCAATACGGTGCTTGTGTCCCTTGCAAACAAAAAACGATTTGTTGCTCTTACGGCGCGTCCGGTAAAAGACGACAAGAATGAGATGATCGGCGTGTCAGTCCAGATCCGGGAAAAGACACTGACCGAGATCAAGATGGCGGGAAAAGCCTAAACAACGCTCCAGATAGGAATGCCCGGACGGTTAAGAAAAAAGACAAAATAAAGATTAAATGACGATCACTTCTCGGATTTCTTTTTGAAAAGTGCTTTGGAGAACCGGTCGATAAATCCTTCTCTGGCGACTTTGACCGGGCTCTCTGTGTAAGCAACGCCAATAAGGTCTGATGCGATTCTCTGTATTGCCTTTGATGCGGGTGAATCCGGATATTTAATGACAATGGGGGCTCTCGCGGCTGCGGCCCGCCTCACATTGGCATCCTCCGGTATGATCCCAAGAACTTTTACTCCGAGAACTTTCTCCATCTTTTTGGAAATGATCTCGCTCTTATCCTGATCCACGCGGTTGATGATCGTACCGAGAACATGTCCGCCTACAACTTCCGTGAGGATTTTTGTTTTAAGGCCATCGACAATTGAGGAGAGTTCCGGGTTGACGACCAGGATAACTTCATCAGCAACGGCAAGCGGGACCACGCCATCCTTGCTTATACCGGCAGGAGCGTCGATCAGCAAAAATTCGCACCGTTTTACAATCTCCGACAAAACGTCGCGAATCTTGTCCGGGTCTGCCTGCTGGAAACCCTGCAGGGATATACCGCTCGGGATAACCTTGAGTCCGGCCGGGCCATTATAGATCCCCTCATCGATATTGTTTTTTCCTGCAAGGATCTCATGCAGGGTTACCGGGGCATCCTGCAACCCCAGGATAAGGCCGACGTTTGCCATGCCGATATCGGCATCCATAAGGTACGTCTCTTTTCCCAGTTTGGCAAGCATCGTTCCCAGATTGACAGAAACGGTGGTTTTACCCGTACCTCCTTTTCCGGATGCAATCGTGTATACCTTGACCATCGTACACCTGTCATTACGATTATAATTTACTTCAATTATACGTATAAGGAAATATTTTATTTATGTCTTTCATATTTGTGTTATATCCACGAGTTTAAAATATCTTTTGTCTCGCATATAAATTCCTGTCCTGGTTCCTGAAGAGCAGGGTCATTTATTTTTGCAATTCCGATAAGGTCCGACCCCTTATGATCTATGCCAAAAAGCATAATCCCGTAAAGCCGGATCTGTGGGTTATCCGTATACATCCCGCAGTACCTCGCAATATCATTAGCTGACGGTGACCTGATGGAAGATGCCAGTAAAAGTCCGTCTGCCGTAGCGAGGGTGATCTCATCAAAGGAATATTTCTTTGCAAGAACCGCAAGACTTTCCGAAAGATCTCTCATGCCCTCAATACAGTTAATCTCCGCTGGACGCGGTGGGGATACACAAATAGATTTATCCGCAGAGACCCCGGCGGTATCCACCAGAACCTTCTGTACATGGAGGGGAATATGGCACGGGTCTTCAATAAGGGTACGCAGTCTGGCTCTTGCATTGTCCCGGATTTTTTTGATGACAATACCGGCGGCAATGCAGATCACGATCACGATACCCGTCGCAAGGATGAATACCGTACTGTTAATACCAAAGATAATGGACATCCCGCCGGCCTCCCTTCGAATTAGTCCCGGTCCATCAGATGATCAAGATGGAGATTTTTTACCATCGTCTTGCAATCGTCCCTGATCTTATTCGTCACCTGGTCCAAGTTCATTGAGTCAAGCGTATCAAAGGCGTTGTCTGAACTGTTTTGTGCGGCATCTCTTTCCGGAATTCCCCTTTTCTTGGGAACCGGTGCAGGTGCGGTCCGGATCGAGGCCGGAGGTCCGTTAGAGGAATTTTTCGGGCCTGCAAGAGGCCGGGGTGTCATTTTTGCTGGTTGTGCAGCAGGATTTGACCAGTTTTCATGAGGAGGAGTGTGATTTGCTACCGGGGCCGGGCCGGGTTTTCTCTCCATCGACCGGTGAACCGGATAAACAGGCGGGTTTGCGGGTTTCCGGGGTGCCGGTGAGTTATGGCCGGTTTTTGTGATCCGCTCAGATTTGTTGAACTCCAGGGAAAGCTGGATCTGCGCCTCGTTCAGGGTTGAGAGCGCTGCATCAATATCCTCATCTGAAAGGGTTTGGAGCAGGCCCTCAAGTGCAGCATCCCCTTTAAAAGTATTATACTCTGCAAGGATGCATTTTCCCGATTTCAGCACGAGCGTACTGATACTATCCCGGCACGAAATACTGCAGATCCCGGAGAATTTTCCCTTCTCCAAATCTATAAGGAGGTCTCCGGTTTTCAGATTTTTCTGGATCTCGCGGAAGGTTCCGCGGGGAAGTTGCATGATCACTCTAATGATCGCATTCTTGTATATAGTTTCTTTTTTTGAAATATTTGAGATGTATCATTGCACTTTTTCACGGGTACCGATGTCGGGAATTCTGGCATTCTCATTTCGCCCGTTTTTTAAACAGGTATTCTATTATTACTTGTTTGAAACGCCGATCTCAGCCAGCAGCTGTTTTTGGTATTTTAATGGGAAAATCCGCACGTTCCCCCAGACAAAAACCCAACATTTTAATAGGAAAAAAGAAAGAGAGTAACATTTATTAAGTGGTGGGAAGATGCTCAAGCCGTTATTAGAGGAGTTTCTGAGAGTTGAGGGGGTATCCGCAGCAGTGGTCGTTGGACGTGATGGATTCGTGATCGAAAGTGCGGTTTCTGGTAAGGTAGATATCGAGGCACTGGGTGCCATGGCCTCGACCGGTCTGGGTACTTCTGAAGCAATGGGAAATACTCTGGGTAAAGGTGAACTCTCCCAGATGCTTGTTGAACTGGAGAAAGGTCCTATTATTCTTGCCCCTCTCTCTGCAGATGAATTGATTGCCCTCGTTGCAGATACGACGGCAAATATCGGAAGAATTCGTTACGAATTAAAGAAGAACAAGGAACGTATTGTCGCGGCACTATAGTTCCCTTATCTTCAAATTCCTTTTTATGAAGCTGCCGGCAGGAACAGAAGGGGGTGTCATTATCAACCCCCAGAAAGAGGGTATGCTCCAGTACCTGATGGCATTTAAGGGAGCAATCATGATCGACTCCGGCCGGGGAAAGGGTTTTATTCTTACCCGTAATGGTGACCTGATTGCCGCATACTTTAAAGACAAATATGGTGTTTACCGGGGGGCATCTGCGGTCCAGAATCTGATGGCCGCCCCTAGCGGTGATAACGATCTGCCTCAACAGAATTTTATCATGCGGGTGTACAACGATGAAGATTTTTCAGAGGCTCTGGAAATGTGCACGAAGGGTGGACTCATCATAGGGGTGGCTCCTTCAGATGAGATAAACACTCCTGCCCCGGCAACGACACCCGAATCTCCCAGGCATCCCTCCATATCCCTTAATGAATCAACCCTTGCAAGAATTATCAGCCAACCCGGCGTTGTGGCGGTCTCTGCTTTCTATGAAGGATTTCCGGTACAGTCTCTGGGCGAGGGGGATTTTGAGCATGTGGCTGCACGTGCTGAGGATCTCCTGCGGGCAGGAACCAGAATCGCACAGGATATGAATCTTGGGCAGCCCAATCAGCTGATCCTTGAAACGGCAAATAATAAATTTATTATCGCACCCTGCGGGGATCTGTTCATCTGCATCATCACCCGTGCAGATGTCCAGCTCGGCCTCATGCGGGTCCTGCTTAAAAGTATCCAGAATGAGATGGGTGATACCTGATCCGAGTAAGATTGATGCAGGGTCGGCATCTTTCCCAAACCGTTTCAGAGGATAGATATAGTCCGAGATAAAATAATCTTTTATAAAATCCCTGTGAGCGATATCACCAGACAGGAAGGAGGCGGTTCAGGTTGAAATCAGATGATGAGGCTCATGATGATATTAGTACCCTTCTAAAAAAAATACGGGGTGCACAGGCTCCGGAAGGTGAACCGGCAGTCCCGGTACCCTCACCTCCCGAAATGAATCCGGGATCCGGAGTACCGGAACCGGGTGGTACGGGTGATTTTTCAGCACTCATACAAAAACTTGGCATGAACCGGGCTGGCACTGCTCCCGAAGGTGCACCGGCTTTGGGGGATGACCCAGAAATTCCGGCCTCATCACCCCCGGAAAAGAATCCGGGATCCGGAGTACCGGAACTGGGTGGTACGGGTGATTTCACTGCACTCATACAGAAACTTGGCATGAAGGAGACCGGCAACCCTCCCCCAGGTACTCCAGATAATATCGATGTGCCTAATCCTCCATTCCCTGTGGATTGTGAAGATTTCGATGACCTGCTTGAAGATATGCCATCACCCGAACCGGTTCAACAGCCTACGAATGTGCAAGGAACCGATGTGCGTGATGTGCTGGGAACGATTCTGGCACAGGCAGGAGGGACGACCGCGCCCGCCGCTCCCACCTCCCCTGCCAAAGAAAATGCTGGTTCCCCCTCTGCTGAATCCCCGGGCGAGCCCATTGTTGAAATTATAGAAGAAGATCCCCGTGATCGCAAAGCCGCCTCGTTTTTCAGGAAACAGAAGACAGCCCCGAAAACTACATCAGGGCTCTCTGCTGATGACACCGGGGCGGGTGAAAAAGATGAGCGGGTCATCTCTGTTGACCAGATCTCCGACCTCTCCGGGCTTATCCTCCCAAAAGGTGCGACATTCCAGATAGAAGAGATAAAACTTCATGGGAGAATAAATGCATTCGAGAGCACCGGGATCGGAACCCTTCCCCCGGAGCTTGCGGATATCTGGAAACGGGAATTCTCGACAGCAGGGTTCAAGGATCTCGAATCCGGATTCTCATTCGATGAAGAAAAGGTAACCCCGGCTGCGGCAAAGAAGTCCCGTTTTGCAGCGCTTTTCAGCGCCATACATTCAGCAACCGTAGAATACAATCCCAAAGAGCATGGCCCTCTTGTGGATCTTTCCTTCGAGGCACAACCGGGTGTCGAAGAGATGGAGATGTACCCGGTTAATGAGCCCTACGCATATGTCCGGGTCATCTATGACCACTCCACGCACGAATATACCTATCAGGTGATTGAACCCGTTCTTTCCGAACCTGAAAAAGATCTGTTAAAGGAATTAAAAGAACGCCTCTTTGAAACGCTCGATATCAACACCAAAGATATATCCAAAGAGGAAGCGCGGCGCCAGCTCAGAAGTTCGGTGGATGATATCCTTGCTGATTTCGGGATCAAACTCAGCCCGGTCCAGCGTGAGAAGCTCCTGTATAATATGCATAAGGATTTCTTGGGAGACGGCCTGATCGATGCGATTATGCATGACAAGTACATCGAAGATATTTCCTGCGACGGTATCAACGTTCCGTTATTTGCATTCCATGCCAGTTACGAGTCGATGAAGACGACGCTGACTTACCACAATGCTGAGGAACTTGACTCGTTTGTCACAAAACTCGCCCAGCGTGCTGGCAAGTACATCTCCATTGCAGAACCGATTCTCGATGCAAGCATGAGCGATGGTTCCCGTATCCAGATGACGCTTGGGCAGGAAGTAACTGCCCATGGCTCAACATTTACCATTCGTAAGTTCAAGGATGAGCCAATCACCCCGACCGATCTCATCGAATGGCACACGTTTGCCCCGCTGTCCGTCGCCTATATCTGGCTGGCCGTCGAGAACGGCAAATCCGCAATCTTTGCCGGGGGGACTGCATCCGGTAAGACCACGTCGTTAAACGCGATCTCACTTTTCATCCCCCCGATGGCGAAGATCGTCAGCCTTGAAGATACCCGTGAAGTGAAACTTCCCCACCCCAACTGGATCCCGAGTGTGACCCGGGATTCGTTTGATACGGCAGGACGGGGGGAGATCAACATGTACGAACTCCTGCGTGCTGCCATGCGGCAGCGGCCGGAGTACATCATCGTCGGAGAAGTCCGTGGCAAGGAGTGCCAGACGCTCTTCCAAGCGATGAGCACCGGCCATGTCACGTACTCCACGATCCACGCAGACTCGGTATCGAGCGTCGTCCACCGTATCGAGAACCCGCCCATGGATGTGCCACGGAACATGCTCTCGGCTCTAGATATCGTCTGCATTCAGGTTCAGGCCCGGCTGGGCGGCAAACGCATCCGCCGTAACAAGCAGATCGTCGAGATCCTCGATATCGACCCACGGACAAATGAACTTATCACGAATGAGGTCTTCAAATGGCGGTCAGCGACCGATGAGATTACCTATTCGGGGAAGTCCTATATCCTTGAAGAGATCATGGAGGCCCGGGGCTGGAACGAGAACCGGATGCGGGAAGAACTCAAGCGCCGGCAGGAAGTGCTGGAGTGGATGCGCATTAAAAAGATCCGGCATTACAAGGATGTCGCGAAGATCCTCATTTCCTATTACCGTGAGCCGGAAGTTGTTATCGAACGTGTAAGGAAGGACCTGTATGAATAGTTTTGAACGGTTCTGCTTCAACCTGCTCGGTATGAAGATGAAAGCGAGGCGGGAACAATATTCCCAGCTCCGCAATGACATTATATCGGCCCGGCTTAAGACCCCATTTGAAGTCTATGTCTCTACGGCCATTGTCAGTTCAGTCCTTGTTGGTCTTATCTCGGCGGTAGCACTGGGATTTTTTACCTGGCTCCTCAAACTCCCCAACCTCATAAAATACAAAGGAGAGGTCCCTGCATCGTTCCTCTTTTTGGCCCAGCACAGTCTCATTATCGGGACCGTTTTTGTAATCTTCTTCTCGCTCCTTGTTTTTGGCGGGATGACCTATGCGGTATTCCTCGTGTATCCGTCGGTACTCGCTGGAAACCGGCGCCGTAATATCGATGCAACCCTGCCATATGCCATCAACTATATAACCTCCATGTCCACTGCCGGCATCACCCCGGCAGAAATCTTCCGCCTGCTGGGAGACAGTCCAATCTATGGCGAGAGTTCGGTTGAAGCGCGGTATATAGCCCGGGAAATTGACATCTTCGGGAGAGATCTTATTGATGCGCTCAGGATCGTCTCTGCAAGCACTCCCTCACGGCGGATGAAGGAATTTTTACAGGGTGCAATGGCCAGTATCTCCAGCGGAGGGAACCTTACGGATTATTTCCGCAACAAGGCTAACCAGTACGCCCTGGAGAACCGCCAGACACAGAAACTTTTCCTGGATACGCTCGCGTTAATCTCTGAATCGTACGTGACTGCAATGGTGGCCGGCACGCTCTTTTTGATCATTCTCCAGTCGATCATGTCAGTCCTTGGCGGCGATGCAAAGCCGATGTTCCTCTATATCATCATTTATATGATGATTCCCTTTGGCACGATGATGTTCATCATAATGATCAGTTCCATGACCCCGGAGACCTGATATGGCATTAAAAGATACGTTCACGGGAATACTCGAGCAAAAAAAGAACCCGGCCTCTGAGCCCCCCCTCCCGCTTACCCGCGCAGAGATGGATTCGGTTGAAGGGGAACTCACTACGATCACTGCCAGGCTTGAGAGCGAACGGAAGAACCGGGAAGGAATCGGGAGATTCTTCAAACACCCCCTCACCGTTCTCACAGAGCAACCTGTTAATATCCTCATTGCCTGTGTTCCCCTAGCGTTGATCGTCTTTATCGGCGGCTTTATCTCGATGGTGAAGATGTACGGCATCAAGGTGCTCTTTACTTCTACCGTCATCGATGATTTTGCCATTCTTGCCGTGCTCATCTGTATCATCCCTGTTGCCATCCTTGATTTCAGGGAACAGCGGCGAATAACAAATCTTGAGGAGGCCCTCCCCAACTTCTTCCGTGATCTCGCCGGGATGAATGATTCCGGTATGACGCTCCCGAATGCAGTTCACCTTGTCGCAGGTGCAGAATACGGGACTCTGACGCCCCATATCCGGAAACTGGACAACGAGATGTCTTGGGGCATCGGTTTTGTGGAGGGAATGCACCGGTTCGGGAAGAGCCTGGGAACGCCGCTTGCTGACCGGAGCGTCGACCTGATTGCAAAGGCAAGCAAGGCAGGTGGAGATATCAGCGAGGTACTCCGTGCAGCAGCGAGCGATACCTTTGAGGTGGTCAACCTCGCCCAGGAACGCCGGAATAACATGCTGATCTATGTGATTATCGTTCTGGTCTCGTGGGCAGTTTTTATGTTTGTTATCGCAGTTCTCGTGAGTTCCTTTTTGAGTACAATGGCCACGGCAGGCATGGCAGCGCAGGCGACAACCGCCAGCAGCAAGTTTATGGGCAGAATTGATCTCCCGGCGTACAAACGACTGTTCTCCCATGCGGCGATGATCCAGGGATTTTTCTCGGGTCTCTGCGCCGGTCAGATGGGTGAAGGACGGGTTGTTGCGGGCCTTAAGTATTCTGCGCTTATGCTGATCATATCGTGGGTTGTGTTCCGATTCTTCATCTGATTTTTTTCTCGAACAACGTTATTGTGGACCATTTTTGATTCCGGGAAAAGCCCGGGTTAAGGGCGGAATCGGTCTTCGGTCGTGCGTGATCTTCACAAACACAAATCCAGCAACCGACGCTGACAGCGCATCGGAAAAAATAAAAAATAAGAAGATATCGGGGTTTTTCCCCATCACGAGATGTTTTCGGTACTATATCCTTTCAAGGAGAGGAGCTCTTTTACGCGGTCACGGTGATTGCCCTGGAGTTCAATAGAATTCCCTTTCACGGTTCCGCCACAGGCAAGTTTTCCTTTCATGAACTTGGAAAGTTCTTCGAGATCAATATCAGTCGGGTCGAGTCCTTCGATGACGGTCACTTCTTTCCCGTACCGGCGTTTGTTCACTTTCACATTGATCCGCTGCTGTTCCTTTGCTACCTCCTCACAGATACACAATTCCCTGGGAAGTCCACACGTCGGGCAAATGCCACCAATCATTACAGCTATTTTTAAGTTCTGGTTATTTATTACTTGGCATTGTCGGGACGATATCCGGCCGGTAAACCGCGTTTGCAGCTGTTTTTTGACACGTATTCGTTTTATGTGCGGGCAATCCAATGATTAAGTATGTCGCTCATGGTCGTGGGTTCTTCGTCGCACGTGGGAAAAAGCGTGACGGTTGCTGCGATCTGCCGGTGGCTGGTGCGCCGGGGGACGAGCGTTGCGCCGTTCAAGTCCCAGAACATGAGCCTGAACTCATTTGTGACTGAAGATGGAGGGGAGATCGGGGTGGCACAGGCGATGCAGGCGTGGGCTGCACGGCTCTCTCCCACGACTGACATGAACCCGGTGCTGCTCAAGCCGAAGGGCGACTGTATCTCGCAGGTGGTGCTTTTCGGCCATCCCTATAAGGATCTCCCGATAGCGGAGTACTACCGGGAAACCCCCTGCCTGCTTATGGAAGCGGTGGCCGCATTCCGGCGGCTTGAACAGGAATATGGCCAGGTCGTGGTCGAAGGGGCGGGTGGGGCAGCCGAGATAAACCTGTACGACCGGGACATTGCAAATACGCTGCTCGCCGAAAAACTCAGCATTCCCCTTATCCTCGTGGCAGATATTGAAAGGGGCGGGGTATTTGCCCAGATATACGGTACCATCCGACTCCTGCCGGAATCGGTCCGGCCGTTGGTGAAGGGGATCATCATCAACAAGTTCCGGGGAGATCCATCCATATTTGCCCCGGGTGTGAAGATGATCGAAGAACTGACGGGTGTACCGGTGCTTGGTGTTGTGCCCTATTTCACCCTCCCCCTTCCCAGTGAAGATTCCCTTTCCATCGGGGATAAGTCCGCCCGGGAGTTTCCGGTCCGGATTGCGGTGATCCGTCTCCCCCATATCTCCAATTTTACGGATTTCGAACTGCTCGAACAGTACGCGGCAGTTGATTACGTTTCCTGCGGAGCCACACTGACGGGATACGATTGCATTATCATCCCCGGCACAAAGAACACCATCGATGATCTTGCCGCGATCAGGGCACTGGGGGCAGATCGCGAACTGCAGGAGGCGCGTGCGAGAAACGTGCCGGTGATCGGGATCTGCGGGGGATACCAGATGCTGGGAAAAACCCTCGTAGATGAAGGTTTTGAATCTGCCGCAGGAATTTATGAGGGGCTCGGACTGCTTGACTGTGTCACCCGTTTTTCCTCGTATTCCAAAAATACCATGCAGGTGGAACGCAATGCATGCCCGGTTCCGCCTATCCTCTCATCTATAGGTACGGTGACCGGGTACGAGATCCACATGGGGGTTACCGGAGAAGGAACGGACAGAGAGGCGTTGTGCGGAGATGGCAGGGTGAGTGCCGACGGGCTTGTCTTTGGCACCTACATGCACGGACTGTTTTTAAACCCGTCAGCGGCAAATGCGCTGCTTTCCTATCTTTACGGGAAAAAAGGGCTGCCCTTTACCCCGATTATTCAGAAGGACAACGATCCATACGATACCCTTGCGACGTTTTTCGAACAGCACGTAGATATGGCTGCAATTCTTGCACTGATGAAAAAATAGGTGAATCGCGGGACACACCGCGTGTTTCATAAGAGATATTTATCCGATGATATTCGTGATGCTGTGGAAGCCCTCACCCTGCCGGTCCGCACACCTGACTGCCTGGACTGTAGAGAGATCCACATTTTCAGTCACCCGACACTTCACGCAGTAGGCCAGTGACGGGGATTTCACGTAGTGGCCTTTTACTTTGAATTCCCGGCTGTGGATGCAGAGCCGGCAGTAATCGACCGGTTCCCGTTTTTCCGGCAGGCACTGGACGGTGCCACCTGTAACATCCAGTTCCCGGTATGTATCAGATCCCATAACGGTGCCCCTCTTGTATCCCATAGTATCTCTGGCACTACACTTAAAACAGTTCAACGCCAAAATTAGAATTATGAAGGTGTGTATCATGTGCGGGGGCGAAGGAACACGCCTGCGTCCCCTCACATTCGAACGTCCGAAGCCCTGTATCCCGATTGTCAACCGACCGTCAATCCAGCACCTTGTCTCACACCTGTCCAATATGGGGTTCCGCGAAGTGGTGATGACCCTCGGGTACATGGGAAATAATATCGAGGCGGCACTCGGTGATGGCTCGCTCTTTGGCGTCGATATCACCTATGTCCACGAGAAGACCAAACTTGGTACTGCCGGCAGCGTGAGAAACGCCAGAAAATATCTCGACGATCAGGATTTTCTGGTCGTCGGCGGAGATCATGTTACCGACTTAAATGTCCTTGAATTCTACCGTTTCCACAAAAATGAGAGGGCAATAACCTCCATCGGCCTTATTTCCATTGACGATCCCGGCGAGTACGGTATCGCTGAAATCGACGTCAACTACGAAATAAAGAGGTTCAAGGAAAAGCCCTCCCCGGGTGAGATCTTCTCCAATCTCGCAAGCACGGGGATGTACGTCTGCAAACCTGACATTTTCGATCACATCCCTTCAGGGAAAAAATTTGATTTTGCACGCGACCTGTTCCCGCACCTGATGGACAAGGGAAAGACCCTCAAAGGCTGGCTTGCCAGGGGGAACTGGACAGACGTGGGAAGCCCGCACTCGCTCCGGCAGGCTGAGCGCTGGAAACTGCAGGACATCACGATCACCGACATCATCGGTGATCTTTCCATGCACGGCGCACGGGTGCAGGGCCCGGTGCAGCTGGGCGACGCGATCACGCTCGGGAAGAACACCCGGGTGATCGGGCCGGTTGCAATCGGATCAGGGACTACCATCGGGAATAACGTGCTGATCGGCCCCTACACGAGCATCGGTGAGCGGTGCATCATACGGAACAATGCAAAGATCTTCTCCTCGTCCCTCTACAACAGGGCAGTCATCGGTGCTAATACAACGATCTCAGGAAGTATCATCGACAATGATACCCAGATCGGGGAAGGCTGCTGCATAGAGAACGATACCGTGATCGGCCCCAGGGTCGTTTTGCGCAGCAACGTTGTGGTACATTCAAAGACCCGGGTCTGGCCTGAAGTCGTGGTTCCTGAGGGTGCTATCGTAAAAGAGCACATCCTCAATGAAAAATTCGACGTCAGATGCGAAGGGTCTTAAGAAAAAACATACATTTTTTTATTCAGGCCCGTTTCACCAGCCGGTGCGTGATCGCAACAAGCGGGTGGCGGGCGTAATCCAGTACCTGCACATCATCGAGTGTCTTGAGGTTCATCGTGTTTGCCGTCCGCTCCATGCCCAGTTCCACATCCTCGCTGATCTCGATAATATATGCGTCAAGCGCCGTTATGCCAAGCCTTTTTGCGGCTATTGCGCGGTGGTGACCGTCCACGAGTATGATCCGACCCGGCCTTTTCACCACGATAATGGGTTCAGCTAGCCCCTTTTTGATCTCGTAGATCCGCCCCTCCAATTCGTCCTCGTAAATCTTGGACTGGGTGGGGAGCAGATCCTTGATGGGTACAATGCCCCGGTTGAGCGTGGGATCGACGCCATAAAGTTTTTTTAAGGTCGTCATAAAATTGAAGACTTTTTCCGGAGAGACATGCTCAATCTGCGAGCGGATCACATCGGAATTGGAGATGATCCCAAGCAGGTGGTTTTTCTCGTCCACCACCGGAAGCTTCTGGATACCGCTCCTGAAGATTACCCGTGCGGCATCCGTGATGTCCATCTCGGGATCCGCGACGATCAGCTCGCCGGACATGGCCTGTTCAATCGTCTCGCCCGGCTTTACAAAGAGGAGATCGCGGGCAGCGATATACCCGACCACTGCCGATCCGTCAACGACCGGGAAACCGTCGTGATTGGTCTGCTGGATCTTCTCTATAACCGATTGCACCGTGCCATGAAGATCCACGCTGACGACATCATAGGTCATATAATCCT
>CAYVTY010000025.1:0-36252 GCA_964454995.1 uncultured Methanoregula sp.
CTGTCGCTGCGGGAACCGGTTCAGGCCCGGAAGGGAGCAGACTTACCGCAGACATCCGGCGCCCATGGGGTAACGGGGCGGAGGAGGAGTACCTTGGCAAAAGGAGCAACGTACAGTCGACTGATAACACGTCCCCATTTCTCGTGATACCATGTCAAAAGTCACCATTATCGGTGCCACCGGCAATGTCGGTATGTTTGCCGCATATGCCATTTCTGCAGATCCCCATGTCCACGAGATCCAGCTGTACGGGCGCGAAGGGCGCGAATCTCTCTTAAAAGGAATCGCGCAGGATTTTATCGACTCATTCGCGGCCCGGGGGACAAATATCAGGATCACCTGGACGACCAGCCTTAAGGATGTGGCCGGGTCGGAGATCGTGGTTATTACTGCCGGAACTCCCCGCGGCCCGGGGCAGGACCGTCTCGATCTTGCGCTTGGGAATGCCCGCGTCGTTGCACCTATGGCACGGACGATCGGCGCTGTCGCTCCCGACACGAAGATCATCGTGGTGACAAACCCGGTTGATGTGATAACATGTGTTGTCCTCAAGTATTCCGGGCTCAAGCCCAACCAGGTTTTTGGCCTTGGCACCCATCTTGACTCGATGCGGTTAAAATCGCTGATTGCGACGTATTTTAAAGTGCACGTCAGCGAAGTCCACACCCGTATTATCGGGGAACATGGCGACAGCATGGTGCCGCTCTGGTCGGCGACCACGATCGGCGGGATCAAGATCTCCAACCTGCCGGCGTTCGCGCACCTGCCGGTGCAAGACTTCATCCAGTCCGTGAAGTCCAGCGGCGAACAGATCATTAAAAACAAGGGATCGACCGTCTACGGCCCCGGCGAAGCAATTGCGTCGCTCGTAAAGACCGTCCTTGGCGACGAAAACCGGATCCTGACCGTCTCATCCTACGTGAAAAGCGAGGTTCACGGGATCGGCGGTGTCTGTATTGGCGTTCCTGCCCGGATCAACCGGAACGGTGCGTTCCCGGTGACCATCAGGATCGATGAATCAGAGGTTATCGCGTACCGGGAATCCGTCGAGAAGATCCGCGCAACGACGCACCAGATCGTCCAGACCCTTGAGAACGAAAATGAGCCGGGTGCTCAGAGAAAGCCGAAAAGATCCCAGTCCGGAAAATCCGGTCTCTGATGTTAAATGATAAAAAAAGCGGGAATAATAACCGATCCCGGTTTTACATAAGCGTTACTTCAACGATTTCTGCACGTTCGACACCGGGGATCGTATTCAGTTTTCCCTCGATGGCATCCGTCTCGCCGCCCGCATCATTGACGACTGCGACAAGTTTGAGCGCCTTAAGCCCGAATCCGATCGGCTCTTCCTGGATATCCTGAATGCCCGGCAGTTTCTGCTTGAGCGCGCTTTTTAGTTCTTCCAGGTCAACTTCGGGAGATTCCGGCATGACCCTGACAATTACGGCAACGCCACCCATGCCTCACGGTCCCCCGAATCCACATTTCGGGCAGACGTAAGGAATACTCTGCTCCCTGCACCGGTAGCACCGGGTGATCTCGACACCGCACGAGGGGCATGCGAAAGCCGTTGAGCCCTCTTCTGCAAGCGGAGCGCTGCAGGATGTACACTTTTTATCTGACATGATATCGCTCCTTTAAGGATTCCTATAGTATCTCTTTTAGTACCTTTAAAAGGTTGTACCAATGCCGGTGCCGCAAACCTGCTCCCCGCAAAGCCACCGGGATATCCGTGTCGTGTCGGTTCCGTTGAGGACAAACGCCCTGATGCGGTGTTCGAGCACGTAGGGAAGAAAGCAGGGATCGACGACATCGGTTTGCACGGGTTTTTCTATGCGGGAGAGGAGTTTACCGTCAGTTCCGATGCCATCTGCGGATTTGAGTACGAGAAGATCGCTACCGAGCATGCCGGCGACCCACGCGGCGATCGTGTCGGAAGTGATGTCCCATGAATGGGGGAGGGGATCATACCGGCGCAGGGCGCAGTACGGGAGGAGGACGCACGTATCCCGGGGACGTGCGATCCGCGTGGTTGTCCTGACACCCCGTGCAGCGAGTGTCCACCCGTACTGGTCCATGGCAGCGCATGCCATCCAGTGAGCAGCATCGGCATCGGTGGTGGCGCCAGACTGCCGCACGGCATCGGCAAATATCCCGCCTCCCGGGACAATCAGCAGGGGACGGCGAGCGGATTGCAGGATCGGGATAATTTCCCTGATATGGGGGGCAAGACTGCCGCCCAGTTTTACGACCGTTACGGGTGACGTTGTCTCGTTCTTCCCGTGCCGTGCCTGCGCTGTCATCTCCCAAGGGTTATATTCCCTTATTATAAAAAGGAAGATACCAGGTCTTTTATGCGCCGCCTCGTTGTGTTCCTGCTCATTTGTGTCAGTGTGGTGTCGTGTGGTGCGGTGCAGATCACCGAGTTCTGTCCGGACCCGTATCTTGCCAATGATATGGATGAATATATCGTCCTGTCTGGTCATGGTTCCCTTGACAATATTGCCATCTCTGATAACCACGGTGGCTTCCGATTTCCTCCCGGAACTTATATCAACGGTACCGTGACCGTCGCACGGAGTGCTTCCGCATTTGAAAAGACTCATGGGAGGCTCCCGGATTTTGAATGGCAGGATTATTCCCCGCAGGTACTAGACGTGGTCTCCGGTACGACACTGCGCCTCGCCAACACCCGTGATGAACTGATGGTGTACGAGAACAGCCGGCTCGTGCAGAAGATTACCTGGCCCGGGGATGTCAAACCCCGGGAAGGCCAGGTCCATTTTCTCGAAAACGGTGTCTGGGATCCCCGCCCGCTCATGCTCGGCCAGTCACGGCTTGCTCCGGAAACCTTTGAGAATGTGACGGTCACCACCTTTGTCTCCCCGGACAGTTCCCTGGCGGTATTTTCCCGTGCTGTTGCCTCGGCGCAGCACCAGGTACTGGTGAATGTCTACGAACTCTCCAGTGCCAATATCACCGGTACCCTCATCGATGCAGAAAAACGCGGGGTGGACGTGGAAGTCCTTCTTGAGGGCGGGCCGGTCGGGGGGATCAGCGCTGAAGAAAAAGCAGCAGTCTGGCAGCTGAACCAGAGTGGGATCCCAGTCTATGAGATGACGACATCTGAAAGCGGGCACGCACAGTACCGGTACGACCATGCAAAATACGTGGTCATCGATGACCGTTCAGTCCTTGTGACCAGCGAAAATTTCGGGCACAGCGGGTTTCCCCCTCAGGGGGAGAGCGGGAACCGGGGCTGGGGTGTCTGGCTGGAAGATCCCGGTCTCGCGGCATATTTCAGTGATCTTTACCGGACCGATACCGGGGGGCCGGGAATTGTTCCCCTGTACGGGAGTGCGGGGCCGGCAGAGGTGTACACTGTGATCTCCTATCCGGCGCCGTTTGGCCCGGTCACTTTCACCGGCGCACGGGCTGCCCCGGTCGTCGCCCCGGATACCAGCAGCGCGATAACGGCCTTGCTCGATTCTGCACAGGACAGCATCGGGATCGAGCAGGCGTATATCACGAACGAGTCAAAGACCCGGTTGAACCCATACCTTGCGACCGCGATCAATGCCTCGCGGCGCGGGGTGCATGTACGGGTGCTCCTTGATTCATACTGGTATAACACCGAGGATGAGGCGGATAATGATGAAATGGTTGCGCTGATCAACCGTATTGCCGCCACAGAACACCTGCCGCTTGAAGCGCGCACTGCCGATCTTGCGGCAAGTGGTTTTGAGAAGATCCATAACAAGGGGGTTGTAATCGATGACCGTGCAGTGCTGGTGAGCAGTATCAACTGGAACACGAACTCCCCAAGTTTCAACCGGGAAACCGGTGTCATCGTGGAGCAACCGGAGGTGGCGCGGTATTTCAGCACGGTATTTGATGCAGACTGGAGCCCGGCGGTGCGGTCGCCACAGCCATCAACCGATTATCTGAAGATCGCGTGTGTCATCGCGATTATCGGCCTGCTCATTGTCCTGTATTATCGGCGGCATATCCGGTAATGCGCAGGTATTTTCTGAACCGACGGCACGCGTCCGGTCTGGTGAACGCTTTAAAAACAGGAATAACAATCAGAACTGGCGTTTCTTACGAAGTTTTTTTTAGAATTTTCAGATTTTCTTGAGTGCGCACTGGCATACGTCGCAGAGATTGATGTCACTCTCTCCGGTAATCACTGCAAGTGCCCAGCGATCGATCATCGCATCGAGTTCGGATGACAATTCAATTGCCCCGTACCCCCGCTTCTTGCTCATGTACTGAGATACCGCGGCGCGGGTGACTCCCAGTCTCTTTGCTGCATCGCTCTGGCTGATGCCCTGTCTGGTGACAAGCCGGCAAACCATCTCCGCTCTCATGGGCGGGAGGAGGTTTCTTACCATGCTGTCGCAGTGCATGAGCGTGCAGGTGTGTTTGGTCATACGACCGCAGGCTGGGATTCCGGGGTGGTAACTGGTCTGTTCTGGTAGATGATCTGCCGAGCATCGCGGAAGTTGAACTTCTCGATGATGAGGTGGCGCTCTTTAAGCTTTTTCAAGGCGTACCGCACGGTCCGCGGCGCAAGCCTGCTTTTCTTGACAAGGTCCTTGTGGGTCATGGCACCACCGGTGTCCAGTATCTCCATAACCGTCCGTGAGGATGGTGGTAAGGTGTGCTGATACATGATCGTAATGTTAACAGTGTTAACATATCAACCTGTCGGTAATTTATATCCCCGGTTTCAATCATCACGTATGTTCGGGCACCAGGAGCGGGTCGCGATCCTGCTGTTGATCGCGGTGACCCTCGTGGTCATTGCTGCCCACATCGTGCTCGTGCAGATCGGAAAAGCACCGTTTGCATCCGCATATTCTGACCAGTCTGCCGACGGGGCGCTCGTCACCATAACGGGCATCATCGATCAGGCGACCGTTCTCAAAAACGGCGGGCATGTGCTGCTCACTGTTAATAATGTCACGGTTTTTGTCCCCGCGACTGTCGCCTGTGACAGAGCCTTTGCGAAAGGGACTGCCGTATCTTTGTACGGGACCGTCCAGACCTACCAGGGTAAAAAAGAGATCCTCATCAGTTCAGCAGACGATATCCGGGAGATTCAGTAGTGCCTGATTTGGGATGAAGTCCCGCGCTCGATTTACAGTACAGCGGCACCCGGGGCGGCTTTTGTTTTTGTCCTTGCGATGGTGTCGAGTGCTTCCTGTGCAGCAGTGCGCACACCTTCATCAGGATCCTCCAGTGCGTCGGTCAGTGCCGGCACTGCACGGTCGTCCCCGATCTCCCCCAGTGCCCATGCGGCAGTTTTCCTGACGCCTCTTTTTGGGTCGGGAAGGAGAAGGATGAGCGGACTGACTGCCCGGGGATTCCTGAGTTTTCCAAGCCCCCACGCGGCGCCGGTACGGAGCCATTTTTCACCGGAGGTAAGAGCCGCAAGCAGGGGTTCGACCGCATGCGGATCCCCGATCTTCCCGAGCGATTTTGCCGCAAGCCACTCGACATCCACGTACGGGCCTTTCAACGCTGCAATAAGCGGTTCGACGGCTGCGGGGTCCCCTTCATCCCCCAATGCCTCTGCCGCGTGCCAGCGAAAATGAAGGCGGTCACTTTTGAGTAAACGGATATATTCCTGCACCCGTCGCCTCCGGTTTTCTTCCCGAACTGCCGCATCTTCCACGGTCGGTGGTTTTTCCAAGAGATCTGTCGGGGCGGGTGTTCCTGTCTCATCCATCCGGATCCCCTCAGGCCATCCGTATGGCACGGAGGATAATGAATATTCGCACGGATCCGATCATGCGGATCATCAGGGTCCCGGACCCGGTATCACCAGTAAAAAAGATTACCTCAGGATCTCCAACGTTACCGAAAAATTCCTGACCGTATGGGTGAGTGCGCCAAGACTGATCAGGTCAGCGCCGGTCCGTGCGTAATCTTGTATCGTCTCTGCGGTAATCCCCCCAGAAAGTTCGATTATGACCTTGTCCCGGAGTCCGGCCTGTTCAAGTTCACGGATCGTTGTCCGGATACTGTCAGGAGTCATGTTATCGAAAAGCAGGATATCCACACCGGCCTGCGCCGCCGCAAGTGCATCTTTTGTAGTTTCCACCTCGACCTCGACCTTCCGGTAGGCGCTTGCCGTTTTTGCCCTCGTGATCGCCTCTTTGACCGGCACGAGAACCAGGTGGTTATCCTTGATGAGCACGCCGTCGCTCAGGCCCGACCGGTGGGGATCGCCGCCCCCGAGCGTCACGGCTTTTTTATCGAGAACGCGCAGGCCGGGACAGGTCTTGCGGGTACCTGCCACACGGCACCGGGGATTTTCTTCCTTTACCAGATCCACCAGTTTTCGTGTCTGTGTCGCAATCCCACTCATCCTGCCGATAATGTTGAGCGCGGTGCGCTCCACGAGCAGGACTTTTTTTGCCGGCCCCGAGAGCGAGAGAAGCACCGTCCCTGCCTTTACGGTCTCGCCATCGTGGATATCCTGCCGCACCTCCACCCCGAAATGGGAAAAGAGCGCCGCAGCCTCAAGAAGACCTGCGGTGACGCCGTCCTGCTCGGCCCGGATCACGGCGCGGCACGCCACATCCGGAATGACAAATTCCGAGGTCACATCCCCAAAAGGCGCGTCCTCATCTATGAATTTTTTCAGGTATTCCAGCGGTACCATGGCAGTTTCCCTGTGCGCCTTCACGTCCCGATAACGAGCGGGCTGTCGAGATTTCTTAAGAGGGACAGGATGGAGAGTGCCGCGAGGTAACTCGTCGCCGGGTTATCCGGGCTTGGGAGATTGGTGACCTTGATATACGTCTCGCCAAAACTGCCTTCGATAAAGAGTTCGTGGACGTTTTTGTCCACGGCAGGGTCCACCCAGAGTTCCACATCCGTATCCTGTCCTGCGGCAAGGCTCATCGCAACCGACACGTTCACGTTTTTCGGGTATGCTTTAATGCACTCGTGCGCTTTTCCGGAGAAGATGAGTTTTCTGGAGGTGACGGCAAGGCCAAGTGACGCGGGGCTCTTGGTGGTTTTCAGGAGCAGTTTTGTGATCGGCGATATCTGCCCGATCTTGAGGTTGTCAAGGCCGAATATCGCACCGCTCGGGATATAGATCTTCTTTTTTTTGGCCCGTGCAGTCTCCATGAGTTCCTCTTTGAAGGCCGGATCCGTGAGTGCCCCGACGCTCATGATAACCAGATCCCTGTTGTTGAGGAGAACCGCTTTTGCATGCGCCCGTGCCGCACCAACCGAGGCTGCTTCCACAATGAGATCGACATCTGCCGTAAGGAATGCCTCAACATCCGTGTACGCTTTCCCGTGGCAGATCGCCGCGATCTCTTCTGCCCGTCCGGGAACGTTATCGAAGACTGCCGGTATGGCAAATCCTTCCGCGTGCTGCGCAATGATATGCCCGATATTGCCGCAGCCCAGCAGCCCGATGCGTAACATGGTAAACAGGTTATGGGTATCATGGATTAATGGTTATCCCAACCGGAAGCGCCGGCGCCCGAAACGGGGTGCTGCAGAAAAATGAACTTTAACTGCCTGCGCTCCAAACGATGAGAGTAGAGACATGGAAGAGAACCGATCAGGAGATCCTCCGGATACGATGGACGTGTTTGCCGAACTCGCTCACAAACGGATCTATATCGAGACGTACGGGTGCAGTTATAACTTCGGGGATACGGCCAATCTCGAGGAGGTGCTCAAACACTATGGGAGCACCCGTGTTGCATCACCCGGGGAGGCGGACGCGGTCATCATCAATACCTGCACGGTAGTCGGGCCGACCGAACGCCGGATGCTCAGGCGTCTTGTCGCGCTCCAGGAAACGCCGCTCTTTGTCACCGGCTGTATGCCGATTGTCCAGCGCGAGGCGATCCTCTCGGTCTGTAATCCTGTCATTATTTCCCCGGACACGATACGCGAGGCGTACCTTCGCGTACGAACTGTTGCCCCCGGCGGTGCCGGGATTGTCCAGATCGCGCAGGGTTGTCTTGGATGCTGCACGTACTGCATCACGCGCAAGGCCCGGGGGCCGCTTGAAAGTTTCCCGGAAGAGGAGATCCGGGAAAAAGTACTGGCGTTTGTTGACGCGGGAGCATACGAGATCCAGCTGACGGCACAGGATGTCAGTGCCTACGGGAGAGACACGGGAACCGATCTCCCCTCTCTCCTCTCCACAATCAGTGATCTCCCGGGAAACTACCGCATCCGCATCGGGATGATGAACCCGGCGACGGTCCTCCCTGTCCTTGACGATCTTGTGGATGCCTGTGCCAGCGACCGAATCTTCAAATTCGTGCACCTGCCGGTGCAGTCGGGATCCGACCATATCCTTGAACAGATGGGGCGGGGATATACCGTGCAGGAGTTCGAGGAGATCGTTTCTGCACTCCGCAGCCGGTATCCTGACATCAGCATCGCCACGGATTTTATCGTCGGGTTTCCCGGGGAGTCCGAAGACGACTTTTCCCGGTCCCTCGCACTTATCGGGCGGACAAAACCTGCCAAGGTTAATGTTACCCGGTATTCAAAGCGCCCATTCACCGGCCCTTTTGTGGAAAAAGACTTCCCCGATTCGGTAAAAAAAGACCGGTCCCGGCTCCTGAACGCGTATGCGGAAGAGCAGTACTCTGTGATCAACAAGCCGCTCCTTGGAACTACGGTGTCCTGTGTAGTGACAGAAAAACTCCGTCTGGGATCGGTCATGGCCCGGACTGCCTCCTACCAGGGTGTTGTCATCACAAAGGATCTCCCGATCGGGACTGCCGCAGAAGTCATCCTCAAAAAAGACCGGAAGTATTTTTTTATGGGCGATCTTGTCGCATGAGTCCCTGTCAAGGAATGGCGGTCGCACAAGACGAGTGATTTTATAGCCGGAACATTAACTATTCTTGTTTTGCGCCGGGATGCGCCATGTGGTGATACTGATATGGATGAGATCGAGGCCGGTTTTGAAAAGATCATGCAGAAGATCGAGGATATGAAAAAGACGGATGCCAAACTGTCTGAAAAGATAAAAACCCATGATGGGGAACTTCTGGGACGCATGGCAGTCTTGGCAAAACCGGTGGTCACATCTGTCGGCCTCAACCTGCTTAAGATCGGGAAACAGGATACGAAAAACGAGATCTACGATGCCAATTATTATACAGAAAAAATGATCGTTCTCGGGAAGACCGATCCCGCGGCGTTTCGCCCCGATGACCCTTCAAAAAAGATCACCGACCAGTTCTGCGTCCTCTCTGAAAAGGGAAAGTTCTACGAACTGATGTACAGTTCCGACGGTTTTATCACCGATTCGTATCTCAACTCCATCGACCCGAAGTCCGCGATCGAGGTGTACGGGTATGATGTCATGTTCATGCTGTTCCAGGGAATGCACGATTACCTGAAATCGGAAGCAGAACTTATCGCAGCGCTTGAAAAAGTGATCGGGTATGTCTTTGCCACGCCCAGTAAAACCTGATCGACTTGTCCTTTTTTCTTCCACTTTTTCTTCTGCTACTTCCACCTGAACAGCGGGAACATTGGTCTGAGTGGGTCATCATCGCCCTTTCCCAACGCTGACAGGGTAAACGTGCGGCTGGTCTGCACGCTGTTTGTATCTTCGAAGGTGACCACCGCTTTTGCAGTATCTAGCATGCGGGTGAGGGGGTACTCGTGCCGGGCGTCCGCCGCAAGTTCGGGAAGATCAAATTCAATATTGAGGGGAACAAGAGCGACATGGATCCGGTATGCCGGTGCATTCCCCTCATTGGTGACCACGACATTGTTTGCCTTATCACCCAGCCTGACGGTAAGCTCCGGAAGGACCCGGGCATCTTCCATGATAAAGACCGACATGGCAAGAGCGGCAAGGATGATTACACCTGTCGCACCGAGATAGATGTTGATCCAGAAGAGGAGTATGCAGATCAGGGCGCCGGCCACAAGAAGAATCTTATGAATTTTCTCCATGCCCTTCTGTAGGCTAAAAAACTATATCAAAACGCGTGGGATGGGCCCGATGCGATTCGAACGCATGACCTCCCGGTTATCAGCCGGGCGCACCACCGGGCTATGCTACGGGCCCAAAAGGATTGCCTGAAATTTACCTTATTACTTATCCCACCGGAGTTTTTATAGGTTGTGAATGGCCGGGCGGACAGGATAATGCTATAGGGCTTTATTGTTAAAAATAACTAAATATCGTTCGGACTGGGATTATGCAACGCCACTATCTCCTCGGAAATGAAGCCATCGCCCACGCGTGCCTCGAATCAGGTATCGATTTTGCCAGCGGGTACCCCGGCACTCCTTCATCGGAAGTTATCGATGTCCTCCGCGTACAGAAAGACCCCTCGTACTATGTGGAATGGTCGGTAAACGAGAAGGTCGCGCTTGAAAATGCCCTTGCTGCGGCGTGGTGCGGGATACGGGCGATCTGCACTATGAAGCATGTCGGCCTCAACGTCGCCGCCGACCCGCTCATGACGAGCGCCTATACCGGGGTGACCGGCGGCCTTGTCATCATGAGCGCAGACGACCCGTTCGCCCACAGTTCCCAAAACGAGCAGGACACCCGGTGCTATGCCCATTTCGCCCGGCTTCCCTGCCTTGATCCCGCTGGTGTTCAGGAAGCGCACGACATGATCCGCACCGCGTTTGAGATCTCCGAGGAATTCAGGCTGCCGGTGCTCTTCCGCCCCACCACCCGGATCTGCCACTCTAAAGGCGATGTGGAACTGGGGGCTGTCGTCCCCAGTACAAGGAAAGGGGAGTTCCACAAGGACCCCCGGCAGTACGTGGTGATCCCGGCCCATACCCGGCTCCTGCACAAAAAACTCAACGAGAAGCAGCCTGCCCTTAAAAAACGTCTCGTTGAACGTGGGCTCAATCATTACACGATAAAGGGAAAGACCGCGATTATCGCGAGCGGGATTGGCGCCTCCTATGTGCAGGAACTCCTGCCTCCCGATGTCTCGTTCATGAAGATCGGTGCCTACCCGATCGATGAGGAATGGCTCGGGGAGTTTGCGAGGAAGCACGAGAAAATCCTCGTTATCGAGGAACTCGCGCCGGTTGTTGAAGAGGCAGTCCGCCAAGTCGCCGGATGCGTGCCGGTCTTTGGGAAGATCAACGGGTATGCGCCGTACGAAGGCGAACTTTCACCCGCGTTTGTCGCGGCAATCATGGTAAAGGCCGGGTTCCTGCCGGAAAACCCCTTTGCCACTAGGGAGCCAGTACAGAATCTCCCGATGCGCCCTCCCATTCTCTGCGCCGGCTGCCACCACCGCGCCGCGTTCTACGCGATAAAGAAGGTGTTCAAGGACGCGGCCATATATCCGAGCGATATCGGGTGCTACACGCTCGGGATCCAGCTCGGTGTTGTCGATACCACGATCTGCATGGGTGCCTCGATCACGGTCGGGAGCGGGATCGCCCATGCCGGTGAGCCCCGCGATGTGGTCAGCACGATTGGCGATTCCACCTTCCTGCACACCGGGATCCAGGGGCTCATGAATGCGGTCTACAACGGTGCGAACATGACGGTGGTCATCCTCGACAACCGGATCACTGCAATGACCGGCCACCAGCCCAACCCGAACACCGGGTTAACGGCAACCGGTGTGGCGACGCCCCCGGTATCTCTCGATGCGATCTGCCGCGCCTGCGGGGCGACCTTTGTGGAGACTGTCGACCCCTACGATATGACCGGGATCCTCCGGGTCCTTGAAGAGGCAAAGAAGAAGAATGGGGTCAAGGTGATCATCGCAAAGCAGATGTGCGTGATCGCGGCACGCCGCGCAGGAGTAAAACGGGGCCGCTACGCGGTGAACCCGGATCTCTGTACCGGTTGCGGTACCTGCGTGCGGTTCGGGTGTCCCGCAATCGAGTTCGCGGATGAGAAAGCCCGGATCAACGAGCTGTGCAGCGGGTGTGCGGTCTGCGCCCGGCTCTGTCCGGTCGGGGCTATCTCGCGGGAGGCAAAGAAATGACGAAGAGTTTCGATATCCTGATCGTCGGGATTGGCGGACAGGGCACGATCCTCGCGTCCAACATCCTCGGCGAGGCTTGCCTTCTTGAGGGTCGGCACGTGAAAGGCGCTGAGACCCACGGCATGGCGCAGCGCGGGGGGTCGGTCGAGACCCATATCAGGATAGACGGGCAGTACGGTCCGCTGATCGTGCCCGGTACTGCCGATCTCCTGATCTCCTTTGACCTGCTCGAAGCGCTCCGGTACTCCCACTTCCTCAAGACCGACGGGACGATGGTGGTCAACCGGCACATGGTCCTGCCTACGTCGGTCTTTACGCAGAAGAGCCCGGTGCCGACCGAAGACGAGATCGTCGCGCAGCTTGCCCGGTTTAACCCGTGCCTGATCGACGCCGACAAGATTGCCTCAGATGCGGGCAGCAGTCTTTCCCAGAATGTCGTGATCCTTGGTGCGGCTTCCTGGTCGATTCCCTTAAAGGCTGAGTCCCTGCTTGCCGCAGTTAAAAAACTCGTCCCTCCAAAGACCGTTGAGGTCAATGCAAAAGCATTCGAGATGGGGCGGACATTCAGCAAGGCGTGATGAGGAGTGCACCGGGAGCCGTTGAACCATATGTCTGTATGAGAGGATACGCTTCTCCTCATGGAGCAGATCCCGGATAGGGCAGTCTATCTCATTGTGACCGGTCCGCAGTTTGCCATTGATTTTACGGCGCAAGGGCTCAAGTAAACCAGACCCACAGCAACCCGACCGGTATCTGTCGGGAGATCCTGCTGGAAGAATAATAAGCGTTTATGTTCCGTTGGATTACAGAGAAATCCGGAAAACAACAACGCTGAGGGGGGGAATTGAACCCCCGAGGCACTTTCGCACCACAGGCTTTCCAGGCCTGCGCCTTACCGCTAGACTACCTCAGCAAAAAGTGTATCCCATGTATTTGCCGGGTATTTTTTTAATGCTATCCCTTCACGGGATCAGTGTTTTGTGGATTTTTCTGGCCTTGTGGCCTTCTTCCAGCCTCTCGGGTACGTGCCCGGGGCAAGGAAGACCGTGGTCATGGCGATAAAGAGGCCTGTCTTCCCGGGTTTCCAGGTCGCTGATGCGGCAATGGCCTTCCCGAGACCGACAAACTCCTTCTTGTCCGTGAGGACAGCGACGATCTGATCCCGTTTGAATTCGTCGCAGCGGAGCACCCCTACACCTGCCAGTGCCGCACCGTGGCAGAGCGCATCGACAGCAGTATCGCGCACGACAACGACCGGGAGATCAGGGACCGCTGCGTCAACGGATACGATCATGGATTCTAACGAGATGCGGTCTCCTGCTGCCGCAGCAACGCAGGCATCCTGCAGTTCGTGGAGCGTGAACATGGTGCGCTCATCAAAGACTCCCGACCGGGTCCGCCGCAGCTCCTGCATGTGCGCCCCGACGCCGAGCGCAAGGCCCATGTGGTGGCAGAGCGAGCGGATGTAGGTGCCAGCTTCGCACCTGACCTTCATAAGCACCAGTTTTCCCTCGACCCCCAGCAGATCAAACTGCTGTATGGTACGGATGCGCAGGAGGCGCTTGACTGCGCTCCTCCGGGGCGGGCGCTGGTAAATTCGTCCGGTAAATTCCTTTACAACCTCATCGATACGCTGCCGGTCTACATCCTTGTGCAGCCGCATCAGGCAGACATATTCCTTATCGTGTTTCAGGAGGAGCGGCGCAAGGCGCACAGCGTTTCCCAGCATGACAAGGAGAATACCCGATACCTGCGGATCGAGCGTACCTGCGTGACCGACCTGACAACCGAGCATCTTTCCCACCCATGCGGCCACCTGGTGGCTCGAGGGCCCCCGGGGCTTGTCGATCACGATAATTCCCGCGCCATGCCAGAGCGGCGGAGTGCCTGATTGTCCCGGTATCGGGTTTTCCTGTGGTGCCGTCATCGTATTATCCGTATCTTTCCCATGTATTCGTTCAAGGCGCCAAGCGTCCCCTCAAGCGATCCGTCCCCGACAATTGCCGGGAGCGTTCCCCCGCACATCATCGCTTCCGCTGTGATATCCCCGATAGCCATCACCAGCAGGTCGGGACGCGGGGTCCATATCGCCTTTGTATACGACATCGCGCTCGTAAAGAGGATGGCGTCGGACCCCTCAATCTTGAGCGGCTCATTCGTGGCCACGAGCCGGTAGCAGCGGAATTCCCGTGGGATCCCTCCCATGTGGGTAATTGCATCGATGAGGGGGGTGTTTGGGACATCGGCGCGGGGGAGGCCGACGGTCTTTCCTTTAATCCAGTCCCCGAGATATGGCACGAAGTCGCGGGAGTAGAACCCAGGCAGGGTTTCGCAGGTGATGTTGCACCGCGCGAGTTCCCGTGCCGTTTCAGGGCCGATCGCGATGACCCGGGGGGTCTTTTTGAGGTGCGGGGCAATGATTTTTGCCGGAAGTGCGCTCGTAAAAAAGATGCAGTCGAACTCCGCGCGTTCCACGGCCCCGGCAAACGCGGAGACGATATCCTGCTGGATCTCCGCCCGGAGCGGGTGGACGCTGTAGCACGCGTGCCCGAACGCTGCGCACCGGGCCGCGTCCCGTTCTTCCTTTCCTACAAGACGGGTGACTGCGATCTTCATTACGGATTCATCATCCCTGTATGATAAGATGGTATGCATTTCGGTTGATTTATGTCCATTCTCCTGTACCTTCTGCTATGATCGAGATCGTGGTTGGGACGTTGCTCGGTGCTCTCCTCGGCACCATCAGCGGTCTTATCCCCGGCGTGCACGCGAATACGCTCGCGGGCATCCTGCTTGGTGCGCAGGCAGTCCTCCTTACCGTGCTTGGGCCACTTGCCCTTGCAGGCGCGATGTTTGCAGCCCTGATCACCCACACGTTTGTCGAGGCAGTCCCGTCCACGTTCCTAGGGGTTCCCGACGCAGATACCTCGCTTTCCGTCCTCCCGGCGCACGCTCTCTGCATTGAAGGGAATGGCGAGGAAGCGGTCAGGATCGCCGCGCTTGGAAGTGCCTGCGCCATCATCATCGCAGTCCCGCTTTCTGTGCTCTGTTACATCTTCCTCCCTGCTCTTCAACCGTACTTCGACTGGGGCATCGGCATCCTGATCGTCGCGGTTATCGGGTACATGATCGTGATGAGCGAATCTCCCGGGTGGGCGCTTGCGATCTTTGCTGTCTCTGGCATTCTCGGGATGTTTTCCATGCGGTACGAATTCCTGGGCTGGCACACGCTTGGCGGCGAGACTGCAATCCTGATGCCCCTGCTCACGGGTCTCTTCGGGATATCGGTCCTGCTCGTCGCATCGCAGGGGGAGCTGCCGGTGCAGCAGTTCCGGGGCCTGCGGGTGGAGAACGGGACTGTCGTAAAATGCTCCCTCCTTGGCACGCTCGCCGGTATCGCGGTCGGCTGGCTACCGGGGCTTTCGACAGCAACCGCAAACGGTGCACTGGCATCGGTGATCGGGTACGAGAAGGATCGCCGGGCCTATATCCTTGCCACGAGTGCGGCAAACACGGCCAATGCGTTCATCGGGCTTGCCGCGCTCTTTGCACTCTCCCGGATGCGAAATGGCGTCATGGTCGCGCTCGCGGAGCTGCCGCTCCCGTCCATGAGCGAACTGATGATCATTGGTGTGCTTGCGGCCTGCCTCGCGTATGTCATCACGGTGTGGCTTTCGCGTTCGGCAGGCTGGCTCACCGGGATCAACGGCCGAATGCTCAACCGAGCGGTGATCATTTTTGTGGTCGCGCTCTGCATTATCCTCACCGGGCCGTTTGGGATCTTCATCCTCGTCCTTGCCACGATCCTCGGGCTCGTGCCGCATATCGTGAACGTATCAAGGGTCTACTGCATGGGCGCGATCATGATGCCGGTCATCCTGTATTCTTTTGACATCGCGTGGGTCTGACGCGAACGCCTCAAGCAGGGTGTGAGCCATTCTTTTTTTAGCCGTGCGTCCCTTAGCTTGTATCATGCAGTCCTGCTGGTTTGGCAATATCGATGTGGGGAAGTGCACCCCGTTTACCGGTGATGCAGCCGCATATTCCCGCCGTGTGCGGGAGTGCCGGACCAGCATGGACGATTTTCTCCCTCTGGACTGGCAGCAGGCCGTTGCCTGTGGTATCTGCCGCGACCGCGCGGAATACCTTGCGCTGCTCCAGAAGGTCTGTATCGCCGGATCGGAGCAGGCCGTTCGAGAGCAGTACGCGGCAAAGGATGTCGAGCTGCTCCAGATGGTCAGGACGCTCGATGAGATGGACACTGTCACAAATGTCCTTTCTGAAAGGGTGGCAGACTGGTACCAGATCCGGCATCCATCGTTCTCCCGTAAGTACCGCAGGACACCGGCGCATGTGCTGGTCAAGTCCATCAGCGAACGGAACCGTGAACGTGGGGGTGGGGGAGGTGCGCTCGGGAAGGTCTCAGCAGAGATCATGAGCCTTGCTGACGCCCGGACTGCGCTCGCAAAGGAGGTCTCGGCACGGGCCTGCGAGGTTATGCCCAACACGAGCGCGCTCATCGGCGGGCTCGTCGCCGCCCGGCTCCTCTCTCATGCAGGGGGCTTGAAGGAACTTTCGCGCCTGCCCGCGAGCGGTATTCAGGTGCTTGGCGCCCGGACCGCGCTCTTTGCACATATCAGGACCCATGCACCTGCGCCCAAGCACGGGATCATCTTCCAGCACCGGCGGGTGCACAACGCCCCCCGCGAGGTGAGGGGGAAGGTCGCCCGGGTGCTCGCCGGGAAACTGGCGATTGCGGCACGACTCGACTATTACCGGGGCTGCGCGGTGCAGTCCTTCCTTGACGATGCGCAGGACCGGATCGACCGGGTGGGAAATCCTGATGGGGGCGGGCAACCATGATACGGATTGGCGATGTCGTGGTCTCGAAAGGCGAGGGAGGGGTCTACGGCGAGCGGATACTTGACGGGTACCGGGTCTGGGACCCGTACCGGAGCAAGCTTGCCGCCCTATATCTTGTGGGAACCGGCATCGAACTTCTCCCGGACATGAAAGTTCTCTATCTTGGGGCAGCAAACGGGACGACGGTTTCCCATGTATCTGATTACGTGGAGGTGGTGTATGCCGTTGAATTTGCTCCGCGCCCGATGCAGGATCTGCTCGAAGTCGCCCGACGGCGCAAAAATGTGATGCCGATCCTTGCGGATGCCTCCTGCCCGGAGCAGTATGCGCCGCTGGTGGAATCCGTAGATCTTCTCTACCAGGATGTGGCCCAGCCGGATCAGGCGGCGATCGCGCTCAAGAACTGCGTGTTCCTCAAACAGGGGGGGTGCCTTATCCTCATGCTCAAGACCCGGAGCGTGGATATCAGGAAAGAACCGGCTGAAGTATTCCGGGACACGCTCGAAATCCTCATGTCTGCCGGGCTCACAATAGTTGAGAGTACATGGCTTGCCCCGTACCATCAGGACCACGCGGCAATTGTCTGCACAAAATAAGAAAACCCCTTTGGGATGTAACATGTCCTCTGATATCCGTGTTTATTCTGCCGGCCCCCTGACGATCATTGCGCTTCTCGTCATCATCGGGCTTATTGTCATTGTCGTTCCGCTGCTGTTTCTGGGCCTTGTGGGCAAGGCGTTCACAAATCTTGTCGGGCTGTCGTGGATTACGGCGACCGCCCTTGTCCTCCTGATCCTGCTCTGCAGCCTTGTCAATATCCCGGTATGGAGGATCCGGAAAGAGACGATCCGCATGCCACATTCACCTGACGGGCAGTTCCCGAACGCATTCTCTCCGACCGAGACCGGGGGCCTCTGGGAGACCACCATCGCGGTGAACCTCGGCGGGGCAATCCTCCCCGTGGCGATGGCAGGTTATCTCTTGTACCGTGCATCCGCGGTGATGGACGTAAATACGCTGTACCTCCATGTGGCTGTGGCAACCCTGATTGTCGCAGCGATGGCGTACGTGACGACCCGGCCCATGGTGGGGCTCGGGCTCCGGGCGCCGCTCTTTGTCCCGGGCCTGACAGCGCTTCTTTGTGGTATCCTGCTTGCCGGTGGATGGGGGCTTCCTGCCGCTGGTGTGATCGCGTTTGTCAGTGCGATCTTCGGTATCCTGCTGGGTGCTGACATTGCACACCTGCCGCAGGTGGGCACACTCGAAGTGCCGCAGGTCAGCATTGGCGGGGCGGGAACGTTCGGCGCGATCTTTATCGGGTGCATCCTGTCGGCCCTTATTGCATGAGATTGTGCCGGCTCTTTTTTTTTATAAAGTCCGTAGGTTTTTCGTGCTCGAAAATCCGGACGGACGGAATTTTTTTTGGTGCGAATGTTCATGCACCCCAAAACTCTCCGGCCGATCGCAGCAAAACCCGGAAAAACATCCATGAAATTCCATAATCCTCAAAGGAGCGTATGAGTCGGCATACCTCCCCGACCGACACGCTTGCGCTAGAACGTCCGGCCGCCCGGATTTTTTCGGACCCGGGAGAAGAACATCCACTGAAGTGAAACCCCAGTACTTCACTAATTTCAGAATGGATCAATAACCCCAAATTTTCCTGCACACTCCCAATCCGGATTCTGGCCCATAATGGCCTCCGGGGACCCGATCGGGTACCGGATGATACAAAGTCCGGCCAAAAAAACACCTCTTACAGAACACCGCTAAAGGGAAAATATAACACTCCGCAATTTGACCGGTTTTTTATTTTCGCCACAAATCGCGGGGATAATTTCCGTGGTGGACAAAATGGTTCCATTTTTGTGTTCACCACCAGACCCTGATGGAAAAATAAGCCCGTTTTGGCCCCGGATTGAGGGGCGAGACCGTATGTCCGATAGTAGGGAGGTTTTGTCCCATATGGGGTGGGATAATTTAGAGAAATACTGGGACTGAAAGTTCCCGGGCGGAAAAATTTTCGGCTCGAAATTTTAAAAACCGAAAAATTTTCCGGTTGAAAACCCCAAAATTTTCCCCGTCGAATTTGTTTCGGTCATGAAACCCTTCAGCGCGAAACCGGTTTGGCCGGAAATTTTTTACAGATATCTGGTGTTGTCCGACAAAACCGGCAGCACGTATGTCAAAACAACGGCGTCCTGCGAACACATTACATCTGTAAAAGAGTAGCCCGGAGCAGATTCGAACTGCTGTCGCGAGATCCAGAGCCTCGCATGATTGACCGCTACACTACCGGGCTATATTGCCTCATACTTTTTGCCGCTGGTGCCTAATTAAAGTGACGGATATTCCTGCGTGGTACTGGTGCATCAGGCGCTTTTTGACCGGTCACAGCGCCCGCAGGCCCGGCAGACTTCCTGTACCGGCTGGATGAACCGTCCTTTCCCGCAGAATGGTTCGATATCGTTCATGTCCCGAATATAATAGATGTGCGGGACAAGCGAGATGTGGGTATATGTCCCGCAGGGTACTCCGAGCTTGTCGGCAATAGACTTCTGGAGCTGGACAAGGGCATACATGTTGGCCCCTGCTGCGGTGAGCATATCGTTACTGCGGAATATCACCCGCATGGCGAGTTTGCCGTCACGGAGGACGCACTGCACGAGCTGGAGACAGGGGCAGTCGTTGAGTTTTTCATCGATCACCGGGTTCCAGGTGATGGCGATGGCCCGGCGGCTCACTGGGGACTGACGGAGTTTTTCTGCTATGTATTCGATCTGGTCGACATGCACTGGTTGTCCATCTGCAGAAAGGCGTTCCCCCCAGTCAAAGAGCCTGCCGTGGTAGTCATATTCGAAGGAGGCATGCGAACCGTGCAGCAGATCAGTCGCGTACTGCTCGACAAACCTCTGCTGGAACCGGGAGTGGGGGCTCACGAGTGGTTCGGCAAGGGGTGTATCGACCTGCAGGGCCACTTCTTCAAATTCAACGGTGGCCTCGTCATCTTCGGTCTGGAGAACCCGGCCTTTCTCCAGGATCATCTTCACGACCAGTTCGTGTGCTCTCCCGATGGCCGGGGCCCGGATGACTCTCATGGAACAAGAATTGGCGCCGGTATCATATATGTGTTGCAATCAGGAGCCGGAGTAATTGTGTACAAGCCCGGGAACTGTGGGAGTCTTTTTTGGGAGAGTATCATCTGCATGATGGGAATTCACCCTCTCTCCGGCTCCTGATTACACCATTTATATCCTGTGTCAGGTAGGTGTGGGCAAACGTTACCGGAGTTCCCCGTGAGGTGAACGGGTTGGGGCGTCAGTATTGGGAGTACTAATATAGTGTGTATTTGCGCAAGCGTTTTTCATGATACAACCTATACTATACTATCAAGATCTCGTATCTTGGAGAAATCCAGATATCGGCATGTGCGCGAATCCGGCTGAGTCTATAAAGGAAGTACGTGCGGGAAATCATGATCTCTCCGGTCGAGCAAAGTGCTGGACAAACACATAAAATACGGCTAATTCGCAAACCGGGGCATTATATAGCCTGAAATCGAGAACAAAATCAACCACAAAGGATATATTAGCTCTTTTACAAATATTCCTCCATATTCCGTTTAAACGGAGTATGGGGCTCGTAGAATCGTTATTCGGCAAATGTCGAAACGGTTCTCCGGCTTGAAATGTATGATGTAACATTTGGAGGAAAACGAATGACTAAGCGATTAACAATTGCACTGGTTGCACTTGTCGCGTTGGTCCTTGTAGCCGTACTGCCGGCATCGGCAACGTTCTACCCGGTCAACTCGTCAATCAACATGGGTGCAACAGTCTTCTATGGTGAGCAGGGGCTCAATCTTACTGATGCCCTGGCAACAGCTCAGGCAGCTGGTCACGTAGGCACAACCTACTCATATGTCAGCTGGTGGGCATCGGCAGCCTCGGTCAGTACGTCAAGTCCGGCGTTGACCGTTCCGCTGACTCCGGTAAACAATGTGTACGTTTTGCCGTCCACATTCCCCTACACGAACACCTGGTATCTGACCAACTCAGCCGGTACACCGGCATATAGCTCCAGCACTACCCCTGTTGGTGTGTTCAACCTTCAGGACCCGAGCCTTGTGGTCAACATCTGGGATAACGACCAGGCATTGAACGTGAACGGCGGTACGGTTATCCAGGGAGAGAACCTGACCATCCGTGTCGACAACAACATGTATGCGGCCATCACCAACCCGACTCAGCGTATTAAGAATAATGATACGGTTGAGGGGTACTATGCACGTGCAGATGGAAATGCAAACGATACCCAGAAATGGATGGATCTCAAGGTTAAGACTGCTGCAGGGAACACCCTGACTGCACTGTACACCACTCACCTGGTCTACAACTCTCTGGGTAATGTTAGTCTGACCAATCTTGCGGTGAACAGCCCGCAGTGGTTCCTCAACGGTGCAGCCGGCAGTGCAAATAACAACTGGGCCACCGATGCATTAGACATAAACGGCCAGCAGGCATACCCGGCAGGCACCTACACCGTTTGGGCAGAGTCTTACATGAACGGCATGAAAGACAACTACCTGAGCAGTGGTGCGTCCTACACCGGAAAGACCGTAGCCCAGACTCAGACCATTACGCTTGTTTCCAACACAGTGTCGATCTCAGCAAATGTCGACTCGGTCGTACGCAGCAAGCAGTTCTCGGTAACCATCACCGGTAAGCCGAACATGGTATACCACCTCTGGGTTAAGGGAACCAGCACAATGTCCGGCGGCTACGATGACCAGCCCCCGATGCTTGTCCCGAACCAGGCAGGTCTGTATCAGGATAGTGTCTTAGGCACTAACTATGATCCTGCCGCCACCGGCCTTGCGCTTAACGGAAACTATACTTGGCAGAACGGTGCCGGCAAGACAATCTATCAGGATGTCTCATTCGGCTCTTACTCAGGCGCCACCTACCCGACCGTTACTGGTAACGGTACTTACGTTTATGGTAACGTCACAATGAGCAACGCCGGCACGAGGACCATTGCGTTTACTACTACCAACTGGACCAAAGCCCAGCAGTACACCATCCGTGTTGAGCAGTACTTCGGCGGTTCGACCGGCTACAAGAGCGATGAGGTCCAAGTGACCGTCGCGAAGGGAGCCGTCACGATTGTCGCAGCAGGCGACCAGAGTTACTACCTCGGTGAAGAGGTTCAGTTCTCCGGTACCAACACCGAATCCCAGACTACGTACCTGTTCATCTCGGGTCCGAACCTGGGTCAGTATGGTGCAGCAATGGCACCCAGTGACAACAACCCGCGTGTTCACTCACTACCTTCGGGTCCAACTATCCCCGAAACAGCTGACCAGAATATGTTAGTTCAGGCTGCTGTTCAGGGTGACAACACGTGGAGCTACAAGTGGGGAACCTCAAGCATTGCACTTGATGCAGGTACCTACACGATCTACGCAACAAGCCAGCCCTCATCCGCTGATTCAAACCAGCTTGCTTACGTAGCCTATGGCACGGTTTCCATTATCATCAAGAAGCCGTTCGTCAGTGCAACAGCCTCGCAGTCTACCGTCGCACAGGGTGACAATGTATTCATCACCGGTACTGCAGAGGGTCAGCCATCCGAGGGTGTCATGATCTGGATCCTCGGTAAGAACTATGCAGCCATTGCAACCCAGTCCGTGAACTCTGACTCGTCGTTCTCGTACGAGATCAAGAAGGAAGTCACGAAGCCTCTCTACGCCGGGCAGTACTTCATCGTTGTTCAGCACCCGATGCAGAACAACCGGTTTGATGTCTACCCAGGGGACGCATCAGGGAACGCTGCCACCGGTACCGCCGCAGTGTCGGTCTGGACTGTAAATCAGGCAGATCCAACCCAGCCACCAACCTCTGACTTCCAGCTTCAGGGAGCAAACAGCCTGCAGGGCTCCGACGCAGCAGAGGCACTGATTGAAGCCATCAACAGTGCAAACGTCGATGATACCTACACCAAACTCCAGATTCTCATCGAGAACCCGGTCATCACTATCGACCCCGTTGGCGACAGGCATGTCGGTGACAAGTTCACCATCACTGCAAGCACCAACCTCGCCGTAGGTGACGAAGTCCTCTTCGAAGTCTATTCATCATCATTCCAGCCGACTCAAAAGAGCCAGAGCGGAGAGTTCAGCGGTGCAACAGGTACCGTGACTGTCACGCAGGGCACCGGCGGCCTGAACGCGCTTTCGTTCGATGTTGACGCATCCACGTTCAAGCCCGACGAGTACCTGGTCACAGCAACTGCCGTCCTCCAGGACGCAACCGGTACTGCACTGTTCAACGTTCTCGAGGCATCTGCCCCGACTGCAACCCCAACAGCTGTTGCAAACGTTACTACCGCAGCACCGACCATGATGCCAACCACCGTCCCACCGACTGCCGTAGCCACGCCCACCAAGACCCCGACACAGCCCGGGTTTGGTGCACTGGTTGCCCTGATCGGCCTCGGTGCAGTTGCGCTCCTTGTCGTGCGCAGGCACTGAACTAAAATCTAAATTTTTCTTTTTTTGTTTGTCTGATTACTTACTTCAGGTTTCATACCTGTGGTGGGGTAATGCGTTATATCTGATTTTGACCTGCGGAGAGTCAGATCTCTGGAGAACCCGGTATGAACGCCGATTTTCACACCCGAACCACGAACATCGACACAATTATGAGTGTTGGATCGCAAAAAAAATCCTCATCCACCCCTGCGTCGCAAGAAATTTTCGCATTGCTTTACCTGCAATGATCAGCTGCACGAACGCCTCTCATCAGGTTACTGCGTGCATTGCAACCTGTCTCTTGGTGGAAGTATCCGTGAGTTTCTGGATACATATAAAAAAATATTCATGGGCATTGTTGCAATCCATTTTTTAATTCACCCGTATGTGAAGGTTCATCTCAAGACGTACGGTAATAAGTGAGACTAACCTTGAGGGTTTTAACAGAGCCGGTTTATAGATAAATTCTGAACCCAGCCCTCAAAGACGTGACAAGCCTTTTTTATAGTGATCTCTCCAGAAACATTTTTTCGCAGTTCTCCGGGACTGGTACCGGGACGATTTTTTATGATGAGGCATCCAATGTTCCTGTAAAAGAGGCCCTGTCCCACCGGCATGGGGGATATCCTGATGCGTGGCGAGTCTGTATGAAACTTACCGTAAAAATCATCGATATTGCAACACGACGCGGTGTTTTGCTTAACCGCCTCGACGCACGGAGTATTGGCGTCATGGACGGCGACCGGGTTCAGGTCATCAATCCGAAAAACGGTGTGGCCGTTACCGCAGTTGTGGCGACGACAACCACCCTTGAAGGGCAGGGTGCCGCCGGCGTTTACCGGATCACCAACGAGCGATTGAGCCTTGCCGAGGGTGAGGTGGCGGAAATACGGGAGGCAGACCGGCCGTTATCACTTGATTTTATCAAGAAAAAGATGGACGGGGGCAGGCTCTCAAAAGATGAGACCCTGACCATCATCAAGGATGTAGTCAACGATGAAATATCAGCCGCAGAACTGACCGCATTTATCACCGCCTCGTATATCAATCCACTCGATATGGACGAGGTTGAACACCTCACCCGTGCCATGGTCGAGACCGGCGAACAGATAAAATTCGCATCGCGTCCTATTGTCGATAAGCACTCTATCGGGGGCGTCCCGGGCAACAAGATCTCCCTTCTGGTTGTACCCATCATCGCTGCAAGCGGCCTTAAAATCCCCAAGACCAGTTCCCGTGCCATCACCGGGGCCGGGGGAACCGCCGATCTCATGGAAGTGCTCGCAAATGTCGAATTCTCAGCCCATGAAGTGCAGGAGATGACCGAGAAGGTGGGTGGCGTGATTGTCTGGGGCGGCGCGACTAACATTGCCCCGGCGGACGACCGTATCATCCTTCAGGAATACCCGTTCAAGATCGATGCCCGGGGCCAGATGCTCGCGAGCGTTATGGCAAAGAAGTTTGCCGTCGGTGCGAACCTGGTGGTTATCGATATCCCGGTGGGCAACCACACCAAGGTACCGACGATGCAGGAAGGCAGGAAGCTTGCCCGCGAATTCATTGAACTTGGGGAGCGTCTTGGTATGAAAGTCGAGTGTGCTCTGACCTACGGGGATATCCCGGTAGGGCATAGTATCGGCCCGAACCTTGAGGTTCTGGAGGCACTTCGCGTACTTGAAGGTGCTACCGAGCCAAACTCGTTTATCCAGAAAAGTATCTCTCTCGCCGGTATCGCCCTTGAGATGTCCGGAAAAGCTGCACGGGGAACCGGTGCTCTCATGGCTCAGGAAATTCTCTCTAGCGGAAAAGCCCTCCAGAAATTCCGGCAGATCATCGAGATCCAGGGTGGTGATCCGAAGGTTAAATCGGATGATATCCACCCTGGCGAGCACCAGTATGTTATCAATTCCCCTTCATCAGGGTATGTCATCGAAATGAACAACCAGTCCCTGATCACGCTTGCACGTATGGCCGGGGCGCCCCATGACCGGGGAGCAGGGATCCTGCTTCATGCAAAGAAGGGAAAACTTATCAAGGCCGGCGAACCGCTCTTTACCATCTATGCAGAGCGGGACTGGCGTCTTCAGAAAGCCCTTGAGGAGGGGCGTCATCTCATGCCGGTGATCGTTGAGGGAATGCTCCTTGACCGGGTTCCTGCCCTGTCGGAACTCTAAAAAGGAAAGGGATGGCCGAACCGATGGGATAAAATATGAGCAGAGGGGGATATTTTACTATGTATAACCATCGCATTCGTTTCCTTTTTGTGCTGCTGTGTCTTATCGCGTTCTGCAGCGCAGCACAGGCGACGAACCTGCTGATTACGGTGCAGGACAGTCTTGACAACACAACCATTCCTCATGCGACCGTGTACCTGAGCGGGGCCAATGTCGGCATGACCAATAATGCCGGCCAGTTCCTGCTCCAGTCCGGTCAAGGGGATCTCAATCTTCGTATCTCCATGGATGGCTATGATGACTGGGCGAATACCGTCAGTGGGAATGTCACATCGCTTTCTGTTACCCTGAACCGGAGAACCCTTGTCCTGAACGTGGCACTCTTTGATTCAAACACGCTGAACGCGGTATCCGGGGCAACTCTGTATTTAACGTCCGCCAATTCTACCCAGACCAAGACTTCGGATGCAACGGGTGCTGCATCGTTCGGAGTAACCTCCTATACCTATTATTCTCTCAATATCACGGCACCGAACTACCAGCCCCGCAGCGAGACGATTGAAGTCGACGCAACGGATCAGGACGTCCAGTACTGGCTCCTGTCCGGTAACCAGTACTCCTTTGTCGTTAAGGACAAGGACAGCCAGGCCGCAATAGCCGGTGCAAGCGTCAGTGTCGATTCGGTGCTATTAGGGACGACCGATTCACGCGGCGTTCTGATTGCCCCGATAAGCCGTAACACTCCTGTTACCATTGAAGTGCAAAAGACCGGTTACCAGATGGTAACTCAGTCAAAAACCATCAGCACGAACGAAGCCGTCGATACGATTACCCTGACCCCGGTACCGGTTGGTGCATTTATCTTTGTATACGATCAGCAGAACCAGCCGATTAATGGGGCAGATGTCTCTGTCAACAATACCGTGGTGGCCAGCACAAATCCGTATGGCCGTGCCATGCTCCAGAGCCTTGTGGCTGGTAGTTATACCGTCGTAGTGAAAAAGAGTGGGTATACTCCGGTAACCCAGCAGATTGATATCTCCAACGATTCCAGCGAATTCACCGCTGTGTTATCGCTTGCTATGGTGAGCCAGACCCTCTTTGTTCAGGATACCGACCAGAAAAACATCGCCGGTGCCACTGTTATTCTTAATGGGGCTGTGGCAGGAACCACCGATTCGCACGGTCAGCTGGACACGCAGCTTATTTTTAACACACCCTACAATATCACCGTGACCCAGGATGGGTACCGTGTCAAATCAGTCCAGCAGGAGGTCCCGCTCGGCAATACCACAACTCCCCTTACCATCACACTTGAAAAGAATATGGACTGGGGATTTTTGACCCTCATTGGGATCGGAATAATTGTTATACTGTTCCTGTATGTTTTAATACGTCTTGTCGGGCGCAGGGGCCGTCACCACACGATGAAGCGGAACGAAATCTAAAATCTACATTTCTGGGGATTGCGGCAAGAATCCCCTTTTTTAAGGGACCATAACTCTTATTTTACTTTACCGGGTGATCCCCACATTAAAACAGCGGACCCAGCGGGAATCGAACCCGCGTCCTTGGGTTCGAAGCCCAAGAGGATGTCCTCTACCCCATGGATCCTTCTCCATCCTTTCTCTATCAAAAGATATTAAGTATTCTCTACCGATAAACTAATGAATGATTCTGTCTGCGCAGGAGATTACCCGCCGGCTTCACACAGAGCGTGAACAGGAAAAACTGGTCATCACACCCTATGCCATAGAATGCCAGCAGCCTGCGTCCTATGATCTTCGTGCCGCGGATGATATCTGCCTGGCCCGGGGTACATGCACGCTCGTGCCAAGTATGGAATGGGTTGAGCTGTCTCCGGACGTTGCCGGGACACTCCGCTGCCGGTCATCGTTTGGCCGACGGGGAGTCCTTATGGGTGCAGGCTTTGTCGACCCGGGATTCCGCGGTCAGCTGACCCTCTGCCTGACAAACATGGGATCTGATGATATCGATCTTCACCAGTCTGATCGTGTTGTCCAGATGATCCTCCATGAGGTAAGAAACGGGAGCGAACGATATAACGGGCGGTACCAGGACAGTCTCGGGGCCGTGGAGGCAAAAAGAACATGATACGGACTGAGCGCAAATATATCGAGATCCTGCGGATTTTAAAGGAGCACCGGGAACCGGTAGGAGCAAAGCGGCTTTCGGAACTGATGGCAGAAAGGGGTTTTGTCTTAAGCGACCGTGCCGTTCAGTATTACCTCAGTTACCTGGATTCTATGGGATTTACCGAGAAGATCGGCAACCGGGGCCGGATCCTTACGCCTGCCGGTTTTCTTGAGACGGATAACGCCCTTGTCGATGACCGAATTGGATTTATCATCTCCAAACTCGAAAGGCTCGCGTACCGAAGCACATTTGACCCGGACACAGGTACAGGAGATGTAGCATACAACCTCTCCATCGTTCCCACGGAAATCCTGGACCGAGCGCTCGGGGCATTCGATGAAGTCATAAAAGCCGGGTGCGGGTTCTTTAATTCCTACCGGATTCTCGATCACGACCCCCGCGTGCCTCAGGACTGCATCGGAGTTATCACCCTGTGCAGTATCACCATGGACGGTGTTTTCCAGAGGAATGGCATCCCGGTGAAGATGGCCTACGGGGGGAGGCTTGAGATCGAGGAGAATGTACCCCGGCGGTTCCGCGATCTGATTGGGTACCGGGGAACCACTATCGATCCGCTCGAACTTTTCATCTCATCCGGCCTGACCTCGATCAATGCGTTTGCCCGGACAAAAACCGGCATCGCTCTGGCAAATGTCCGGGAAGTCCCGAGCTCAGCCAGAAGTGAGGTCGAGGAAACGATCCGGCGGATGAACAAGTGCGGCTTCCTCTTTCCGGTTACGATGGGCAACCAGGTATTCAACCTGCCGGACAATCCCTACCGGCTCTCGATCGTTGCCTATAGCGGCCTCAACCATATCGGTAACTGTGTTGAACAGGGCATTGTTATCCGAACGGAGATCGGTGCCGGGAACATCCCCTTCTCCAAAGTGGCGGATATCAATCGTTGATCCAGGAAATCTTATCGTCCTGTACTGATGATTTCCCGGTTTTCTTTTTTGCAAGTACGGGGCTGCTTGCAGTTTCTCCTTCATCCTGCTCATGTCCCTCTTGGGCGGGACTGCCTTTTTTTGTTTTTATATCTGTATGGAGCAGCGCTGCATCTTTTACCCGTAATGACTCTTTCTGTGAAACGGACTTTCCGAGAAAGATGTCATCCCGCGCCGGTTTTAACCGATCCTTAATGCCGAGAGGAGTTTCTTCCGGAAGATGTGCCGGGATAAAATCCTCCGTTTCTGCGGCGAGTTCGAGTTCCTCCTGGTGAGCAGGGCCTGACTGGTACTGGTCATTGGGCTCTTCATGCGCCAATCCGTCATCGTTATCCACATCCTTCCTTCGTCTCCTGATGATCGTTCTCTCCATCTGCGCAGGGGCGGGTGAGGACTGTGGTTCAGCAGAACGCACCGCCTCGTGCACCGTTGCTTTATGAGTCACTCTCCGGATTATGGTTTTTGTTTCCGTTTGTGCGGGACTCTGGATCTGTACCCGGGTTCTCCCGGTTTCCCGGTCCTGCATGCTATCAGATTTTACCCTCACCTGTTGTCTCTGCAGCTCCCGTTCAATTCGTTGATGAGCCGGATCTCTGCTTTTTGCCGGAGTATGTTTTAAGGGGAGATTCCCTTCATACCCTGATTCGAGTGATTTCTTCACCGGTTGTTGTGCAGCTCTTTGAGGAGGGGAGACTGCGGGTGTTTCTGTGAGGGAGAACCGACGTGATGCTCCTTCCGCCCTTCCCGTGGAGATCGGGTGTTGCTGTACTGGTGTCTCTGTAATTGCAGGACCTGACGGCCTTACTCGCACTGCTCTCTGCATCATGGCAGATTCCAGCGGTAATGACGGGTGTTCAAAGGCGGGTGCCTGCGTGCCGGTTGCAGGTGTCCTTTCTTCAGAAATGTGTTCTCTCATTACCCGTGGTTGTGATCCTGCCGGAACAACTGACGGGAACTCCAGAACAGGTTTTCCTGATGCATCTTGGTATTGCGGAGTATTCTCTGTAAGGAACTGATCGGGACTCCTCCGTTTTGACTTCGTTCCTTGGAGGCTGATCATCTCATCTCTGAATTCCGATCCACTCCGTACTGCTGGGATCTCCGACACCGCACCGGCTTTTCGGGAGCCTTTGCCTGGCGGGAGGTTGAGTGCGGTCGATCCTTCCCATGAGTTACCGGACCGGTACTGTTCACGGATATCTTCAAGTTCGGTAAGACGGGGGATGTTTTCAAGGCCGCTCAGCACGATGATAATTGCAACGTATTCAGAGTTGGTGACCGGGTAATCCCCTGATCGCATCTCCATACCTGCGATGCTGCGATCAATCCATTTACGGACGGTCATGACCCCTTTCATCGAGATCTCATGGGACGGGCCTGCTACGAGGATCAAAGCTTTCGCTGCACTGGTCATGTCACAGGGTATGGATACTTCCTGATAAATGGCCTGCTTGGCAAGCTCAATGATCCGTTCAGCACTTTTTCTCTGCTCCAGGGTGGCATCGGCCGGACGCAACCGTGAGAGAAATGCGAGCGGGGTCTGATGCAGGTGTTCTACTGCATAGCCAATCGAGATGAACCCCATCCCTTTCAAGGTGTTAAGCACTTCGCTTGAATCCATTACTACTTCGGCGAGATCGATCCCCCCGTCCGCCCGGAACTCCCCGGCCCGCAGGATAAGGCTGATCCTCCGGATTATGCTCTGGTTGAGGAGTTTGTACGTGATGTCCTGTGCGGATAACTTTGGCTGGTTCTTACCAAAACCAAATATCCCATGTCCTCCCGACTCTTCTGCAAGCAGTGTATCGCGTCGGGCAGCGATCTTTTTTGACCAGGTTTCATTGTCAAACAGGATGGTTCCGTCAAGCAGCGGGGCGATGTTTTCGATATCGTCTGCCGATTTTGCCGAACGTTTCTCTCCTTCGGATAAGGCGGGCAGCGTGACCAGACCGAAGATCGGTGCGGCAACGGAAGATCTGAGTGCAGCGATGACATGCGGCACAACGTCTGTCATGCTGCCCCCAAGTCCGCAGCAGATCAGTATTGCATCGGTTTCACCTCCCAGCATGTTCTGGATGCGGGCGGTAATTTCCCCGATGTCAATATTTGCGGGCAGGGGCGTATCCACTCCATTCCGGGAAAGATCCGGTTCAGTCATAAATCCAATCTTTGCCTGCTCTGGGAGTGCCCGCAGCTGTATCAGGGTTTCACTGTCCACATCGACAGCCAGCGCCTGAACGCATGTCACTTTACTGCTTCTCCGGTCATTGGCATAGAGGGCATTGGCAATCCGGCAGCCAGCGCCTCCCAAGCCAATCGCAAGTATCCTCATGGAGATCTCCTTTAGGGAACCCAACCGGGTACCCCGCCTATAACAGAGTAAATGTTCTTCTCTGATGTTCAATATCTTATAGGATATCCTCTCTAAAAAATGTGTATCTGCCACTCCCGAAGGTATCTCCTGTAAAAAATGAATCTGGCCTCCCCATCGGGGATACCGATAAACCCGAAATCATGGTTTGAATGATTATTTCTTCCTGCGTTTTTCCCGGATTGGTCTCATCTTTCCGGATCATGGATCTCAAATACTACAATATCGGGCGCGAATCCATGCCGTATGGCTCATGCGCCCAGATTTAAATGATAATTTATTTAAATGCGTGTACGGTAATACTCCATGAGGTGAACAAGCCTTGACATATGGAATTGAATTTGTACCAGGAAATGTCAATGTAAAGCAAGTTGTAAACTTCTGCAAACTTGCTGAGTCAAAAGATATTGACTTCGCGTGGATCACGAACCACTATAACAACCGTCACTGCTATCCCGTCCTTGCCGCAGTAGCACAGGCAACCACCACCCTGAAAATGGGACCGGGTATCATGAACTCATTTACCGACACCCCGGCCGCCATGGCATCATTCATGTGCACCCTCAATGAAATCTCAGATGGGCGTGCAGTGCTCGGTATCGGTCCCGGCGACCTTTCGACCCTGCCAAAGATCGCTATTCATGCCGAGAAGCCAGTGGCCCGCCTTGAAGAAGCAGTCGTCCAGTTCCGCAAGCTCGTTGCCGGTGAACAGGTGAACAAGTCCGGCATGAGCTTCTTCGACTACGATGGTGCAAAGCTGACCGGTGTCACGCTCCCCGGCAAGAAGGGTATCCCGGTCTACATCGGTGCCCAGGGCCCCAAGGTTCTTGAGCTCGCCGGAAAGGTCGGCGACGGTGCATTGATCAACGCATCCAACCCGAAGGACTTCCAGATTGCGATCCCGATCATCAAGAAGGCATCCGATGCAGCAGGCAAGAAGACCTTTGATGTCGGTGCATACACCGCAATGTCGATCGACCGCAGCGAGAAGAAGGCACGCAATGCAGCAAAGATTGTGGCCGCATTCATTGCAGCCGGCTCTCCGGAAGCACTGCTCACCCGCCACGGTCTTGACCTCCACAACGTGGCAAAGATCAAGGATGCACTCGGCAAGTTCGACTTCAAAACCGTCGGAGAACTTGTGGGCGATAAGGAGATCGACGCATTTACCATTGCAGGTACCCCTGAAATGGTCAAGGCAAAGTGCGAAGACCTTACAAAGGCCGGCGTTACCCAGATCATCTTCGGTTCACCACTCGGTCCCGACATGACCACATCTATCCGCCTGCTCGGCAAGTATGTCGTATAAGCAGATCTAACCTGTCTGCTCCAAATACCGCCGAAAAAGCTCCCCTTTGGGGACTATGGCAGATAGTAAAAACTTTTTTTTTCTTTTGATGGGCATTATGTCCGTTTTGATCAATTGATTTTTCTGAAATCATTGCCAGGGAAATACCGTGCAAACGTCTATCTGATCCCGGATAGTACTTTATTCTTGAGAGGACATGTTTGCCGTAACTGATATTGCCACCGGGAGGGGGACATTACAATATCGGGAGGAGTACCTGACCGGCCTGAGGTGCCGGATCAGTCCGGAGCGGCTCAAGCGGCATATTGATCAGATCCTGAATCTACCTGACACCTCGGAGGGCTGCCCCTTCTGCCGGGAGAATCTATTTTCAATCACCCCGACATTTCCCGATGGGAACCGTATCCTCAAAGGCGAAAGTGTCACGTTTCCCAATATGTTTCCGTTCGCGGAGTTGCACACCGTAACTGTGATTACACGTGATCACGTGGTGCCGGCTTTCACCCGGCAACAGATTGCCGATGCACTCCATGCTCAAGTCGAATCACTCCTCCGGTCTGATGGGTATCCCAGCATCAACTGGAATTATCTCCCCTCTGCCGGCGCAAGCATTATTCACCCTCACCTTCAGGGGATTGCCGATCCTCGCCCTTCATGGATGGCTGAGCGTTACCTGTCCGCCTGCAAAGAATACTACCATAAGACCGGAAACCGATACTGGGACGCAGTGCGGGAGCAGGAACGATCATCGGACCGGTACCTCTTTGGCGATGAAATTTTCTGGTCTGCCCATGCGGTACCGGTGGGAGAGCGCGAGGTGCGGGGCCTCCTGCCGGTTGCCCGGCTTGATGAAGTGGAGAGCTATATTGATTCACTTGCCGAAGGAATCCTCGAAGTCATATCCCTCTACAGGAAACTGGGCACCTATACGTTCAACGTGGCAATATTTTTTGGCAGGGAAAAAGCAGAGAACTTTTCTGCATTCTGTTCTCTGATCTCCCGGATCAACCCAAATCTGTTATCTACGAGTGACTCAGCGTTCATGGAGCGTCTCCACAACGAACCCATTATCCTGACACTTCCCGAAGATCTTGGCCTGTATTACCGAAACGAAGGCCGGTGAGCGCTGTCAAGACTCCAAAGTGTAGTAAAAAAAGAAAAAAATAGATAATTAATTTACTCGAATTTTGCAACGAGTTTGTTCTTGCGGACGAGCATGCCATCCTTCTTGTGAGGCTGGCGCAGGATGCTGTCACCTGCTTTCTCGAGCTCGCGTGCCTGATCGCAGAGGTCTGCTGCGACCCGCATCATCTCGTGAGCGCTTGCAACTATCGGGATATATTTCTCCCATTCCTTGGTCATGAAGCAGCCCTTAACGTTCTGGCCTGCAACAGCCATGGCAATCTCGTGGGCAGCGCGTGCCTTTGCAAGGGCGTAGGGGTTGGTGAACTCGCCGTCAACCGCCTTGTCGGTGGTCATGATGATCTTGGGGAGCTCAATTTCTGTGCCCTTCTTGCCTGCCTTGACCTGGTCGATAACCTTGTCGAGTGCGATCTGGAGTTTCCGGAATGCACCGGTGAGTGCGAGGACTTTGACGAGGTTGCCGTTGTAGTCGGCCATCTCGACGGGGTCGAGGAATTCGCGGCGTGCACCGATCATGGAGTCTGCCTTCATGATGATATAGCCGAACTTGGTGTCAGCCTTGACGCCTTCCCACTCCTTCTTCGTGGTTACATCATCAGTGATGATGATAGTTGGGATACCTGCTGCAGCGAGCTGCTCGCGGGCACCGGTCGGGCCGGGGAGAACCCCGTTGGGGGAGACTACAATACAGAAGTCCGGCTTGTATGCCTTCAGGTTGGAAACTACACGGTCGACATCTGCCGGCTCGAGTTTTGTACCGCTGGTCGCCATGAATGTCTGCATGTCTTCACGGTCTGCTCTCTCATCGAGAAGCAGCTCTGCCATTACACCACTTGCAATATTGCCTAACTTGGCTACGCCTACTTTAACAACCATTGAAATTTCACCTCTATTTTGTTTTATAACACGTTATTATGACCCAGTATTCTTATAAAGATTTTGAAATCATTTTTTACGTCGGATATGCGGTTCTTTGTTTTTGAGCTGCTGTATTTTCACGTTCTGCCTGAAACCCGGTGTGTGCCGGAATACACGGGGATACATGAGAAACTTCGGGATTGTATCAGGATTGCAATCCCACAGATCTGTGACATCCTGCTCTTGGCCGGGCGCGATCCATTGAGGGCGACAATCCGGCATTCATCTATCAGTCAATTTTCCCGTTGATCCTTGCAGGAGGCATGATGTTAACGAAAAGTGTTTAAATCAATGTGGTGGAATGGATAGTATGAAAGATGGTCTGCTTACCGACCGGCAAAGAGAAGTCCTTCGGTACCGAAAACAGGGAATGACCCAGCAGCAGATCGCAGACATCATCAATACCTCAAAAGCTAATGTCTGCACGATTGAAAAATCTGCAATGGAAAACATACGGCGTGCAAAAGAGACACTCGAATTTTTGTATACCCTTGATGCTACGCATCTCTGTACTATTCATCCCGGGATGGATCTGTTCGAAGTCCCGGGCATGATCTTTGCCGAGGCAGAAAAAGCCAAGATCAAGGTGAAATACGATACGATCTCGCTCATCAACAGGCTCAGGGAAGCCCGTCCGCAGTCATACAAGGCCAGATGTATCTGTGATGAGGTGCAGATCTATATTACGGATGAAGGAGAGATTTATTTTGGATAGTCGACGAAAGGTCGATGAGCTTCTGATCCTTCAAAAACGATCCGTTGTTGCGGGAGGACGTTAGAGCCGAAACCCTGGCATACATATATATGCTTTTTTAATCAATATTTAAGGAAGCCGATGTGGGGGTATCCCTGCCACATATATTCACAGGATACGTGTGGCACCGGCGGAATCAATCCCGGACTAGACACAGGGAATGATGCTGCCGTGGGTATTTTCCCGATTGGTGACCTCCGCATCCATGCGGAGGATCCCGAGAAGGAGTTGTGATTCTTCACAACGGGCTGACAGAGTTGGATCTGACCGTGACGTACAGGTGGACGTTTTCATAACGAGCCTGTTCCCCTGATTAAAAAAACCGGGGGATACGTCAATGTCAGGGTCTTCTTTCGCGAGAAAAAGAAAACGCCGGAATGTTATCGGGTGGCAGGAAGTAACACTCCATGCCAGCCGGTTTCCAAGGCAACCGCCACACAGGCAGGATAGATACTATCCGCAAAATGCGGGGAGTATGTTTATCCTGCGTTGTGATGCCGGATCGCGTGTTGGCTTACCAGACAGGCAAGTGATATCACTTCAGTCTCGGATTCATCTAGAAAAGTTCGTGTCCAGTAAAAACTCAAAAACACGAATGCAAAGGATTGATTGACACATGCCAAAGATAAACAGACCACGCCGAGGCTCACTGGCATTCAGCCCACGAAAACGTGCACAGAGCCCCATACCTAAATACAAGTCCTGGCCACAGCACACGGGCGCACCCGCGTTGCTTGGCTTTGCAGGCTACAAAGTGGGGATGACGCATGTTCTCATGGTTGATGACCACAAGGACAGTCCGACAGAGGGCAAGGAGATCATGGTTCCGGTCACCATTATCGAGATCCCGACCATGAAAATTGCCGCCATCCGGGCATACTCGCAGGATACCTACGGTAAACATGCGTTTACGGAGATCTGGGCAGAACCGCTGGACGCTCAGCTCCTCCGCAGGGTAACCGAGCCCAAGAACTACGACAGTGCAGCAGCAAAAAAGAAATTCGCTGATGCCATTGCCGCAAAGCAGGTGGCAGAGATCTACGCGGTCGCGTACACTCAGCCTGCTACCATAACCGGTGTGCCAAAGAAGGTGCCCG
>CAYVTY010000026.1:0-31455 GCA_964454995.1 uncultured Methanoregula sp.
GGAACAGGCCGTGTCGTTTCTGTGCCATTGCCGTGACTCTCGCCACCCATACTTGTGTATGGCTGCGTGCCCGGTGGGTGGGGGGACTTTCCTCAGCAGCACTAAAGGCTACCGTCAGCCGCTCTCTCCCTCTCACGACTACATATGCGCGAACGAACCTTAATAATGGCACAGGTGACCAGGACAAAACAACGCTTTTTTGTAATTTTTCCGGGAGATAACTAATTAAACAGGACATACAGAAAGAGTCACAGAAACGGAGACCTGTGCCATGGAACTGCTGACTCCTGATGAAGGATTACTTGCCGTCCGGCTCGCCCGGGGGGCCATTGAGTATACGATAGCAAGAAAGCCAAAGCCGATGATCAGCCTGACACCGGTCTTTGGCGGGAAACGTGGGGTCTTTGTGACCCTGACCAGAAACGGCCAGCTCCGGGGCTGTATCGGGTTTCCTTACCCGGTGATGCCGCTTGGCGAAGCAATTGAAAATGCTGCTGTTGCTGCCGCGCTCGAAGACCCCCGGTTCCCGGGAGTAAAAAAGGAAGAACTGGCATCCCTTGATTTCGAAGTAACGGTCCTTACCGTCCCTGTCCCTCTTGACTGCGACCCGGCTGACCGCCCGGCCCATGTGGAGGTCGGGCGCCACGGTCTCATCGCCAGGGGCTATGGCACAAGCGGTCTCCTCCTCCCGCAGGTCGCAACCGAGTATCACTGGGACGCAAAAACATTCCTTGACCAGACCTGCCAGAAGGCGGGACTCCCCACCCACTGCTGGCAGCAGCCCGTTATCGAGATCCTTACCTTTGAAGGCCAGATCTTTACCGGCTCATTTAAGGGATCGGTTTAACAAAAAGCGGAGCATATCATAAGGCTACAAGGAGTACCCCCGCGGCATGGCGATTTCATTCGAGAGTCTGGACAGTGATATAGCAGGTCGGACCGGCAAACTGGTTGCCGGGAAAAAAGTGATCCGGACACCGGCGCTGCTCCCGGTTATCAATCCCCACCTGATGCTCGTCACCCCAAAGGAACTAAAGGGCATGGGCGTCGAGGCGCTTATCACAAACGCCTACATTTTTTCGCAGAGCAAACAGTACAGCGAGAGGGTCAAAGAGGAAGGCCTCCATAAGCTGCTCGATTTTGACGGCGTTATCATGACCGATTCAGGATCGTTCCAGCTCTCGATCTACGGGCAGGTCTCGATCACAAACCAAGAGACCCTCACCTACCAGCGTGACATCGGAAGCGACATCTGGGTACCGCTCGATATCCCCACATCCCCGGACGCGGACCGCGAGACTGCGGAGCGGGAACTTGCAATAACGATGGAACGGCTCCGCGAGGCAAAAGAACTCTTCGGAAATGATGCACCTCTGGCCGGACCGGTACAGGGAAGTCTCTACCAAGACCTCCGTGAGCGGGCGGGTAAAGATGTCGGGGATCTTGGCTTCTCTTTCTGCCCGATTGGTGCGGTCGTACCCCTCATGGAATCCTACCGGTACCGGGATCTTGTGGATGTCGTCCTTGCGGCAAAACGCACGCTCCCCCGGTCTTCATGCATCCACCTCTTTGGCGCCGGCCACCCCGCGATGTTTGCCCTTGCCACCGCGATGGGCTGCGACCTTTTTGATTCTGCGGCCTACGCGCTCTACGCAAAAGAGGGGCGGTACCTTACCACGCACGGGAGTTTTAAGATTGACGAACTTGCCGATCTTCCCTGCTCGTGTGCCGTCTGCCGGAGTCACACGGCAGAACAGCTCCGTACCGCAAAGGACCGGACCCGGCTTCTCGCGCTCCACAACCTTGCCGTCACCCTTGCCGAGATTGCACGGATCCGGCAGGCGATTACGGACGGCACGCTCTGGGAACTGGTAGACGAGCGGTGCCGGAACCACCCGCAGCTCCTCTCCGGGTACCGGCGGCTGCTCCTGCACAACGTGGAACTCGAACAATACGATCGGGCACACAAGCGCCGGTTCTTCTACCGGGGCGACGAGAGCTGCGCCCGGACCGAAGTCCTGCGGTACCAGCGGCAGCTCTCCCGGCTGCGTATAGGGACAAACGTCCTTGTCGCGTGCGACAACGGTATCCGCGAGGGATACGATGACGTGCTTTACTTCAAGCCGCCATTCGGACCATATCCCCCGGAATTAAAGGAGACCTTTCCTATCGGCCAGAGTGAAATTCCCGAGTGGGATGCGGCGATGGTCCGGCAGGGGTGCCGGGGTATCCGGCAGCTTGCAGAGAGCCATACGGGGGCCAGGATCCAGGTTACCGGCCTTCATGCCGAGTGGAAATCCATCTTTGCCGAAGAACTTGGTGACATGGCGGAGCTGATCGAATGATCCGTATCGATATCAGGAAACGCGACGGCCTTGCCCGGGCCGGTATCCTTACCTGTGAAGGCGGCCCGGTCCCGCAGGTACCGTTTCCCGCGGTGCTCGATGTGGAAACGGTCTTTCCCTCGCTTGCGGCACAGGAAGGCACCAATGTCCCGCTTTCTGCACCCGCGGAATTTGTAAAAACCTATATTCCCCGTGGCCCGGACCAGCCGATCGCCATCCACCCGGCACTTGAAAACCCGGCACAGAGCGGGGATGTCGTGATGGTGGCCAACTGGCACACTGCCCTTTCAAATCCCCGGAGGTACACTGAGTGGCTCAAAAATATCCGGGAAAAGACGCCGGCCGATACGCTCTGGTATGCCCCGGGCACTGCGCTTCCGTCAAACGTCCATATCCTCTGCTACACAAGTTTTAGCCTCTTTGACTATATCGCCGTCGATCTCAACTCCGCACAGGGATTGTTCTGCACACCCGAAGGTGAGTTCCCAGCCGATGCACAGAAAGCCGGCATATGTGCCTGCGAAGGCTGCCGGGCCGGCGACCTGAAACTGCACAACAGGCTCGCGCTTGAAGGAGAGGTCGCGCTTGTCCGGTATTTCATCGGGCAGTCAAAACTCCGCGAGCTGGTTGAATCCCGGTGCCGGATGAACGCAAACCATGTCGCCATCATGCGCCACCTTGACTTGGATTATACCGGGATAGAACAGTATGCCCCGGTCGCACGGAGCGGCGTGATGCGGGCAAATTCCGGGGAATCGATGCAGCGGGTCGAGGTGCACAGGTTTGCAAAACGGCTCCTCTCCCGCTACAAGCCGCCCAAGGCCACGGTTGCTGTCCTCCTGCCCTGCTCGGCAAAAAAACCCTATTCCCTCTCGCAGAGCCACCGCCGGTTCCAGATGGCAGTTGCCGGCCGGGCCCACGAGCTCATCATCACCTCGCCGCTCGGTCTTGTCCCCCGGGAACTCGAATGCGTGTATCCCGCGATGCACTACGATGTCCCGGTTACCGGCTACTGGGATGCGGAGGAGTGCGCATACATCTCGGATATCATCGCCCGTTACCTCGCCCTGCACAAGTACGACCGGGTGATCGCCCATCTTGAAGGCGGTGCGCTCAAAGTCGCCGAGATGGCAGCTGATACCTGCGGGATAACGCTTGAATATTCCTGCCGCGAACACCCGACAAGTGATGAGGCCCTTTTCCAGCTCGACCAGGCACTCGCCCGCGAGCGCCGGATAAAAGATGATCGGCTCCACGGGATGCTCTCATACCAATTCGGCTGCGATGTCGACACAAAAAGCATGCTCTCCCGTGGCCATTTCCCGGAGTTGTTCTATTCCAAAGGCAACATACAGCGCTTTTCTATCGACACCGGGAATGGACTGCTGCGCCCGACCTTTGAAGGCTGGGAACTTATTCCTCAAGGGTACCGCGTGACGATCAGCGACTTCCTGCCCGAAGGCGACGTTCTCGTGCCGGGCGTTGTCGATGCCGATCCCGCTATCCGGGATGGTGATGAAGTCCTTGTCGTCGGGCCAAAAGCGACAGCGACCGGCCGGGCCGCGATGTCTGCACAGGAAATGAAGAATTCCAAGCGTGGCGTTGCGGTCCGGGTGCGTAAAATAAAGAAGTTGTAGATTCAATTTTTGGGATACAATTGCAGATCATCCATGGAGTGAATTACTTGTTTTCTTGTGATATGACTGGATGGGCCCGGTGGGAGATATGACGTCCCCTATCGTGATCGCCGTCCCAAAGGAGCTCGCACCCGGGGAACAGCGGGTGGCGACCGTGCCGGACGTAGTCCGGAACCTGAAGAAATCGGGCTGCGAGGTCCGGGTTGAACGCGATGCAGGGGCAATGGCCTACTATCCCGATGCCGCGTTTATTGCCGCGGGAGCAACAATCGTCCCCGACCGTGATGCACTGCTGGCCGGTGCCCGGATTGTTCTTGCGGTCCAGCCTCCGACCGTTGCCGAGATGGAGCAGCTGGCCGAAGGCACGATTGTTGTCGGATTCATGAACCCGGCGGGCAACCTCGATGCCATCAAAAAGATGCGCGACCGGAAGATCACCGCGTTTGCCCTCGAATTTGTCCCACGGATCTCCCGCGCCCAGAGCATGGACGCGCTCAGCTCGCAGGCAACCGCCGGCGGGTATGTCGCAGTCATCATGGGCGCGGAACACTGCCCGAAGTTCCTCCCGATGCTCACCACGGCGGCCGGTACCATCCGCCCCTCCACGGTGCTCGTCCTTGGGGCCGGTATCGCCGGCCTTATGGCGATTGCCACTGCAAAGCGGCTGGGGGCACTTGTCGAGGCCTACGATGTCAGGCGGGCCGCAGGCGAACAGGTGAGAAGCCTTGGAGCCAAGTTCCTCGAACTTGAGATCAATGCCGAGGGCCAAGGCGGGTATGCCCGCGAGCTCACCGCTGAAGAGAAAGTAAAAGAGCAGGAGATGGTCTCCGCCGCGGTCGCCCGGGCTGACATCGTCATCACCACTGCTGCCATCCCCGGCCGGAAGGCGCCGGTCCTTGTCACGAAAGCAACGGTCGCCACCATGAAGCCGGGCGCGGTCATCATCGATATGGCCGCAGAGACCGGCGGTAACTGCGAGCTCACTCAGGCCGGAAGAACCATCCATGCAGACGGTGTTACCATTATCGGGCCAAAAAACCTCCCGGCCAAGGTGCCGTTCCACTCGAGCCAGATGTACGCAAAGAACCTCCAGTCATTCCTTACCCTCCTCATCGATAAGAACGGGGCGCTTGTTACCGAGTTTGCCGATGAGATCCTGACCGCGAGCCTCCTTGTCCACGCAGGTTCAGTGGTCCATAAGCCAACCCGTGACCTCATAAACGGAGGAAAACCATGATCGACACCATTACCCTCTGGACCGCGGTCTACATCGTGATGCTGGCCGCTTTTACCGGCTATGTTGTCATCAGCCGGGTCCCTGTCATCCTTCACACGCCGCTGATGAGCGGGTCGAACTTCATCCACGGGATCGTTCTTGTCGGTGCGATGGTCGCGCTCGGCCTCGCGACAACGCCCCTTGAACAGATCATCGGGTTTATCGCGGTCGTCCTCGGTGCAGCAAATGTCACCGGCGGCTACGTGGTCACAGAACGGATCCTCCAGATGTTCGACCGCAGCGGGAAGAAACCCAAAAAGGAGGCCTAGGGATGATCGACCTTTCCTGGGTGATCGACCCGATCTACATCGCGACAATCTTCTTCTTTATTGTCGGCCTGCAGCGGATGAGCCACCCGCTCACGGCCCGGAGCGGCATTGTCTGGGCCGGTGCCGCGATGGTGATCGCGACGCTTGTCACCTTCCTTACCCCGAACCTCACCAATTTTGTCCTGATGGCGATCGGGATCGTCATTGGCGGGGGCTTTGGCTACATAGCGGCAAAGCGCGTCGCGATGACCGGCATGCCCCAGATGGTTGCACTCTTCAACGGTATGGGCGGCGGTGCTGCGGCCGGGATCTCGGCAGTCGAGCTCCTCGGCATTACTACCACTGCCACCACCAGTTCCCTTGCGGTCATCGGCGGTCTTATCGGGGCAGTCTCGTTTGCTGGGAGTATCATCGCGTTTCTGAAGCTCCAGGGCTGGATGCGGCCCCGGCCGATCACGTTCCCGGGCCAGAAGATTCTCAACATGGCGGTCTTTGCCCTCGCTGTCGTGTCGGGTATTCTTGTCGTTATGCAGCCGTCATGGGTCCCGCTCGCTGTCTCATTGTATCTCCCGCTGTTCTTTGTCCTCTCGCTTGGCTTTGGGCTCCTCATGACGCTCCCGATCGGCGGGGCCGACATGCCGGTCGTCATCTCGATGTATAACGCGTTTACCGGCCTTGCCGTTGCACTCGACGGATTCTCGTTTGCGACCCCCAACTATGCCATGGTCGTCGCGGGTATCATTGTCGGCGCCGCGGGTTCGCTCCTGACGCTTAACATGGCCCGGGCGATGAACCGGTCGATCACGAACGTCTTTTTCGGTGCGTTCGGTGCGACCGAGGAAACGGGTGTCGAGATCAAAGGCAGCATGAAGGCGATCGAGGCAGACGATGTCGCGGTCATGCTTGCCTACGCAGACAAAGTGATCATTGCCCCCGGCTACGGCATGGCGGTTGCCCAGGCCCAGCAGAAGGTCAAGGAACTGACCGACCTGCTCGAAAGCAAGAACATACCGGTGAAATTTGCGATCCACCCGGTTGCCGGGCGGATGCCCGGGCACATGAACGTCCTCCTTGCCGAGGCCGGGGTCGGCTACGATCACCTCTTCGACCGTGACGAAATTAACCCGGAGTTCCCGAGCACGGACGTCGTCCTTGTTATCGGGGCAAACGACACCGTCAACCCGGCAGCACACCGGCAGGGAAGCCCGCTCTTTGGCATGCCCATCCTCGATGTCGAACAGGCAAAGAATGTGGTAGTCCTCAAACGCGGGCAGGGAAAGGGCTTTGCCGGAATTGAAAACGACCTGTTCTACCGGGACAACACCCGTATGCTCTACGGCGATGCGCAGGAAACGGTCGGGAAACTTGTGCAGGCACTCAAGAAATTATAATGTTTGGGATATCTCCCTGACATACTTTTTTTAGTAACCTCGGTTTTAATGCAGAGAACTCTCTTGTGCCAGGGACAACCCTGGCGGAGGATGTTCATGGCAGGTACCTGCGTCTCTGTCCGGATTTATGTATTAGAACATTTCCGGTCCTGGCCGGTCCTTCCTCAATCGATTTCACGCGAGGGATCGTTCCCGAAGTCCATCTGTGCAGCGGAATGACGCCCGGACCTTCACAAAATTCCGGTCCGATCATAAAACCATGTCTGCGCCGGAAAACCTCCTCCCACATGTTTAAGAACAAATATCGCTCATCTGTATAGAAAACAGTACACGGAGTGAAATAATATGGACTTTGGAAATCTGGGAGGAATCGGCGCCTCGGCTGCCGGTTTCATTGCAACACCTGAAGGACAGACCGCAATAAAGAATTTCCTGGCAACACCGGACGGGATGACACTTCTTAAGAATTTTGCTTCGACCTCGCAGGGCCAGCAGGTTATCATGAGCATCCTCCCCTCGGTTCTTGACGGGATGAACCTGCCGGAACCGGTCAAGGCAATGATCAAGAGCGCTATTCCGGCCGGCAGCAGCACCACCACCACACCATCCTCGTAAGAGGATCTCATTTTTTTATTTTCGCGCACACAATGTGCGTTTTTTTATTGTCTGGTTCTCCGGAACGCCGGGTGACCGGTGGTCTTATATTGTTACCGGTCAGATTGTGTAATTAGTGCGAAAGGGGGCATTTTTATCGCAGATACTATACCGATCCCTGACGGTCAGGTGGCGCGCAAACAACTGCACTTCTTCTGGCTTGCCGACTGTTCCGACTCAATGCGGGGAAAGAAGATCGCCACGCTCAACCAGGCCATCCGCGAGGCACTTCCCGAGATCCAGAAAGCGGTCGCCGCATACCCTCAGGTCGATATCAGGATGCGTGCAATAAAGTTCTCCGATGATGCGTCCTGGCATGTCGGTCCCGACCCGGTTCCCCTTGACGATTTTGTCTGGCCCGAACTCGAAACGAGCGGCCTTACCGCGACGGCAAAAGCGCTCCGTCTCCTTGCCGGGGAACTCTCCATAGAACGCATGCCCCGCCGGGGACTCCCACCGGTCTGCATCCTTATTTCAGACGGATTCTGCACCGATCCCCGCGAGGAATATGACGCGGCTATCGCCGACCTCGGGAAGATCCCCTGGGGCATCAAGGCAGTCCGGCTTGCCATTGCCATCGGTGATGAATCGGATTACAATGCTCCCGAACTGCTCAAGTTCGTAAACCAGGAATCTGTCGGCCTCCTTAAGGCACATTCCCCTGAGGAACTGGTCGCATACATCAAGTGGGCCTCTATCAGTGCATCTGTTGCGTCATCCCGTGGCCGGAGCAGGGGGACGCCGACCGTGGACGAGACATCGAACGTCTCCCTTGAATCCCCTCCGCAGATGATTACGTCCAATACCGATCTGTTCTGAAAGGATCATGCCGACGCAAAATGAGTTCTCCTGTACCTGCGACACCGGCCTTGGCTGGGCATTCGGGTGCAGCAGGACCGGGGCTCTGCATATACGGGCAGGCAGGCCCTGTGAGGATGCCTATGCGCTCTGGAGCGGGTCGGCCGGGGCAGAACCCTGCATTGCGTTTGCCGTCGCGGACGGCCATGGAGATCCCCGTCACGACCAGAGCAGGACCGGTTCTGCCCTCGCCGTTGACGCCGCCATCAGCGAACTGGTCTCGTTCTTCCGTTCGTATACGGTGGGGGACGTCCCCCCCCAGCAGTTGCGGGCCGGTTTCAAAATGGATCTTCCCCGCAGGGTTACCCGGCGCTGGCGGGAACTTGTCGTGCAGGATACCGGACGGCGGACACTTCCCCCTCCCCCGGTTCCGCTTGCAGCCGGGCCAGATTCGCACTATTCCCGGTACGGGACGACGCTCATCGCTGCGCTTGTCGGACACGGCAGCATCCTTGTCGGCCAGATTGGAGATGGCGACCTCCTTCTTGTCAGAACTGACGGCACGATTGAATTTCCCCTTCCCCGGGACCCGGTTCCTGCCGGTAACGAAACCCATTCACTCTCGTCTCCCGATGCCCACCTTCTGTGGAGAACCGCTACGCTTGACCGTGGCAAGGGTGGGATCCTGCTTGCAGCCACCGATGGGATCTCGGACTCGTTTAACGGGGCTGAAAGTGAAGAATTTTCGATCTTTGTCCACAGTCTTGTTGACCGTATCCGCACGTACGGGATGGAAGCCGTTGCCGCGGCTATGGCCGGCTGGCTCGACCGCTACTCGGCGGCCGCGAGCGGTGATGACATGACGCTTGTCTGGGCCTGTATCCAGCCGGAAACGTCACCGCAATCCCGGCCCGGGCCGGCAGAGACCGATACACCGGTTTCTGCATGGGAGGAATGGTAGCCATGCCGCTTGCAGTCGGCCAGACTCTTCATGCAGAGCTGCTCGGGACGACCCTTTCCGTGATCAAAAAGATTGGGGAAGGTACGCAGGGAGAGGTCTACCTTGTCGATGGCCCCCAGGGGTTCCAGACCGTGAAATGGTACAAACCCGAGCAGGCCACCCCGGACCAGCGAACCGCAATTTCTTATCTTGTCAGGACCGGCCCTCCCTACGGGGCCGCAGGGAAACGGTTCATCTGGCCGCTTGACCTTGTCACTGCCGAAGGGTTACAGCAGTTCGGGTACCTGATGACCCGGATCGATACGCAGCGGTTTGCCGAGCTCGGCGAAGTCTGGGCGCATTTAAAACCTGTCCCGGGGCTTGGCGCACTCTCGGAAATCTCCTACCAGCTCGCGAACAGTTACCGGGCGCTCCACCTTTCGGGCCATTGTTACCGGGACATCTCGGCAGGAAACCTGATGTTTGACCCGAAAACCGGCGACGTTTTGATCTGTGACAACGACAACGTCGGTGTCAATCGGCAGTCCCGGTGCCAGGTCTGGGGTACGATGGAGTACATGGCCCCGGAGCTGATCCGGGGGGAGAGTGACCCGTCGACCGAGACCGATCTCCACGCGCTCGCCGTCCTCCTCTTTTATGTCTGGGTCTGGCACCACCCGTTCCACGGCACCATGGAATACCAGTACCACTGCTGGGACATCCCGTCAAAAAAACAGGTTTACGGGTTCTCACCGGTTTTTGTCTTCGACCCCGATAACCCGGCAAACCGGCTGCCGGAAGATCCTGACTACGCTGTTGCCCGCAAGCGCTGGGAACTCTGCCCGCCCGAACTTAAGGCCCTGTTTATCCGGGCGTTTACCGATGGGATCAGGAACCCGGGCCGACGGGTTACTGAAGGGGAGTGGCAGAGCCTCTTTCTTTTCTTGAAAGACCGTCTGGTGCCCTGCTCCTCATGTCATGCAGAAAACTTTGCTGACACCACGCGCCCGGACTTCTCCTGCTGGCACTGCCACCGCAGGATCGCTTCATCCCCGTTTCTGCAGATCTGCCGGCCGGGCGGGAACTCCTGCCTTGTACTCACCCCCGGTACAACCCTCCGGGCACGCCATATCGCACCGGGTTCCGGTATGGACGACGGGTCTCATGCGATAGGCCGCGTCGTCCCCCACCCGTCAATACCCGGCGCAGCAGGGTTGCGGAACCTTTCGGAGGGTACCTGGCAGGCAGCATTTCCTGAAGGTACGACAACGGACGTGCCCCCGGGAAAGGCTGTCCCGCTCAACCCGAAAACCTCCATAACAATTGACGGCGTATCCTGTACCATCATGCCGCCTTCCCGGGAGCAGCCATGAACGATTCAGTTCGCGCCACGCTCGCACGTCTCGTCACCCGCTACGGCGTCTCGGTCGCATACGATCCAAACCGGTGCGAGGGACTGCTCAGGGACACCTGCCCGGAATGCTCCCGCGAGATCTTCGTACTCGTACATGCAGTACGGCAGCATGTGACCGATGATCTTCTCGCCCCGCGCCATACGCTTCCCCTTGCGCTCACTGAAGGGTTTCTTGCAAAAAGGCTGGAAGACGAACTCGGATTTTCCGGCGATGTGGCACGCTGGGCGGTCATCAGCTGGGCAGAAGCCCTTGGGCTTGCGAGCCCGGCTCCGTCAGCATCGAGGCCAAAAACGCCTGCCGCCTCAGTACCGGCAGCACAGAACACGACGCCTACGAACCCGGCGCTCCGCGAGCAGTGGGCGACTGACCTCAACCATGCCCCACGTATCGTCCGGCTCGGGATCATCGCAAACCTTGCCGGGGCTCCTGATACGGGGAATCTCCAGCTTCTCATTGGCGCACTGGAAAATGATGACTGGGCGGTGCGAAGTGCGGCGTTCGATGCCCTGTCCGATCCCGGGACCGGTTCTGCACCCGTTCTCATTGACGCGTTGAACGACACTCCGGACGGGATCGCGTGGCGTGTGGCGCTCATCCTCGGGGCCCTGCGGACACCGGATGCCATTGATATACTCATCCCCCTGCTCGACCGTTCCCCGGTCGTCCGCGATGCTGCGATCTGGGCGCTCGGCGAGATCGGGAGCGGCAGGGCGGCAACGCCGCTCATGAAACTGCTACACCACCCGGATACCGGTGTCAGTTATGCTGTAGAATATGCGTTAAAAAAGATCGGATAATACACCCTTTCCTGCACCGGAATGGGTTCTCTTGCCATTTTTCTTTCGGGCCGGATCCGGGGTCCTGTTGTGCAGTTTTTCTCCGTATTGATTCAGGTTACGGCTCCGCTTGAGGTAACTCCTGGTTATGGGGTTTTCTCTTAATTCTCATGGGGCAGGAAGGAATGAGCCCAACCATGCGTTTTTGCAGGTGTTTATCAGGGTGCAGATCTGAATTGAGATCCACCCGATCGTTCCTTTCCTATATATTGATCCGAAAGCCATAGTGCTAAGAAGAGGAACATGGATGGCTGATCAGGAAACATACCCCTGCCAGATTTGCGGGAAACAAAAAAGACCAAACGAGGTCGTACCTGCGGGAATGATCCGTGAACCGATCGCTGACATAATCCGGAAAGAATATCCTGCATGGTCATCTGACGGTTATATCTGTAATACTGACCTGAACCGGTTCAGGGCACATTATGTCAGGATAATTCTTGAGAACGAGAAAGATGAGCTCTCCTCGCTTGAAGAGAATATCCAACAAAGCATGAAAGATCATAAACTCACGGCCAAAAATATTAATGTCGAATTTGACCGGCAACTGAGCTTCGGGGATCGTGTTTCCGACAATCTTGCCAACTTTGCCGGGAGCTGGACATTTATTACCCTGTTTACCTGTGTCTTTTTCGTCTGGATTGTTATGAACACCTTTGTCCTTGTGTTCAGGCCATATGATCCCTATCCTTTTATCCTGCTCAACCTCGTTCTCTCGGCCCTTGCAGCAATCCAGGCTCCGGTCATTATCATGAGCCAGAACCGGCAGGAAGAACGGGACCGTATGAATGCCGAGCATGATTACGAAGTGAACCTCAATGCTGAAATGGAAATTCACCAGTTGCACAGGAAAATTGATCACCTCCTCATTAACCAGGGTGAGAGACTCCTGGAGATCCAGACGATTCAGATGGAACTGATGGAAGACCTGGCTAAAAAAACATTGTAAGTATGATCCGGGCCGATGAACTTTGTGGGAAAACCCGTATTTTGTAAAAAAAATTTCATTGGGCCTGACCCTGTATTTCTCACGGGAGAAAACTGCAGCATAAGGGACGTTGACGTTTCCGAAAAGATCGAGGATCGTTTTGATCGGCATTATCTTACGACCGGGTACCTCCGGAAGCGTGAGGAGGGCATGGGCAGTGTCACTCCGGTAGGCGTGGGGAATACGTTCACTGATGGTGCCCATTACCCATTTTATAACGTTCACACCACCATCACAGGTAAAATAATGCTGAATTATTCTGGTTGTCTTTGTATGGGTGACAACAGCACGATATTGGAATGTTGCGAGTAAGTATAGTGGGAATTTGTTATCCCGGTATTAGGATTACGAAAATACAACAACAAAAAGATATGCCAAACTATAAGCAGGGCAATCTAGTATAGAGACCTGATTGAAATGAAAAATACGAAAATTGCATTCAGTATTCTTATCGTGGTAATACTGGTACTGGGAATTTTTAGTGCCGGGTGCACGACCGGTACCGCGAATTCTCCGGGATCTCCCGCAGAGACACCGGCGCAGGCACAAAATACCCCGACTTCATCACCGGTGACCGCTACATCAGCAGCGGTGACGACGACGCTTCCGGCAGCTGCAACAACAGCGGCGGTCCAGTATACAACGTACACAAATTCCCAGTATGGCATAACATTGTCCTATCCCAGTGACTGGGAAATGCAGGAATCTGGTCAGCTTGCCGTACGGGATTATGGAAGGAATACCATTAATGTTGTAAATTTTTTTAGCCCGGGTAATGATTCGTACGTAACCTTAAGCGTTGATGTGGATCCATCCACGACAACAGATCTGGGAAAATACTATAATCTTGCTGTCGTCGCCCTCCAGGATTATTATTCTCACTGGGTGATGACCAAGCACGATGCCCAGCTCGAGGTTTCCGGCAATTTAGCATATAGTATTGATTACCAGGTGCCGCTTGATGACAACATCAATTCGGGCTATGGTCACCAGGTCTATACAATCGTTCAGGGAACCCCCTATATTTTTTCCTATGAGGGTGCGAATATTTCCCCGACAAATGACGTGTATGCAGCACATCTTGGTGAGGCAGAGGATATGATCAGGAGCGTCAGTATCTCTCCCGTGACCAGTACCTTAAAGAGCCGGTAAAACACGCCCTTGCACTGAAAGGCAGGACACAACCGGGTAACGGACTATCCCATCGGAGTTCACATCTTCAAAAAGAGTAAAAAAGTAATATCACGTATATTCTGGAACTGAAGAACCGGGCGTGGATTCTTCTTATTTCACATCCAGACCATTTTCCACTCTCTCTGTCCGTGGCGAAATTACCTCTATGGCCAGATGTTTTGAGAACACCCTCTCAAAGGCCCGCTGTTCTGCCTCAACACCCCAGACCTCAAGCTGGCAGTCGTTCTCTGCGATGATATCGAGAACGACCTCGTTTTTCTCCACCCTTACGAGCTTGGCATGCTCCACGAGTCCCGCATGGCTGCGGTCCAGGCTCTCGCCCAGCCGGACAAATGTCGCAAGCGCGAGGACCATCCGCTGCTCGCGGTCTGCGATGTCAGAACCATCGAGGCGTTTCTTTCGCGGCTTCTTCTTGCGGTGGAACCGGGCGATATTTGCCATGATATCGATCTCTTTCTGGTCAAAACCGAGCAGTTCAGAATTCTTGATGATATAATACGAGTGGGCGTGGTGGTTGGTATAGGAGATAAACGACCCGATGTCGTGCAGGAAGGCGGAATATTCAAGGAGTTCCCGCTCCCAGTCGCCATAATCATGCAGTTTTAAGTCTTTTGCGGAATCGAAGAGCTCAAGCACCAGCCGGGTTACGGCCCGTGCATGGGCCTCGTTAATCCCGCAGGACCGCCCCAGCTGGAGAACACTGCTCTCCCGGGGAGAGAGTTTGCCGAACAGGGGGTAATCCTCAATCCGGGAGAGATAATCCACGAGAAGGCCGTCCTGGAGCCCCCGGCTGGTCGTGGTTATGGATTCGAGCGCGAGTTCCTTCATAAAAGTCTCGAGGATCACGGCCCCAGCGATGATGATGTCGGCCCGCTCGGGATTGATCCCTGACACTTTCCGGCGCTCTTCAAGCGGAAGCGCACAGAGCAGGTCGATCACTTTTTTGAGGTCCCGGTACGTGAGCACCCCCGGCGGGGAAAGTACATCCGTGTGAAAGGTTTTTTGCGCGATCTCAGCAAGGTTCATGATGCTGCCGGAGCTGCCCACCGCGAGATCGATCTTCTCGCGACGGATTTTCTGGACCGTATGGATAATGGCATTTTTCACGTACTGCTGGACGGTCTTATACTGTTCAGGACGCACGGGCCCGGTCGGGTTACCGGAGAGAAAATGGTTGGTCAGCCGTATCGCGCCGAGCCTGAAACTTTCAAGCAGCTTGTACTGCTGCTGACCCCCGATGGAGATCTCGGTGCTTCCCCCGCCGATATCAATAAAAAAAGCCTGTCGGTCGCCGAGATGCGTCCCGCTTGCGACCCCGAGGTAGATCAGCCGCGCCTCTTCGCGCCCCGAGACGACCCGGACGTCGAGCAGCGCATCGCGCTGCAATTGTGCCAGTAGTTCAGACTGGTTTACCGCCTCCCGGGCCGCTGATGTGGCGACAGCGATAAACTCCTCGGCAGAGAACGTGCGTGCCAGATCGACAAACTTACGGCAGACAAGGCAGGTCCGGTCAATGGCCTCACGCGTTATCTCTTCATCGTCAAACTCGCCTTCCCCGAGGCGCACCTGCTGTTTCTGCCGGGTAAGGATGCTGTACGAGTGGTTGGGATTGAACCTGACAACGAGCATCCGTACAGAGTTTGTGCCGATATCGATGAAAGCGACAACGCGTCCGGATGCCCCGATCTTTTTTGCTCTCACGGTATCACCAGCGTTTTTGCGAATACTTCTGCGAAAAGGTCACTCTTTTTGAGGGCACGGGCTTTTTCCGTTGATAAATCCCCGGTGCCGGTAAGGATACACTTTACTTCCGGCCCTTCTGTCGTGCAGTGCAGGTCAGTCACGTTTCCTGTGTGGAGATAATCAAGGCCGTCTGCGACCCTGATAAGTGCGGCAAGGATTCGGACGCGTTTTTTGTCAGATGGTGAGAGGAGGAGCCAGAAACCGGCCGGCCTCGCCCGGGCACTCCCTCCGTGAAGCCCGGCAACGAGACTGATGATCCCCTGCTCGCGGACCGGTACCGGCAGGTCTCCGCTCATGAGGATCAGTTCAGCGCTTTTTTTCTGGTGTCCTGCCTGCCCGGCCGTCCAGCCGATATCGTGGACGATTGCTGCAAAGGAGAGAAAGTCGCGGTCGCGCCGTCCAAGTCCGTGGAGAGGTGCGAGTTCATCGAAGAGCCGGAGGGAGAGCGCCGCAACGTTCACGCTGTGGGTGACGTGATCGGGAGCTGTAGCAGAAAGCCGCAGAAACGCCTCGCGTTCCCCTTTTGTCTCACGGGATGGCCGGTGGCCAAATGCCATTTTCTGGCTTTCCAGTACCGCAATCCGCAGGGCATCGCGGAACCCGGTGCGGACAAGGGAATCCCAGTACCGGACAAACTGCCGGTAGAGCCGTGCCCGGCGCCGCTCGCGGTTGACAAGCAGCCTCCGGAGCGGGGCCACCGCAGATATCGCTGCGCCGGGCAGGCTTCCTTCGGGATGCCTGCGGGTATGTTGTTTTATGATCGCACGGGTCATCTGTTCGATCCAGACGTCGCAGTCGTGGATGTCGCCAAGGAGATCCTGAACCCTCTTTATACGGGCGATCGGTTTTTTGAACCCGCGCCGGTAGAGCGGGGCATAGGTCTCCAGCGTGTACCGCAGTTTTTTTGCTGCAATCCTCAGGGCATGGTGCTCGTATACTGCATCCGGGTTGTGCACGAAAGGCTCAAACCGGTCCAGCCCGGCCAGCCGCCTGCCGATCCGGTCTGCAGCACCGGGGAGTATCCCGAAATACCGCTCCCGTTTCCTTCTCCGTCCAGGTACTGCCGGTGGGGCGCAGGCCACCCGCAGGGAGACCAGTACCTGCGTTTCCTCAAGCTCGTCAAGCACAGAGATTACCTGCTGCTGGAGAACTTTGCGTCGCTTCTGGAGCTGCACAAGGAGCCCGGCAATGGGATCGCCAGAAGGTAAATGCGCCGGGACCGGGTCTGTCGCACCGGCCGGTACCGTTCCCACCTGTGTTTTTAAGTATTTTTTTAAAAACGCGATCTGGACATCCGTATCCCGTGCATTACCAAGGGCACGGGTGATCTTTTTTATTTCATGCATCCAGTGCCGGTAGTCTTTTTCAGGGAAACAGGCAGAAAAGAGCGGGAGTGCAGCCCGTAGCCGGCGGGAGGCGACCCTCATGCGATGGACCGGCTCGATATCGTCCGCGGCCCGTACGCCGGCAACCTCTGTCGAGAGAACATCAATAAGGGGCAGGAGCCGGCTTACCCCGAAAACGCAGGGACCGGTCTCGTATGCAGCCTGATCAGGTGCCGGCATTGTACCATATCCCGGGGTGTTCGAGGAACCATGACTGTGAATCGACCGGATCCTCTCCTTTTTGTGGGTGTTTCCGCTCGTATCTCCCGTCACCGGACATCAGCCGCAGCTGCCGGTTATCCCTGAGTTCGGTATCGAGGATGGTTGTAAGGAGCGCTTTTTTGATCGCGGGATTGGTGACCGGGAACAGAACCTCAACCCTGCGGTCGAGGTTCCGTGGCATGAGGTCTGCGCTCCCGAGGAATACATCGTCCTCTCCGTTATTCCTGAAGTAATAGATCCTCGCGTGTTCAAGGAACCGCCCGACAATTGCGCTGACCGTGATGTTCTCGCTCGTGCCGGGAAGGCCCGGCCGCAGGCAGCAGATACCCCGTACCTGGAGTTCGACCTTTAGGCCGGCCTGCGAGGCGCGGTACAGGGCGCTGATACAGTCAGGATCGACAAGTGCATTCATCTTGAATATGAGGTGGCCGCCCCCGTGTTCCCGGTGGCACGCGATCTCCCGGTCGATCCGGGAGATGATGGCAGTCCGCAGGGTTACCGGTGCAACGGCGAGCTTCCGGTACTGGTCGAACCGGGCATAGCCGGTCAGGAAATTAAACAGGTTTGCCACATCGTACCCGATATCCCGGTCACAGGTGAACATCCCGAAATCCGTGTAAATGCGGCTTGTCGTCGCGTTGTAGTTGCCGGTCCCGAGGTGCATGTACCGCCGGATTCCATCCTTCTCGCGCCGGACTACCATGCAGAGCTTCGCGTGCACCTTGAGGCCGACGACCCCGTAGACCACGTGGACGCCGGACCGTTCGAGCGCCCGGGCCCACCCGATATTGTTTTCTTCGTCGAACCGTGCCTTGAGCTCGATCAAGGCTGCCACGGCTTTCCCGTTCTCGCGGGCCTCCATGAGCGCCCTGACAATCGGCGATTTCGAACCGACCCGGTACAGGGTGATCTTGATCGCAAGGACGTCCGGATCGTGGGCCGCCTGCCGGATAAAATTGATCACCGGGGTAAAACTGTCATAAGGGTGGAAAAGGAGGATGTCCTTTTTTCTGATCGCAGAAAAAATATCTTTTTCTTCGGCAAGTTCCGGCGGGATCGATGGCTGGAAGGGGCTGTCTTTTAAGTCGGGGCGGTCAAGCGAGAGCAGTTCCATGAGGTCTGCCATCCCCACCGGATGGCCGATCCGGTACAGCATATGGGACCCGATTCCCAGTTTCTTTTCAAGCATGTGGCAGGTGCTCTCGTGCATCAGGGAGTCCACCTCGATCCTGACCGGGGTGCCCCGGGCCCGCTGCTCCATGATCTCCTCAACCGTGGTCAGGAGATCGGATGCCTCATCGACTTCGATATCAAGGTCTGCATCACGGGTAATACGGAAGGGCGATGCCCCGACGACTTCGAGACCGGGGAAGAGAAGGTCGAGATTCGCGGCAACGAGATCTTCCAGGTACACGAGGTGCACCTGCTTGTCGTCCCGATGCGTACCGGCGCCGTTCTCCGGGACTCGTACAAGCCGGGGAAAGAGACCGGTGGGTACCTTGATCCGCGCAAAGAGTTCCTTTCCCATCGGGTCGCGGATGGTGATCGCAAGGTTAAGCGAGAGGTTCGAGATGAACGGGAACGGGTGGGCGGAGTCAAAGGCAAGCGGGGTGAGTACCGGGAATACTTCCTCGACAAAGAACGTACGGAGTGCTTTTTTCTGTGCTGCATCCAGGTCCTGATAGGAGTGGATGAAGATACCGGCACCGGAAAGCAGGGCGAGCACGTCCTGCCAGCAGTCATACTGGAGAGAAAGCTCTGGCAAAAGTGCTTTTTCTATCGCGACGAGCTGTTCCGATGCCGTCATCCCGTCAGGGGGAGCCCTGAGTACCCCCTGCGAGGCCTGCCGCTGGAGACCCGAGACACGGATCATGAAGAATTCGTCAAGGTTGTTTGCAAAGATCGAAAGGAACTTTACCCGTTCAAGGAGCGGGTGCCGTTCGTCCTGTGCCTCTTCGAGCACATGGTGGTTGAAACGGATCCAGCTCAGCTCTCGGTTGATATAGAGCGACGGGGAACCCGGCAGAGGTGCAGAATCGGTCATACAATCACCGGACACTGCATGAATGGTTTCATGCAGATGTCTTATTGTGTACTGTGATGGTAGGGAGGCCGGGTTTATCAAGCCTCCACCCGGCAGGAGGTTTATTGAGACCTCATGAGATTGCCATATCAATCAACACCTGGTAAAATACCATCCCTGTCCCATTTTTTGTTTTGCTTTGGGTGTAACCGGGATCTGTCCATGCTTGTTTCTGCGAGCGAACCTCTACCTCACATAACGGTGGATGATACGTCCTCATTCAAAGGCTTCATATCCGGTGCAGTCAACTGTATCGTGAACTCTTATGACCGATGCAACATATGGCGCAAAACTCCAGCGCGACGGCACAACCTACGCGGTCCAGACCCGGATCCCGGCTGGTGTCGTCACACCGGAAAATCTTGAAACGATCGCAAAGGTTGCAAAGAAATACCATATCCCCCTTATAAAGATAACTTCGGGCCAGCGTTTCCTGCTGGTCGGCGTGCAGGAACAGGATATTGCAGCAGTGCGCAGGGACCTTGGCAGTCTCGGGACGGCCTCGATCACGCCCGGAGTACGGTATGTCCAGTCCTGCCCGGGAATCTCGTACTGCAAGAACGGCACGCAGGACTCAATAACCCTCGCCCGGGAGATCTCCGATGAATACGTGGGAAAAGAATTTCCGGCCAAGATCAAGATCGGTGTCTCCGGCTGTCCGCGGTGCTGCGGAGAGAGCCGGGTACGGGATGTCGGTATCATGGGAACAGCGAAGGGCTGGACAGTTTTCTTCGGTGGCCATAGCGGTTTTAAATCACGACAGGGAGAGCAGGTCGCCACCGGCCTCACATCAGCGGAGGCACGGGATCTTATCCGGGCCCTGCTTAATTATTATAAGACCCATGCGGAGCCAAAGGAGCGGAGCTCACGATTCCTTGAACGGGTGGGAACGGAATGGATCCAAGATGTGAAACCGGCATAAGGGAGATATTGGTGGATTTGGGGCTGACCGGTTAAAAGTGGTCTTCTGTCTTACCCGTTGAAATTATGGTACCGGTAGCAGTTGTCGATAAACTCCTGTTTCCGGTGCTCGCTTGCGTTCACCGGCGGCTTGAGATACCCGATTGCCGGGGTCTGCTGTGCCGGGCAGAACGGGCAGAGTGCGGCATCGACATCGCCTGCCTTGTCCCGGACCGGGCAGTAATACACGCCGTCAATAAGTTCGACCCGGTCGCCGCCGGGAAACCTCATGCCCACCGGGTGGCCCGGCTCCTGCCGGACAACCATGCAGAAGCCGGCAAGCAGGAATTTTAAGAACCGAAGCCGGAGATCGCCGGTCCCGGGCCGGCACTGGGCGATCACCATGTCCCAGTAGGCGCTCTCTGCATCGGTCACCGGCTCTTTTTTTGTCCTGAACGTGCCCTGCTGGTCCATGAGCCGGATTGCCTGGTATGTCCCGAGCAGGTGGCCGGTGATTGCCTCTTCGAGTTCTTTTTTGTATTCCGGCGCAAGGTCCCGGATCGAATTCCCGAAATTCTGTTCCATCTGCCGGATGTCGCGGGGCAGGTACAGCAGCACGACCCGGGCAATGGCCACACCGAGTTCGCCCCGGCTCCGCATCGTCCTGAAACGGGTGCAGTCTTTACGGATGGCCTCCGCAATCTGTTCTGGCGTACCCTGCTCGGGGTTATACGGCATATCGGTATTCATGGCGAGAATTCTCCCGTACCTTTTTTAGTAATAGTTCCTGTCTGGTATTTTATCGGCCCGGCACATGTAAGGGTTCCGGTGCGGGCATCCCCCGCACAAACAACTGCTTCATATTAAACACGCGGTCTTATTCAATAGTCTTTTATCTGGTCGTATGTGAATATGATTATTCATGGGGAAAATAGACTGCGGAAAAATACTACGTAACTCTCCGTACGTTATTTTAACTTTTTTGTTATTGTTATTATGTTTGATTATGAAAATAAGCCAACCGAACATTAAGGACATACTAAGCGAATATATCTTGGTTAATACTGTTATTCTATCGGTGGGAATTGCCTTTGCTGCAATTGTTTTAATTAAGGAAAACGAGTCGATTTTAAAAGATAAATCATTTCTTAATAATTTAGAGGTATTAGTAGCAATGACGATAGGTTTAGGATTATTATTTTGTTTAGGAGTTTACGTTTTAAGCTCATTAGATTATTCTGTATTAGGAAATCCTGTTCCTGTATGGGATACTTTGTTCATTCTTTTCAGCGTTGCTACTGGGTTTACGATATTTTCCATTGTCCAGTTTGTTCGTGTAATTGATACAATTATAAAATATTTTAAAAGTAAAGCGGTTTAATCCAGCAGCATAATTCCACACTCCGGGCAATACTGCCTCATACGAGATCACCACTAGTCTGATGTCCTCACAGGCCAAAGCAAAATAATCATAGGGATGAATCACAAATGGTGACGATGAAAAGGACAAGGGAGATTTATAATAAATACGAACTTGTCTTCGAATTGGTTTTTTGGTGTTTTTTTATTCCTATTTGTTTAACATGCTTATTTTGGATAACTCTTCATCTTTCAACGGAAAACCCTTTAAAAATACACAAGATTGTTTTAGGGATTTATTCGATTTATATAAGTATTTTAGTGGTATTTTTCTCTGTGGGATTTGTTGTTATTCCTTTACTTCCTACGATGTCGAAAAATACCAGTGGCTTTAGAGGATTAAGAAGAACCGATATTAAAAAAATAAGCAAAGTAATCGTTTTATTTTTATTCTGTACAGGACTGGGAATATTGATGTCACTTTTTGGTTATTTTATTACCAGTGTTAGCCCTAAAGGGTTTGAATCAATATTTGACGAGTATTTTATTGGTTCGACGTTTTTTGTTTTATTTAGTACATTCACAATGTTTGTTATGTTTAATAGAATGAGCAAGTGGTTAAAACTCTGATGAGGGTCGATCCCTTTGAACCTGTCCACATTCCGGGCAGTACTGCCACTGGATCACGATCCCTACTTGATTTAAGCGCGGTAATCTGGTGCGGGAAAGGTTTTTGTGCTTGTAAGGAAACATCCATTCATGGCAGCATCGCACGGATCATCGTATGCTGAGCTTCCCCCCTCTATTCTCGTAATTAGTATTATCGTAATTATTCGGGCGTAAATTTACGTCCGATTCAAATTCAGGATGTGTTATGATATGGGTTCTCTGAATGGTGAAAATATGGGTTTAAATAAATGTTGCTCATTTCCGAACAACATATTAGCCAGTAAACTGCGCTTTTTTGATACCACGTTACGGGACGGGGAACAGACCCCGGGTGTATCGTTAAACCCGGACCAGAAACTAGAGATTGCGACAAGGCTTGCAGACATCGGTGTCGATGTTGTCGAAGCCGGCTCTGCGGCGACATCCTCGGGTGAGCAGGACGCGATCCGGCTCATATCAGGCGCCGGTCTGCCGGTCGAGACCTGCACGTTTGTCCGGGCCGTAAAGACCGATATCGATTATGCCGCGGATAACGGCGCCGATTCGGTCCATCTCGTGATCCCGGTGAGCGACCTGCACATTGAAAAGAAGATGCGTAAAACCCGCGAGCAGGTTGCCGAAATGGCGTGGAACTCGGTCGAGTACGCGAAGAGCCGGGGGCTCATCGTCGAACTCTCGGGTGAGGACGCGTCGCGGGCCGACCAGCAGTTCCTCCACGAAATCTTTTCCGGCGGTGTGGAACGCGGGGCCGACCGGCTCTGTTTCTGCGATACGGTGGGCGTGCTCACGCCCGAGAAGTGCGCAGCGTTCATCCCGCCGCTTGCCGGGGTCGCCCCGCTTTCCATCCACTGCCATGACGACCTCGGTTTCGCGCTTGCAAATACGGTCGCGGCCTTAAAAGCCGGCGCGACCTGCGCCCACGTCACGGTAAACGGCCTTGGCGAGCGGGCGGGGAACACGCCATTTGAGGAACTGGTTATGTCGCTTGAGGTGCTCTACAACTACCCGACCGGGATCAAAAAAGAGGAGATCTATTCCCTTTCGACTCTTGTGTCACGGCTCACTGGCGTCCCGCTGCCGGTCAACAAGGCCGTAGTCGGCGAGATGGCCTTTACCCACGAGAGCGGCATCCATGCCCATGGCGTGATCCGGGAACCCTCGACCTACGAATCCATCAGTCCCGAACAGATCGGGAGGAAGCGCCGGATCGTGCTCGGGAAACATTCCGGCTCTGCATCCGTTGAAGCGGCGCTGCATGAGATGAAGTACGTGCCAAATGAGCAGCAGCTCAAAGCGATCGTTGCACGGATAAAAGATCTCGGCGACTCCGGGAAACGGGTGAGCGACGCGGACCTCATGGCGGTTGCCGACGCGGTACTTGCGATGGAGTGCAAACCGGTCATCCGGCTTAAACAGTTCACGGTAGTCTCGGGAAGCAGCATGATCCCCACCGCATCGGTCACGCTCGAAGTCCGGGGCAGGGAAACGACCGGCGCGGCAACAGGTGACGGGCCGGTCGATGCCGCGATGCAGGTGCTCAGCAAATCGGTCGCCGATGCCGCGAACATCCGCCTGGAAGAATATCACGTGGACGCGATCAGCGGCGGCACCGATGCGCTCGTGGAAGTGACCGTAAGATTAAGTAAAGACGGAAAGATAATAACTTCAAGGGGCGCCCGCACGGATATTATCATGGCGAGCGTCGAGGCGATGATCGCCGGTATGAACAGACTACTTGAGGAACGAACATGAAGACCGGGGCAAAACTCCTCATTGAAGCACTCCAGCGCGAGGGAACCGATACGATATTCGGGTACCCCGGCGGCTCGGTGCTGCCGATCTATGATGAACTCTACGATTCACCATTGCGGCACATCCTGGTACGGCACGAGCAGGCAGCTGCGCATGCCGCGGACGGGTATGCACGCGCGAGCGGCCGGGTAGGGGTATGCCTTGCCACCTCGGGGCCCGGTGCCTGTAACCTGGTCACCGGGATCGCGACGGCTTACATGGACTCGGTCCCCCTTGTCGCCATCACCGGCCAGGTGCCGACCACGATGCTCGGGAACGATGCCTTCCAGGAATCGGATATCCAGGGCATCACGATGCCGATTACCAAGCACAACTACCTTGTCAAGGATACCTCCGACATCCCCCGCGTGGTGCAGGAAGCGTTCTATATTGCGGGCACGGGCCGGCAGGGGCCGGTCCTTATCGACCTGCCAAAGGATGTCAACACCCGGTCGGTCAAAGAACCGGTCGTGCCGGAAAAGGTGTCGCTCCGGGGCTACAACCCGACGTACAAGGGGAACAAGCGCCAGATCGATAGAGCGATCGCACTGATCACCGCTGCCGAGCGCCCGCTCATCTACGCAGGCGGCGGCGTGATCTCCTCCAATGCAGCCCCTGAACTCGTCACGTTTGCGACATCTCTCGGCATCCCGATCACGACTACCCTGATGGGAATCGGGTGCATCCCCTGCGACCACCCGCTTAACCTCGGGATGCTCGGCATGCACGGCACCGAGTACGCAAACTTTGCCGTGACTGAATGCGATCTTTTGATCGCGATTGGGGCCCGGTTCGACGACCGGGTCACAGGCAAGATCGACACCTTCGCGCCGCATGCGAACGTGATCCACATCGATATCGACCCGGCCGAGATCGGGAAGAACAAGCGCGTGGACGTACCGATTGTCGGCGACGTAAAATCCGTGCTCACCGATATGATTGACGGGTTAAAGAAGAAAAATGTCTGCGATGCGTGGCAGAAAAAGATCCAGCACTGGAAGCAGCACCACCCGCTCCGGTTTGGGGAGAAGAACGGGTGCCTGCACCCGCAGTTCATCCTCCAGCAGATGAACGAACTCTTAAAAGGCGACGCGGTGATCGTCTCGGAGGTCGGCCAGAACCAGATGTGGACCGCCCAGTACTTCTGCTTCCGCAAGCCCCGGACGTGGATTACGTCTGGTGGCCTTGGCACGATGGGCTACGGGCTCCCCGCAGCCATCGGGGCGCACTTTGCCCGGCCTGATGTCCCGGTCTTTGACGTGGCCGGCGACGGGAGCATCCAGATGAACATCCAGGAGATGGGAACCGTGGCGCAGTACAAGATCCCGGTGAAGATCGCGATCTTGAACAATATGTACCTCGGCATGGTGCGCCAGTGGCAGGAGCTCTTCTACGACCGGCGCTATGCCTATACCGAGCTCCCGCCGGTGGAGTTCGTGAAGATCGGGCAGGCGTACGGTATCGACGGCATTAAGGTGGAGTCCTGCGATGAGGTCATGCCGGCCTTAAAAGCCGCGGTGGACTGCGACGGGCCGTTCGTGCTTGACTTCCGGATCGAGCGGGAGGAGAACGTGTTTCCGATGGTGCCGGCCGGTGCTGCGATCAACGAGATGATCGGGGGGCATCCGCGATCATGAAGGCACACACGTTATCCGTCCTTGTGGAGAACAAAGCCGGTGTCCTCTCGCGGGTGACCGGCCTCTTCTCCCGGCGCGGCTTTAATATCGAGAGCCTCGCGGTCGGTCCCTGCGAGGAGCAGGACATGAGCCGGATCACGATTGTCGTGATCGGCGACGATGCGCAGATCGAGCAGGTGATGAAGCAGCTCAACAAGCTCATCGATGTGATCAAGGTCTCTGACCTGACCGACAACGAGCGGGTCGAACGCGAACTGGTGATGTTCAAGGTGACCGCCGACCAGGGTTCGACCCGGGCCGAGATCATGCAGATCGCGACGATCTTCCGCGCCCAGATCGTGGACGTGGGAGCAAAATCGGTGGTGCTCCAGGTTGTCGGGGATACCGACAAGATCAACGCGATGGAAAAGCTGCTGCGCCAGTTCGGGATCAAGGAACTGATCCGGACCGGAAGGATTGCCATTTTACGCGGCACAAAGACCGTGACCAGCAGCAAATAATTTTTTTGCCCGGTAAAAAATACCGGATATTGTTATTGGTGTGCTGCCGTAACACACCCTCTTTCGATTTCTGACGCCCGCTCGTCTCACTCAGGCCACATGGTAACTTCCGTGACCGACGGCCTGATCGAAGGAGACAGTTTCTCTGCCGGGTATCCCACGGCACACCCCATGAGTGCCCATTTCCCGGATTCAAGGCCGAGGGCCCGGCAGAATCCGGGATTATCCGCCATCTGTGCCGTGATGGACACAATCTGGAACCCGAGGCCAAGCGCCGTTGCTTTCAGCCACATGTTTTCCATGCAGTGGGCAAGGGACTGTGCTTCCACGGGCGGGAACCCTCTCTTTTCAGCGGCAACGATATAGAATGGAGCCGTGCCGACACCGGGGACCATGCCCATGTTTTTGATTAGGGAAAGCCGGTCCATGAACCCGGCGGCCTTTTCCCGCAGCTGTGCATTTTTCGCCGCTGCCTGTTCGAGATCCCCGGCCATGGCAAGAACGGTCTCAAAGACAAGCGGAGAAATTTCTTTCATCGCCTTTGAGCCGTTCCGGACGACTACAAACCTACGGAAATAGTCCTTGTTGTCCCCAATTGCTGCTGCGGCAAACGGGGCATGGAGACCGGCGTGGAGAATACTCTCAATCTGCTCATCTGCCGGGATCTCCCGGGTAAATTTCCGGCAGCTCCGCCGTTCTCCGATAATCCTGTCCAGCACTGCGTTGTCCTGTTCGGTTTTTGTTGTCATTGTACTCAGTCCCACAACCCGTTGGTATGCCGGGATATTTCAAAGTATTTTCATGGGATGCGCTTTTTATCCGGGTCTGGAAACCGGCAGTCGGATCAATCCGGCAATGAAGGCGGGTGTGATGCGGACAGAAGGTTCGGGAAAAGTCCGGGCCGTGGGGGCAGGGTGTCTTCTGACCGGACCGGATACCCCGGGTTCCGGCCGGGTACTTATGATGAGGGGGTTATCCGCTTACATAAAAAAAATAAAAATAGCCGCCTTCATTCCCGGCTGTGGGAGAAAGCCCGGTACAGGAACCAGGCCCCCACCAGGATCAGGAATGCGGCTGCAATGTACGGCCAGAAATGGAGTGGCGCAAAAGCAATCCCGATGCCAACAATGATCAGGAATGCCCCGAGTATGGCCAGAAACCCGTGGGACCGGTCACAGCATTGATGAGTACCGGCATCCCCGGCAGGATCCGCCCCGGGTTTCACAATCGTCGCTCCGATAAAACCAAGTCCCAGCCCGATCAGCACCCCGGGTCCCGGGTAACCGGCAAGCAATCCGATCCCAAGACCCAGAAGGACACCGGCAGGAATCAGCATGGTTCCGCGATGGTGCCGGTGTGGTTGTCCTCCCTGTTTTGCATCTGCTTCCATGTACAGCCAATTGTTCGGCGGAATAATAAAGGGTACGCAAGGTTTGATGCGCTCATTTCCCCGGTGTGCAGGTGGTGAGAAAGGGCCATCACCCAAGGGAACCCCTTTTATTTTTCGGCCATAGCGGGGCCCCGGGCCCGGACAGGGAGGTATGCCAGGCGATACTACCCGCCTTCCCAGTCTCCATCCTCCCACACTTTGAGGATATCAAAATCGCGTTTTTGTGTCGCCCTGCTCCGGGCCTGTGACCGGGAGAGCATCCTCTCCTGGACAAAATCGTATTCGCACAGGATCCGGGAATTCCTGAGCAGTGTTGCCCGGATCGGGTGGTGCCGGTAAGTGACCTGTTCCTGCTCCCGGAAATACCATTTTATTCTCTGGAACGTGAGCCAGTCAAGTTTCATCGCAAGCGTTGCGTGGAACCTGAATGCATCGGCCGAATCCAGATCATAGTCGCGTAACGAACAATAGGGCGAGATTGCCCGGGCCAGCTGGTACCGGAATTGCCGTAAGGGCTCATCCGGGGTAATCGTGACATACACCACCCTCGTATCGCTAAAAAACCCGTAACCCCCCACTTCATATTTCGGGATCCCGGACTGGCTCGTACAGATCCTGGCAAAATCCTCCACCAGTTTTTCTTCATCCCCGGTCGAAAACGGCCCGGCGAGCGTGATATGCGGGATCACGAGCTTGTTTTTGAGATTGAATTTTTCCTCCAGCTGATGGCTCAATGCGCTGATCTGGCGCTTTACCGAACCCATCAGCCGGATATCGATCAGGTACCGGGTCATCACGCACACTCTTCTACGTTTGGATTGTCCGGCATCTTTCTGCTCATCGTTTGTGGTAATCTTTCAAAAATAACTGCAATAAACTCTTGCGTTTGAATCTCCCGTTTTTTTTCAAATAATTCACAGCGTATTGTTAATCATTTGAAAAAACTGCTCTGGTGAAAACATTTTTTCAAATATCCCTCCCCTCACGCCAGCCCTGCCCCCAAAGGGGGGGGCATATGCGATGTGTCGGTATTACCGGGGAAGCGAACATGCGAGCGAATCTGCATACCGGTAATACGGCATCATCCCGAACCGGGGATGCCACAAGCGTGCAGGTGCGGCAGCCCGGGAAGAGCGTTTATAATCCAGTGTGGGATTTCTACAGAGCAGAAAAAACAATCTGATTACGCCCCTGCTGGCCGGAGTGATGCATCCCCGGACGAACGGGAAGCCGGAACGGTTTTCCGGAAAATTGCGGAAATCACCGGCCAGCATTTCCGGTATCCGAATCTTTTTGTCGGCCGGGACAACGTTACAGGGATATTTTAAAAAGGAAAAAAACTAACCAGAATGAGCCAAAGGCTAAACGAGGTAATGTACATGCCAACGAGTAAGAAACAGCTGACAAAACTGAACCAGGTGAAAAAGGCAAAGGCAGAAGAGCTCTCGAAGGCGGCGGCGGCGGGAAGCAAAGACGCGGCAAAGAAGCTCAAGAAACTTGAGAAAAAGATCAAGTGAGCATTCGCGGATTATCACCTGTTTTTATTTTCCTTTCAGGGCTAGTGCCCTCACCCCCTCACAAGCGGAGAGTATCGCCTCCGATGGCAAATACTCATTAAAACCACTGCATCTCTCCCTCCGGATGCCCCTGTTTCCGCCAAATCACTACAACGGAGGCCGATCCATGACAATTTTCCCGGAAAACCGGATCGTTTTTCCCCGGTAAGGAACCCCCTTTATTTTTCGTCCATAGCGGGGCACCGGGCGCGGGCAGGGTCCCGGATGGCCTTGCAGGACTACCGGTTTTTCGCGACCAAAGAAAAGCCGCTAAATTGGCCGGTTTTTTCCTGTTTAAAACGGCCCGTTTCCAAAAATACCGATTTATATGAAGAATTTTGTTGGGTGCTGGCACCATTTCCACTGGAGCATTTCAGCCCCGGATCCGGCCCGAAAACTCTCCGTCGGAGAAACGATCATGGGAGAGGGACGGTCTGCTTACCTATTGGGATGAGGGGGGCAGGACCTCATCTGGTCAGCCTGCGATTGGGTATGTCCCGATTGCGGGAGAGATGCAATGGAATCAGGCCTTCGAACAAAATCCAGAAAAGTTTCCGGATTAAAAATAAAATTATTTCGCGGTTGTTTCTTTTTGCTCCTCTTCTTTCAGGTGCTGGTTTTCTACATACCTGTCAGCGGCTAATGCGGCAACACTTACGATGGCAAAAATAATGGCGCCCCACCAGGTATACTGTTTAATAACTGCAATCAGGGCCGTGATGATTACTGCATAGAGGAGGGTGTTTGTTACATGCCTTTTGTACCGGTATTTCATCTCTTTTCACCACGGTTTCATTCTCACTTATCTCTTATAAATGAATTTCCTTTTGGCTCTTTTAGAAACGCGAGATGAACAGGAGTTCGCACCGAAAGCATGAAAATTAAATTCACAGAATATTTTTTGGTGAGATTGGTTTTCTCAACGAATTTGATTTTCATGGGAAATCATCAGCAGGTGAACCGGAGATTTTCCGGAATCATCAGCTCGTGACCCGGACTTTTCTGGAAAAGTACGGCAGGGCCGGGACGGGGCATCCGGATTTTGTGACAGGGATCATAAGGATGGGGGCTGATGCCCCCATACCCCAACGAGCGAGGAGTGCCGCCGTCCCCGATGGGACGCCCCCGCGGCGGATCAGGGAAGGGGAAAGAAAAAATGAAATTTCTTTAAACCATTTACATTTTATTGAAATTTTATACCCTATTGTGAAAATAATATCAAAATATGGAGGAATTGTATGATGGAAATTGAATGTGCGGCGTTTAAATGTGAGATTTAAATTATTATAATAATAACATTTTTTAAGATGAAGCAATTACTGAACATTATATGTGCAAACCTAATTTGAAAACAGAGGGGTTTACTAACACTCAGTTGAACATAACTAGTCCTAAAGATATCGTCATTTTATTTATAGGTGTTTTGTTAGGAATTTTTGGAAATTTGCTTGTGAATTCACTATTTGAAATATTACACAGTGAGTATCCCCATGGGATTCCTTCAGTGATCTTGGTATTTTTATTTTGTGCAGGACTGTTAGTTATTTCATGGTCAATTTCTGAAGTCTTTTTAAAAAAGGATTATCCTATAATACCAAAAATTTTATTGGCTGTTTTTATTCTGGGGGTGCTCGCTTTGATAATATATAGCATATTGATGATTTTTTCAGGATTAAGCATGGTAACAATCCAAAATCCAAATGTCCAAAATTTATCAAATAATATTCCTACGATCAATGTTAACCTATTGAATGATAATCAAATCCCAACAATCATTGCCCTTTTTATCTCATTTTTCTCAATAATTATTGGTGCTTGGGCGCTTTACTCTCAACAAAAACATAACAAATTATCTGTTAGACCTATTGCGGAAATGGAAAGAATTGATTTACCTGAAGGAACACCGGAAATGCCTCCTCAACTTAAAATAACAATATTTAATTCTGGAATAGGCCCGATGATAATTAAATCAGTAAAAACACAAAACAAAATAAGTGGTGAAATTAAATCTCATCCCTTTGATTGGATTTCATCTGTTAAAGTTTGCCCAAAGACACAAGGAGTATGGAGAAAAATATGGGACAATACTACAATCAAAGAAGGAAGTAATGTAGAATTATTTAAACTTTCTTGGACTGTGGATGATCTTAAAGATCCGGCGGTTATAAAAGATATTGTAAGTATTAGGAGTATTCTTAAAGATTTAATCGTTCACATAAGGTATACCAATATTTATGGAGATGAACAACCAGAATTGGTAGAACCCCTTGAAATTTTTGGAAACTACTAAAGTCTTTCAGTCTCTTTTTATGCATTTTTGTGTATTATAAGTGAATTGCCACTCCCTAATTACGATCAACCCGGAAAGGTTAAATTTTACATAAATCTAAAAAACGCAGCGCCTCGAACCCCAAGGCAGAAAAAATGCGCCGACCGGGACTCGAACCCGGGTTTAGGCGTTGGCAACGCCTAGTGAT
>CAYVTY010000027.1:0-17654 GCA_964454995.1 uncultured Methanoregula sp.
CGAACAGTAATCGGGATCGGTACGACACTCTCGTACAGCTCAACGGTGATCTCTTCTTTTGCCGAGTCAACACGCTTGACCACAGCCTTCTCACCCTTGAACGGCCCGGCGATCAGTTCGACAATCGTGCCCTCATCGATACCGGCCACGACGGGTTTCGGGATCAGGAAATGCCCCACTTCTGCAAGCGTGGTCTGACCCTTTGCGACTGCACGGGCATGGGCAGTCATTTCCACGAGCTGCTCGATCCTGTTCCGCTGCTCGGGGGTCTCGACAAGGACGTAGCCCTGAAGTTCGTTTGGGACAATAATCGCGGTGACCTTGATATCGGTCGCCTTCATCTCAATAGCCTTTAAAATATTGTCAGCAACCGTACGCTCCTGCTTGGAGGTCGTCTTTATCGCGAAGATCCGGTTATTGAAGACCTCTGGAGCGGCAGGTACTGATGGCGCTGGCGATGCGGGAATAGGTTCCGGAGTCATGGCAATCAGGATCTAGAATCCCAGCAGCGTCTTGTGGTCGAAGATCAGGTAGATGATAAATCCGATCAGCCCGATGAGGAGGACACCGGCTGCCGCGACGGTCGCAATCTTTGTGAACTCCTCACGGGTGGGAGTGCGCGCGAGTTTCAGGACACGGAAGTATTTGCGGAATAACTCCTCGTGCACATTCACTTTGATATCAGGTTTTGAAATTTCCATAACTGCTCACTTGAGAAAATCGATCTCATACTGTTTCTGTACTTTGGGGGTAAGCTTCTCATTGCGACCATATATTTGTGACGACCGTACGCCCGTGACCACTAGAAGCGTCCGCATCTTGTTCTGCATCGTCGGGTCAACCTGTGCACCCCAGATGATCCGGGCGTTCGGGTCGACACGGGAATAGACTTCCTGCACCACACCCTCCGCATCCGCCATCGTCATGTCAGGGCCGCCGACCACGTTCACGAGTGCGGCAGTTGCACCCGATATGTCAACATCCAGAAGCGGGGAACGGATCGCCTTTTTCACCGAGTCGATTGCCTTGTCCTCACTGTCACTCTCTCCCATCCCGATCATGGCGACGCCGCCGCGCTCCATGACCGTGCGCACATCGGCAAAGTCCAGGTTCACGAGGCCAGGCATCGTTATGAGTTCCGTGATGCCCTTGACCGCCCGCATGAGGACTTCGTCAGAAACCTTGAACGCTGCTGACAGGGGAAGCTTGGGGACGACTTCAAGCAGACGGTCGTTCGGGACGACAATGACCGTATCCGCCACATCCCGGAGACGTTCGAGGCCGGCTTCCGCGTTCTCCATCCGGATCGCACCCTCAGAGGCAAATGGCAGGGTGACAACCGCGATCGTGAGCGCACCTTCTTCACGGGCAGCCTTTGCCACGACCGGGGCGGAACCGGTTCCGGTACCGCCGCCAAGGCCGGCCGTGATAAAGATCATATCGCTGCCGGATACGGCAGCCCGTATATCCTGCTCGTTCTCAAGTGCGGCTTCCTCCCCAATCTGAGGGATAGAACCGGCGCCGAGACCCCGGGTCCGCTGCCGGCCGATCAGCATGCGCTGGTCGGCATGCGTCCGGATCAGGTGCTGGGCATCCGTATTGAGGGCGATAAGTTTTGCGCCGTGGATACCTTCTTCCATCATGCGGGTGATGGTGTTGGAGCCGCTGCCACCGCAGCCGATCACGGTGATCTCGGTCTTGAGTTCGCTTAAGATCTGATCAAGATCCTCGTTATTCTGCGATGGGGATGCAGTCTCGTCCCTTGCCTTTGTGAGTGCCTCTTCAACAATCGACCTCATGAATTCTTCTCCAGTCCCGGGATGTGGATCTTTATTTCAGTATGGACTGATACCATTTCCGGCAGGATTACCCGTCCATCATGCTCCACGGCCTGCCCAAGAGCAAGCTGACGGTATGAAGGCCCGGCCGGGACTCCCAGTTCGCGCGCTTTTTGGGGGTCGAACCGGACCTTGCTGATGATCAGGCAATCACGTTCCGTCGCTATGATTTCCTTACTACGTATGATTTTTACGCACAACGTATTTAAAGCATTTATTATTTCCGAAGAATCTTTACGAAAAACCACAAACTGCGGGAGCAGAACGTTGTCCTCCTTGGTCAGGTGTACCACGGAAAGCGGCGAAACCCCGTGGATCAGTGCAGGTTCATCGGCTTTTTTTGTTTCTGCAAGCAGCACCGGGTCAAGGGAGATGACCGCAAGCGGGCCAGTGCCGGAAAGGGCATGGATAAAACACCGGGTGTGGGGCGAGACCGTTGCAGCCAGATTCCGTACGGCACAGTAGGTTTCCCACGATACATGCCCGAGTGCAGCAATTTCACTTTCCGAAAGGCGCAGGACCGGGATCCGGTCAAGAATTCCCAGAAGATGAGAGAGAACCGCATGATCGAGCGCTTTCCTGTCGATATACGCGGCAACGGCCCCGCTCTTTTCGATCATCGACCGTATCATCTGCTCGTCAAGCGCTGCGATCTCCCGGGTGTGGGCAATATGCCCGAACGCACCCCGGGTGGCAAGAGCAATTTCAGTCTCCCGCACCGCATAATGCGTGCCGCCAAAACCAGCGAGCGGAACGGCGTCGGCAAGGGGAATAGCTTCAAGCACGGCCTCTGCCACAGCTCGGCCTGCAGCCGGGTCTGCCCATTCTTTCTCAGTGCTCCCGATCTCGACAAAGAACGAAGGGTGGGAAAGTCCTGTGGGGCCGTGGTGGGTAACCTCGTACGAGACCCGGTACCCTTCCGGACAGTGCCGGGCAAGCCCCCGCAGCACCGCGTGCATCATTGCCGGTGCGGCCGGGGCAAGCGTGCGGGGGCTCCCTCCCAGCTCCGCGTCCCGGTAGTTCCCGGTGACATGGACGGTAAGCACCGGGACCAGGTTGACGCTTGTGTGCCGCGAGAGAAAGATCACAAGATCGCAATCGATGCCGGCATCGACGCCTTCCGCGTGGATGAGCCGGCCGTCCACCTCGAAAAATTCGTAGGTCCGGACTCCTACCCGGCCCGCATCTGGAGCCCGGGCGAGGCACTGTTCGATATGGTGCCTGATATTGCATCCCGCGATGTCCTGGCGGGAATTGATCAGCGCTACCTTCATGCCAGTATGTACGCGGTACTCCACGAAAAGCCTCGCATGGATGCATGGTCCCGTGTGCCGGCTTCGCAACTGCTATGATAAGGGAGCGCACACTTCACTTGTACCATGGACGAGAAAACGATTGAGAAGGCATTTGGGGATGAGAAGATCGTAAAATCGATCACCTGCCCGCAGGCATTCGCGATTGCAGAAAAGCACCGGCTCCCAAAGTCGGACATCAGTGAGTACTGCAACACCCACGGGATAAAAATCCATGCCTGCCAGCTGGGCTGCTTCAAATGAGCAGGTCACATGAGCCTTTTTTTATCCGTTGTCCCGGTGAGTGAGGCCGTCGCAACCGTGCACCGCCTTACCGTGAAAGTGCCGCAGGAGACTGTGCCTCTTGCAGAAGCCTGCGGCCGGGTGCTTGCCGCGGATGTGCATGCGGACGTGGATATCCCGGGTTTTACCCGGTCGGTGATGGACGGGTACGCGGTACGGGCCGGCGATACGACAGGTGCCGGTGATGCGGTGCCGGCGATACTCGCCCTCCGGGGCAGGATCCAGATGGGGCAGACCCCGGACCTGCCGGTAAAGAAGGGGGAGTGCGTCTACATCCCTACGGGAGGCATCCTCCCGGAGGGTGCCGATACAGTCGTGATGGCGGAGAATACTGAACCGTTTGGCGATGAAATCCTTGTAAAAAAGCCGGTGGCGTACGGCGAGAACGTGATCCAGTACAATGAGGATTTTAAAAAGGGCGAGGTCGTCCTCCCCCGCGGGCGCCGGCTCTCGGTGCAGGATACGGGAGTCCTTGCCGCAGTCGGGTGTGCTGATGTGCCGGTCACCATCAGGCAAAAGATCGGGATTCTGTCCACCGGAAACGAACTGGTGCCGGTCACAGAAACTCCCCGGATCGGCCAGGTCCGTGACGTTAACAGGTACGTGATCGCCGCGTTCGTCCGCGACCACGGCTGCATCCCGGTCACGTACGGGATCGTCAGGGACGACCGGGCCGCATTTGAATCTGCACTCACCTGTGCAGCAGGGGAATGCGACGCGGTGCTGATCTCAGGAGGGAGCTCAAAAGACGACCGGGACATGGCAGCCGCGGTCATTGCTCAAATAGGTGAGGTGCTGATCCACGGGGTCGCCATTGCACCGGGAAAACCCACGATCATCGGCCGGTGCGGCGGTGTCCCGGTCATCGGCCTCCCCGGCCACCCTGCGGCAACGTTTGTTGTGCTGGTCGCCATTGTCAGGCACCTGCTCGATGACATGACCGGCAGTGCCGCACCAGAACCGGTGAAGGTAACGGCAAAACTTGCAATGAATGTGCCATCCACGAAGGGGCGGGAAGACTATATCCGGGTCTTTGTAAAAGACGGGATTGCAACCCCGCTCTTCGGGAAGTCCGGCCTCTTAAATACACTAGCAAAGAGTAACGGGGTGCTCCGGGTCCCGGCTGGTAGCGAAGGTTTTGAGAGCAACAGCCAGGTTGAAATCACCCTGTGGTAGCACCACACCACCGCATATCCCTTTTTTTGGCAGTTCGTCCTCTTGTCCTGATTTTCACGTTGCATCCCTTTTCCCGCGACGGGAGTCACTCTGATTCAGCACCGTGGCAGGACGGTGCAATAGATCAAATTAAATAATTTATTTAATATGGAGAACAAGAAACTGGACTGCTAGTTGGGGGCCCCGGTATGCCGCAGACAATCTCCATCCTCTGCATCGATGACGAACCCCTGTTTCTTGATGCATTCAGGGCACGTCTCGAACAGGAAACAGATCTTGCCGTTACCCCTGCATCGACAACACTTGAAGCGCTGGAACTGCTCAACCGCCAGTATTTCGATGTGATCATCTCTGATTACTCGATGCCCGATATGGACGGCCTTGCCCTGTTACGGGAGATCCGGGCGCGGGGCGGCCAGTCGATCTTTATTGTCGCCACGGCAAAAAGACTCGCACATATCGCAAAGGACGCCCTCAACACCGGGGCCGACTACTACCTGCAGAAAGGGGCCGATATGGCAAACGAGGTCTCGAGGCTGATCGATTTTATCAGGACCCGGGTCCCGCAGAAGAACGCCGAGTACGAACTGATCGCATGGGCCCGGTTCTACAATTCAATCGTCGACAATGGTGCGGAGCTCATCTGCCGTATCAAACCCGACGGCGCACTCAGTTTTGTGAACGAACCCTGTGTTCACCTCTTCAAAAAATCCTACCGGCAGCTCGTGCAGGAGAATTTCTTTACATACGTCCCTGATAACGAACGCCCGGGGATCCTTGTCTGTCTCCGGGAACTCACGCCGGAAAAACCGGACTGCCTGCTCCTGCATCACATCATGGCGGGTGACGGAAGAACCCTCACCCTCGAATGGGGCTACCATGTGTTATTTTCCGCGCAGGGCGGAGTCCAGGAGTACCAACTCACTGGGAGGGATACGAAGGATCTGATACGGATCGGAACGACAATAGCCGAAGGGGAAGGGGGCCTGTCTGCCGCAACCGGGTCATCACAGGAAACTCCGGAGGAAAAACCGGGCGAACTGGGCGAACTGATAGCCACGCTGCAGTCGCTTGACGCCCCGGTCTTTGCGGTTGACAAACACGGGGTAATCATCGCATGGAGCACGAAACTTGCCGAACTGACCGGTGCTGACACTGATGCGATGGTCGGGAAAGGCAACCGGGAGTATGCGGTCCCGTTCTACGGGGAACCCGGACCCATGCTCATCGATCATGTTATAACGCTCCCCGGGACCGATGCGGATGGGGATCTGCCGGCGACAAAAAAAGTCGGAGATACGCTCGTCGGCGAGAGAGTACAGGTAACGATCCGGGGTAAACCAATGTACCTGTGGGCCAAGTGCTCCCCGGTTTACGATGCAGCCGGCCGGCTGATAGCGGCGATCGAGGCGATTGCGGTAAGCGAACCACAGGAGCAAGCCGGGGGTGCAGGATCAGAAGAGTATCTTGGCGGGATATCGAGCCTCACCCTCAAAGTCTCTGGTTTGGGGGTGGGGGGATCAATCGCCGGTGCGATTGGATCATCCACCGGGGGATATGGTGTGTATGCTACCGCCAAGAGGCTGTTTATCATCCGCAACCCGGAACTGGACGCATCTGCCTCGCAGGGAGTCCAGTTCGGCACATTCCTCATGGACGAGCTCTTCGGCAACGTGGTAGATACACGCCAGAAATCACTCGGAGAACTGGAAAACACCCGGATCTTCGAAGTGGAAAAGGGAGAGATCGAGAAGATCACTCTCAAAAAACCCGTGCTGCTCTCGGGGTATCTTGAGATCTCAAAGAAGGGGGGTTCTTCGTTCAGGGTGTATATCGATCACAAGAAGGCCTACACCTACATTGAAAATATGATGAAACTGTTTGCCCCTGATTTTCTGCATCTTGAGTGAAAAAATCAAAAAAAATTGCGTTTTTCTCCCGGTTGATCACCGGGATATCAGATCCGGGTCACCTTCACCGGAACATTATATACGGCATCGCTGACTCCCGACTCCTTGCGGTCATCGATGCAGACAAAATACCAGCCTTGGTTCTTGATCGTCAGAGTTTCACTCTGGGGAGTGGTGATATCGATGAGTTTTACCAGGGGAACGATGCCCTCGTAGGTCCAGGTCTTCTGCACTGCATCCCAGACAGGAGTGACCGTCCCGAATCTGGCATTATCATTCACATTGAGCACAAGGAGATTCGGGGTGATCGTGCCGGACCCGGGCGTAGTGACCCAGATAGAGTAGTTCTCACCCGGACAGATAATCTACGCCAAGCGCTTTCGGGATATTAATGCAGGCATAATCATTGAAGTGGACAGAAATGGTTGTGTCGATGCCGGAGGTTGCGGTTGACGAAGTTGCCGAGACAGCTGTCCCGACCGCAGGGGCGGTGACGGTGGCACCTGAAGATCCGGATGCGGATGTGGTCGCGACCGGTGCTGTGGCCGCCGGCGTGGAAGATGTCGTGGTGCATCCGGCAATGCAGGTAAGCAGAACGACCAGCACTGCAATACTTATGAGAGCAACGGGAGACTTCATAAAAATCAGTATATAAAAGATGATATAGATGTGTTACGGTTTTAAACGGCTGCCACCATGGGGGCACCAGGGTTTTGCGCAGCGGCCGGGACAAACAGTGAGCGCTACTCCCGGGGAAAAACCGGTTATACAAGAAAACTACTTTGTCATCAAGAGCCAACGTTTATCGATACGTTTGGGCATCCCGCCATCGTAACAGAGGGATTTTGTGAAGGAAGTCACCGCGAACTTCAATGCAACGGATATCGAGCGCGAGGTGCAGGAATACTGGCGCACCCACGAGACCTACAAGGCAGTAAAGCAGCACCGGAGCGCCGGCAGGGCATTCTTTTTTGTCGATGGCCCGCCGTACACCACGGGACAGATCCATCTCGGCACCGCGTGGAACAAGATCATCAAGGACTCGCTCCTCAGGTACCAGCGGATGAACGGGAGGAACGTGATCGACCGTGCGGGCTACGACATGCACGGCCTTCCGATTGAAGTCAAGGTCGAACAGTCGCTTGGATTTGCCTCAAAAAAGGATATCGAGACCTTCGGGATTGAGAATTTTATCAACAAGTGCCGGGAATTTGCCATACAGAACAAGAAACTGATGGACGCCCAGTTCGAGAACCTCGGGATCTGGCTGGATTTTGTAAACGCTTACCAGACGATCAAGCCTGAATACGTTGAAGCAGCGTGGTGGACACTTGCCCGGGCAGAAGAGAGGGGGATGCTTGAACGCGGGTTCCGGGTCGTGAACTGGTGCCCCCGGTGCGAAACGGCGATCGCGGACGCCGAGGTCGAATACTGGGACGAGACCGACCCCTCGGTCTTTGTGAAGTTCCCGATCAAGGGAAAGGACCACGAGTACCTGGTCATCTGGACGACGACACCCTGGACGCTGCCGGCAAACGTTGCGGTTGCGGTGGCAAAGGACTTTGTCTATGCGAGAGTCCATGCGGAGAAGAACGGTCGCGAGGAATACCTCTGGATGGCAGAGCCGCTCATAAAATCGGTACTCAAGAAAGGGCGGTACCAGAAGTTCGAGGCGCTGGAAACAAAGAAGGGCACAGAACTGGTCGGCTGGGAGTACAACTCCCCACTCGCGGAACAGGTGCCGCTCCAGCGCGAGATCACTCACCGGGTCGTCGCTGCGGATTTCGTCGCGATGGAGAATACCGGCATGGTGCACATCGCGCCGGGCCACGGCTGGGACGACTACGTGCTCGGGACAAAGGAGAAACTCGCCATTGTCTGCCCGGTGGACGGGGCAGGAAAGTTCCGGCCTGAAGCAGGAATCTTTGCCGGCAAATTTGTCCGGGACGCAAACCAGGACGTGCTCGATGCTCTCGGCGATCACCTGCTTGCGACCGAAAAGATCACCCACCGGTACGGCCACTGCTGGCGCTGCAAGACGCCGATCATCTTCCGGGCGACCTCCCAGTGGTTTTTGAAGGCCTCTGAGATCAGGGACCTCATGCTTGCCGAGGTCGAAAAGGTCACGTGGTACCCCGAGTGGGCGGGAAGCGCCCGGTTCTACGACTGGATTAAGGAGGCCCGGGACTGGTGTGTCTCCCGGCAGCGGTACTGGGGCATCCCAATCCCGGTCTGGGTCTGCGACAAGTGTGATACCTACCGGGTCATCAGCACCATCGCGGAACTGGAAAAGGCGAGCGGACAGTCCGTGCCCGATCCCCACCGCCCGTTCGTGGACAAGGTGACGATTCCCTGCTCCTGCGGCGGCACGATGAAGCGGGTCGGGGACATCTTCGACGTCTGGTTTGATTCCGCGGTCGCATCGTGGGCCACGCTCGGCTTCCCGGCAAAGACCGAAGAGTTCGAGAAACTCTGGCCGGCGGACTTTATCACCGAGGGCCAGGACCAGACCCGGGGCTGGTTCTACTCGCAGCTCGGCGCGAGCACGATTGCATTCGGGAAAGCGCCGTACAAGAGCGTCTGCATGCACGGCTTTGCACTCGATGCCGAGGGAAAGAAGATGTCAAAGAGTCTCGGGAACGTGGTGTCACCCGAGGAAGTAGTGGCAAAAGTCGGCGTTGACGTCCTCCGGTTCTACGTGCTCTCCTCATCGGCCCCCTGGGATGACCTGAAGTTCAACTGGGACGGGGTCGCGACCGTGAACCGTGCGGTTAACATCCTCTGGAACGTGTACCGGTTCCCGATGCCGTACATGATCCTCGACAAGTTCGAACCGCAGTCAAAGGACGGGGTCTGGGACGGGGCATACATCACAGCACACCTCCGGCAGCTCCCGGACGAGGACCGCTGGATCGTGTCCCGGATAAACACGGTCGCGGGCATCGTTGATGCGGCGACAAAGGAGTGCCAGCTCCACCGGGCGACCCGGGAACTGATCACCTTTATCCTCGAAGATCTCTCCCGCTGGTACGTCCAGCTTGTCCGGCCCCGGATGTGGCTCGAAGGCGAGTCCGGACAGAAGGTGTTTGCCTACGAGACGATCTATTACGTGATGCGCCGGCTTATCGGCCTGATGGCCCCATTCTGCCCGCACATCACCGAGGAGATCTACGGCAACCTCCGGTGCAGGAACGATCCCGAAAGCGTTCACATGCTTGACTGGGAAACCTGCGACGAGGCACTTGTTAACGCGGAACTGGAACACGCGATGGAACTCGCCCGCTCGTTTGACGACGCGGTGCAGAATGCCCGGCAGGCCGGGAAACGGAAACTCCGCTGGCCGGTGGAGGAAGTCGTCATCGTGACCGCAAAAGAAGAGGTCAAGGACGCGGTTGCCCGCTTAAACGCGATCTGCATGGACCGGGCAAATGCCCGTAAGGTCACGGTCGTGATGGACCGGTGGGACCGGATCGGCTGGCATGCGGAGCCGGTCATGAAGGCGCTCGGGAAAGGGTTTGGCAAGAACTCGTTTACGGTCAAGGGACTCATCGAAGCCGCTGACGGCAATGCGATCAGGGCCGCAACCGGTGCCGGACAGACCTATACGCTCGCGAGCGGCGACGCAAAGTACGAGATCGGTGCGGAACATGTGACCTTCACGGAAAAACTCCCGGCCGATATCTTCTCCGCCCCCATGGAGGATGCAACCGTATATGTGGACGTAGCCCTCACCCCAGATCTTGAAGCAGAAGGCTACGCCCGGGAAGTGATCCGCCGGATCCAGGAGATGCGCCGGCAGCTCGATCTCGCGGTCGAGGATTTCATTACGGCCGATGTGGCAGTTGCGGATAAAAGGATCTGTGACCTTATCAGCGGGAGCTGGAAGGCCGGGATCGCAGAAGAGGTGCGGGCAAAGGAGTTATCACTCCACCTTGCCGGGGAACCGGCAGGGGCTTCGCACCAGCTCGTCAAAGACTGGGATGTTGAAGGCGTTGCAATGACGATCGGGATCTCGAAAGCGGCGTGAAGGGCCGGGATTTTACTTTTTTTGTTTTTATTGAGGTCGACAGAAGGGTACACGCGCCGGATGTGCCTTTTGCAGGTTGCCCGGGTAAAGAGCCCCTGCGATGAAATGTCAAAGACGGGAGCGGGGAAGTGCGAGGTTATATGTTTTGTACGAGAAGAGCGAGCCAGGCGGGAATGTACAGGACCTCTTTACCGCTGGCGGCGGTCTTTTCCATCAGGTTCCGGGTGATGATGATGCCGGTATGGAGGTGACGGGCATCCATGAAGGCCAGAAGGTTCCCGGCATCGGACGGACTGATCCGGTTCTGGTATTTCACTTCGATTGGGATCAGCGTGTTCCCTCGTTCCCGGACAACATCCACTTCGCGTTTCTTTGCATCCCGCCAGAAATAGTCCCCGGCAAAAAGCGTCTCGACATACCGGCCGAGAACGGCATCGATGAGCTGGGTGCGGTCGTAACCGAGGACAGCGCAGGCAATTGCCGGGTGGATGACATACAGTTTTTTGTTCTTCCGCGCCCGTTTTGCCGGGCTGCCGGTGTAGGACTCCGCGACCCTGACTAGGAATGCAGTCCTGAGGTAGAAGAGGTAACTTGTCACGGTCTCGTAATGGACAGAAAAGATCCGGGACAGGTTCTGGATATCGAAAAGGTTCGATGAGGTCTCGCAGGTGTATCGGAACATTTCGTGGAGGATGTCGCGCCGCCTGACATCGAATATCGCCGGGATATCCTGGTAGATGATCTTTTTTACGACAAGATCATGGATATATTTCCGGATCACGGTGCTGTCCTCTTCGTTCACGAGCTCGGGGAATGCGCCTTTGTAGAGATATTCCAGAAACTCGTGTTCAAAGTACTCTTTTTCGGTGATGCACTGGAGGTACAGCCGGTTCATTGCGGCAAAATCGTCAAGCGCCGCACCCGCCGGTTCGATGATCCGCCCTTTCATCGCAAGGTATTCGCGGAATGTCAGGGGGTTTAACGGGAATGTGACCAGCCGCCCGGCAAGCGTGGCCTTCGCTTTCGAGATCTCCAGCGATTCCGATCCGGAGACAATGAACTTGAGGCTTTTTTGGTCGTAGTAGCGTTTGAGTGTCCCTTCCCAGTCGGCCACGTAATGGATCTCATCGAGGAAGATGGTGGCAGCGCCGAGGGTATTTACCGCGTAATCGAGAATAAAGACCAGCACCTCTTTCTTCTGTGTCACCTCTTCATCGAAGGAGAAGAAGAGCGCCTTTCTTTCCCCACCCGTCTCTTCCATGAGCTGGCGCATGAGCGTGGTCTTGCCGGTCCGGCGCAGGCCCACGATGGCGATTGCCTGTTTTTTTGGAAGCCATGGCTGTATCTCCGCGTAGAGATCCCGCCGGAACTCCGGGACGGCGAGGAGATGCCCTGCCAGCTGGGGGTTGTATTCGTAGATGAGCCGGATCAGGTACTCGTTATCCACAGTGTAGTGTGGTTAACTTGGCAAGTTAATATGGTTATGGTGGGGATACGTTTGTAGATTTGAGGGTACCGGGATCCTGGTTGCGGTGAGAATCATCCCCACGCATAGGGGGAACTCGCGTGAAGACAAACCCGAGGGGTACGAGAGGATCCTGGACTCATAGTTCCAATCCTTGTTCTCTTGGATGATTCGCTCGAAGTGCTGATCCTAATTTAGTCCGCTTCAAACAACCCGATATACAAAGTGCGGCATGGTTCGCAGGATATTTCAATCCTAATTTAGTCCGCTTCAAACGATTGTCGCCCCAATATTTTAAGTCTGTATTTAATTATTTCAATCCTAATTTAGTCCGCTTCAAACGGACGAATACCGCGCCGCCAAGGAATCGCTGAAAAAGATTTCAATCCTAATTTAGTCCGCTTCAAACGATTTGAACAAGGTGTCGGAATTGACATAATTCCCGTATTTCAATCCTAATTTAGTCCGCTTCAAACCTGCGATCGAGCGTGAATGCCCCCCGGCCCCGGGGAATTTCAATCCTAATTTAGTCCGCTTCAAACGGCATTGAGAGCGACATGGACCTGCCGATAGTTGTGGAAATTTCAATCCTAATTTAGTCCGCTTCAAACAGCCAAACACAAACAATACATTATCATCGATGATGCATTTCAATCCTAATTTAGTCCGCTTCAAACTTGTTTTTGTCGATAAAGGGATATCCGGCACCGTGCATTTCAATCCTAATTTAGTCCGCTTCAAACGTGGCTGGTATGTGATATTCACCCAACATGAGGTGGTAAATTTCAATCCTAATTTAGTCCGCTTCAAACTCGGAAACTTCCAAACGCTCACTTGTTTCCCGGTGTAATTTCAATCCTAATTTAGTCCGCTTCAAACTTTTACCGTGGGATCATTTTTCTTGGCATCCGCTGATTTCAATCCTAATTTAGTCCGCTTCAAACCGTGAGGGAAGATCATGATGTCAGAATCGCCCGTATATTTCAATCCTAATTTAGTCCGCTTCAAACGCCGTGTTCTTATGGCTTTTCCTGTTTTGCCTTGCAATATTTCAATCCTAATTTAGTCCGCTTCAAACTTTCCTGCAAGTCCGACGGCTGCCGCTTCCTTGCTCATTTCAATCCTAATTTAGTCCGCTTCAAACTAACGTGTGTTCACTCGCAGTAAGCGTTACAAATTTGTTATTTCAATCCTAATTTAGTCCGCTTCAAACTGACATTCAGAGCAGGGTTTGCCACAGGAATTGCAAATTTCAATCCTAATTTAGTCCGCTTCAAACACCGGGCAGACACCAACTGTGGCATTTCGCAGGGTATATTTCAATCCTAATTTAGTCCGCTTCAAACGGATATAGTCGATGCATATCTCGGGTATAAAGAGGCGATTTCAATCCTAATTTAGTCCGCTTCAAACGCGTTAACCCCGGAAGTCATAGCCTGCGCCTGCAACATTTCAATCCTAATTTAGTCCGCTTCAAACGATGCTGTTTTGTCAGGTACCATAAGAACTCATAAGATTTCAATCCTAATTTAGTCCGCTTCAAACCTTATTGAAACAGCACAACCCACAGAATTTCTTCTTATTTCAATCCTAATTTAGTCCGCTTCAAACTTCAGGCGTAAAAATCCAAAAGGTAACCCTTATATAATTTCAATCCTAATTTAGTCCGCTTCAAACAAGGAGGCCGGGCATTCCCTCCCTACCGGTGCAGGTGATTTCAATCCTAATTTAGTCCGCTTCAAACACAATCCCGCCCTGACCAGCAAAGACCCCCAATACATTTCAATCCTAATTTAGTCCGCTTCAAACCGGGCCGGACCTGCCTGACTTTGAGACCGGTAACGAATTTCAATCCTAATTTAGTCCGCTTCAAACTCTGCCGAGAAGCATATCTCGATCTTCGGGTCCTCCATTTCAATCCTAATTTAGTCCGCTTCAAACTTCACCGCGCCGGTCAAAACTCTGCACATCATTCCTATTTCAATCCTAATTTAGTCCGCTTCAAACAGGTTACACAGGAGAAGTAAAGAACAGAATTAATTAATTTCAATCCTAATTTAGTCCGCTTCAAACTCCGGCGCGGGTGGAATGTTCCAGCCGTTCGATTCGAATTTCAATCCTAATTTAGTCCGCTTCAAACCCTTTTGATCTGCCGTATGATCTTGCGAATCTTCAAGATTTCAATCCTAATTTAGTCCGCTTCAAACCAAAATGAGCCGCCTTCATGACATGTGGGACCGGTATCATTTCAATCCTAATTTAGTCCGCTTCAAACTGCAGTTTAAAAAAACAGGACTAGAAATTAAAAAATATTTCAATCCTAATTTAGTCCGCTTCAAACTTTAATTTCCTTGAGTGCCTCGATGATCATTAAATAATTTCAATCCTAATTTAGTCCGCTTCAAACATGATACCTTGCTCGGCCCCGCGGTCTACATTATCATTTCAATCCTAATTTAGTCCGCTTCAAACTTACGTAGATGCAGACGATCCGACTGCAATTGCCAATGATTTCAATCCTAATTTAGTCCGCTTCAAACCAAGCGGGAATGGTTCGAGATTGTCGATGAGGTACCATTTCAATCCTAATTTAGTCCGCTTCAAACCAGTCATCCCCACAGACATACTGGGATGTATTAGGTACATTTCAATCCTAATTTAGTCCGCTTCAAACCTTTTGCCATGAACCGGTCGATGTTGCCGGCGCTATAATTTCAATCCTAATTTAGTCCGCTTCAAACAACCGGCATCATGGCGCTTGATTAAGCCCCTGTCAGATTTCAATCCTAATTTAGTCCGCTTCAAACGGTCAGGCGAATCTCCGATGAACTGAAAACAGAACAAAATTTCAATCCTAATTTAGTCCGCTTCAAACATCCGCGAAACCCTTGCAGTACTCACAGGCTACGTTGATTTCAATCCTAATTTAGTCCGCTTCAAACAATCACCGCAGCACACGGTTCCCGGAGCATCCGGGCCATTTCAATCCTAATTTAGTCCGCTTCAAACTTAAAAGCATTGACAGCTGCTGTCCCGTTGTCGATCAATTTCAATCCTAATTTAGTCCGCTTCAAACTGACGGATATCCCAAGTTTGTTAGAATTGATGGAAAATTTCAATCCTAATTTAGTCCGCTTCAAACTACAAGTTGTGCATATTGTTTAACAGTGGTAAACAAATTTCAATCCTAATTTAGTCCGCTTCAAACTGAGATGAGAAAGTTAGATGAGCAGAGCCGGGAAAATTTCAATCCTAATTTAGTCCGCTTCAAACCGATCGGAGATTCGATGATACGAAGATCTCCGGTCAATTTCAATCCTAATTTAGTCCGCTTCAAACATTCTTGCGCCGGCTGGATGACGATGGTGTAAAGCATTTCAATCCTAATTTAGTCCGCTTCAAACGCGGGGTGCCCGTAATGCCACCCGAAGAGCAGATCGTCATTTCAATCCTAATTTAGTCCGCTTCAAACATCCCGAAAATCCCTGTATCCTGGTGAATAATGCCCATTTCAATCCTAATTTAGTCCGCTTCAAACCCGCACGAAACTCTCAAAGATCTGGGACTCCCCGGAGATTTCAATCCTAATTTAGTCCGCTTCAAACAGCTAAGCACTGCGAAGATCTCTCCTATTACATGGATTTCAATCCTAATTTAGTCCGCTTCAAACGGAGGAATACTCGCACCATCACCCCGGGTCACGAAAAATTTCAATCCTAATTTAGTCCGCTTCAAACTGTAACTCCTAATGCCGGTGAGACTCCCGTTACAGTATTTCAATCCTAATTTAGTCCGCTTCAAACTTGCAGTCGTACCCCCAATCCTGTCAATTACAGCTTATTTCAATCCTAATTTAGTCCGCTTCAAACCCGTCCCTCATCCGGCCACAAAGCCGGTCATTATGATTTCAATCCTAATTTAGTCCGCTTCAAACAGCCCAACCCGGCAGGGAGCAGACGGATTGTGGGACATTTCAATCCTAATTTAGTCCGCTTCAAACCTGCCCTTCAACCGTCTTTGGCAGGCCATCGTTGGATTTCAATCCTAATTTAGTCCGCTTCAAACCGAATTGTGGGAAAAAAGGAATCTACTTCCGGAAAGAATTTCAATCCTAATTTAGTCCGCTTCAAACAAGAACGCCCGCCGCATAGGTATTAAGATCCGTCTGGTATTTCAATCCTAATTTAGTCCGCTTCAAACATTTATCCCCGGCAGCTCCGCTCTCTCCTACTTTTATTTCAATCCTAATTTAGTCCGCTTCAAACGATGCATACGCAAGGAACTCAGATCCCGCACAATACATTTCAATCCTAATTTAGTCCGCTTCAAACGTTCGTGTACGTTTCACCGGTCAGCGGGATTACAAATTTCAATCCTAATTTAGTCCGCTTCAAACTAGGATTGTGCGCTCTGTATAGTCTCTCTGTGCTCTATTTCAATCCTAATTTAGTCCGCTTCAAACTTTATCCCGTTCGCCAACATCGACAACACTTCAGGATTTCAATCCTAATTTAGTCCGCTTCAAACAAGTAAAATCCGGTCGAGCATATTATCGAACTGCTGCATTTCAATCCTAATTTAGTCCGCTTCAAACCGCACTCCTTGAAGAGGACATTTATGTCGGCACGCTATTTCAATCCTAATTTAGTCCGCTTCAAACTCCATGGTCAACCCCGCTTCCGGGAGCGTATGGAGCATTTCAATCCTAATTTAGTCCGCTTCAAACGAGCCGGTCCCGCAACCAAGTCCAGTACCTACAAGATTTCAATCCTAATTTAGTCCGCTTCAAACCTGCGATACCTGAATCTTAAGCGGTTGAAAGATGCATTTCAATCCTAATTTAGTCCGCTTCAAACAAACTGGATTTTGACGGGGATACCGCTCGCATCGAATTTCAATCCTAATTTAGTCCGCTTCAAACATATCCCAAAGGACTTTTGCATTCCCGGTTAACTGTATTTCAATCCTAATTTAGTCCGCTTCAAACAAAAATTACTTTGCCAGTATCGAGGGGATCGATCACATTTCAATCCTAATTTAGTCCGCTTCAAACCTCCTTATCGGGGTTATCCTCATCGCGCTCTTTGCGATTTCAATCCTAATTTAGTCCGCTTCAAACCAGCAGCAGCCGCAAAGGTCGCCGAGGAACAGTTAGATTTCAATCCTAATTTAGTCCGCTTCAAACTCCCGTCCGGCTCCTACTCGTCAGAATCGGACTCTTATTTCAATCCTAATTTAGTCCGCTTCAAACGGCGACACCGAGAACTGCTTTCACCTGCGTTACATATTTCAATCCTAATTTAGTCCGCTTCAAACCTCCTACGAGGTAGACCCCGACCCGCCGAATGTGTATTTCAATCCTAATTTAGTCCGCTTCAAACAATCGAACTCCTCGGGAAAAGATACCGCGATCTGGATTTCAATCCTAATTTAGTCCGCTTCAAACAGGTCTGGAAAAGAACGAGTTTATTGAACCGGCTGATTTCAATCCTAATTTAGTCCGCTTCAAACTTTGTCCCCGTCGAGAAAGACGGGAGTAGGTAGAAAATTTCAATCCTAATTTAGTCCGCTTCAAACCAATCACACCACGGCAGTTCAGGCCGCGACCACGACATTTCAATCCTAATTTAGTCCGCTTCAAAC
>CAYVTY010000027.1:17754-30415 GCA_964454995.1 uncultured Methanoregula sp.
CGGCAGTTCAGGCCGCGACCACGACATTTCAATCCTAATTTAGTCCGCTTCAAACTTCGACAGGAGAGAGAGTCCATCACTCGTAACCGATGATTTCAATCCTAATTTAGTCCGCTTCAAACCTGGCACCTTGACGGGATAAGGATGGCTTTTCTCCATTTCAATCCTAATTTAGTCCGCTTCAAACAAGGAGTTCCCGTAAGACCGATAGACCCGATAGTCCTATTTCAATCCTAATTTAGTCCGCTTCAAACACGCCCTAAAATTGGGCCTTTTTCCCAACAAAGTATGGAACTCTGATGGTTTGATCATAGGTAATCTGGGATCGGTAATAATGTTTTCACTATAAGAAGATCCCCGACAAACGGAGAAGGAATTAGATGATGGTACACTGATCGGCCTTTTCAATTCCCATATTGCCGACTTTTACCAGATCCTGCGATCTGATCACATAAAAACGAACCGAATCCTCGTCCTTTTCGATAATTTTTTTCAACCCGTACTCGATATCTGCAAACTGCCGGTCGGTCAGCTCTCCTTCGAACACTGAGTTCTGTACCCGGACAAGATACCGGCGAAGATAGTTGCAGACTTTTGCAACGCGCCTTTCTGCAATATCGTACACGATAATCACGTACATCGATCAGTCACCACCAGATAGCAAACGGCTTGTAATCCTTCATCCCGGTAAACTGCTTTCCGAGCTTGATGCATTCAAGATATACCAGACGCTGGTACGAGACATTCCGCCCGAGATCCCGGTGCTTGATGGTCGTCTCCAGTTTCTCATTGAACTCGGTCAGGAAGATCCGCTTTCCCTTATCGTTGAGCAGGCACGAACCGAGGTCGGTCCGGAAATCTTCCGGCGAGATCATATCCTTGTTGACCAGCTTGAAGATCACACGGTCGACCAGTAGCGGCTTGAAAATTTCAGAGACATCAAGCGAAAGCGAAAAACGCCGTTCCGATGGCTCGTGAAGGAACGATATCGTCTGGTCGAGCTGGGTCTTGTAGATAGCATTGATCGTCAGGCCGTACACCAGCGAATTTCCGAAACTGATCATGGCATTGAGCGGATTTTCCGGCGGCTGCCGGCTCCTGCCGCCAAACGAGAACCCTTTTTTGAGAATCTTGTCAAAGGTACTGTAATAGAGAGAACGGATATTTCCTTCGGCTGCGAGCAGCTGCCCGACATTTTTGATCGTCTCTGCCTGTTCCATGAACGCCCGGATGTCCGCGATCTCTCCTTCAACAGGTTTTCCTTCGTTCCGGTAATATTCGAGATTCTTGAGGATATTTGCCGCTGAACCGGTCACGAACTTCTTTGCAAGAGCCAGCCGCTTCTTCGGGTCGAGGTACCACGAGGCCTGCCGGATATGCATCTCACCGGAGAGCAGTGAATCCTTCGGGATAAGCGTGCTCTCGTAGTGCCCGTAATAGCCAAAGAAATGGATCGGCACCGAATATTTCGAAAAAAACGATATCACCCCGGAGGTAAGCGAGATCCTTCCGAATGCAAAGATCGCATCGGTCTGTTCTATCGGGAGCGGGCGTTTCTCATATTCCGGTGCATCGGAGATATCCTCCGGTTCAATCGGGGATTCTTCGCCTTCATATTCCTCCACGAATTCCGGTTTCTGCGCGGTGCCGGGTGTTTTCTCCGGTTGGTCCTCCTTTTTGCTGACAAAGTAGAGCGTATTCTGTTTCCGGATCAGTTTCCCGTTTTTGAGGAGGTAGAGATTCTTTTTCATGATCACACCCAGCAGAATTCCATGTACGCACATTTCCGGCAGTAGGTCTTCTTTTCGGGTTGTGGCGGGCTCGGGAGACTTATGATACCGGGAATGGCCGAAAGGATCTCTTCGAGTTCGGTCCTGGCGGCATCGGTGAGCTCAACATGTACCCGTTCCCGGCTCTCCGGGTAATCGAGGATGCCGTCAACCTTCGGGAGCCCTTTGACGGTCACGAGATAGTAGATGTAATACAGGAGCTGGTACCGGTGCGCGCGCTCCAGTTTCTTCGATTTTTTTACTTCGTGAACGGTGATCGTATCACCGGTTTTGATAAAATCGATGCCGATCCGGTTGTCGATGATCACATCCTTTTTCTCCCGCTCGTAGGATGTTTCGTGGATGAACCGCCCCATGGCAACGAGATCGGAGCCGGACTCCATGGTGATGTGGTGCGCAAACAGCCAGAGCTTGGTCGTGCAGATGATGTAATAATTAACCTGCGTGCCGGTGAAGAAGCCCTGCGATGAGATGTCCACGGAGAGTGCGTGGGCGCGTAGGATTATAAGGTTTGTGTGAGGAGGGCAGTAACGACAATTCCGGGGGAACTTGGATTTTCTAAAAGAGTGGAAGTTAATATGGTTGTAACATGATTAAGTCCGGAAGTTAAGGGGGTTACGGTGTAGTTTTTCGGGAGTTACTACACTTTCACGATTCATTCAGAAGATTTATGCTTTCATTTGTATATGGATCTTCTGTGATGGAATGATCCCTGCGGGAAGTCCGGTCTCAATGCAACAGGTCAATACTCCTTCTGTACGATACTCATTCTCGTTGACCGGTGATCCTTTTGTTGACGCCGGCATTACAGCAATTGAACTGATGACCGACAAATCCTGGCTGGATATTCAGGAAGATGATTTCAAAAAAGCCGTTGATGATCTCATCGCACTTTATTTAACTCCGGCGTGGTCAAAAGATCTCCAATCGATTTTTCCCAATAGCAAATTCATCAACGCATCTATTAAAAATAAAGTGAAAGAGTCCAATGACTTTTTGTATGATCTTATTGTGGGATTGAACAGGCCGGTCAATAATACTGAATCCTGTATTTTCTGTGGGTGCCCCTCTCACAGACGGAATGATGAAAAACCATTTACAAAATCACAAATCCCTTTGGTAGGTTCAAGCGATTTTACCAATTATTTCCCTTCATTCCAGAATGGTATCAGCATCTGCGCCCGGTGTGCTCTTGCCATCCAGTTTGCACCCGTAGTATCCTATAAAGCAGGTGGAAAACCCTGCATCGTTTCAAGCAATAATTCCCAAGTAATTCAGGAACTGGGGAGGGAAGCACTCCACTATATCCATGAACAGAAAGTGCTCGGTGCATATCAGTCAAAGGAAACCTCCGGTGTTTTTGATGAAAAATTCCGGTCACCGCAGAATGCCATTTTCCATCTTGCGTACAAGGTCACACGGCTCTACCGCATAAAAGGAATAAGCAGCGAAAATGAGGAAATAACTCTCTATCATATCGATAACTACAACCAGAATCCTAAAGGAATCGCAATTTACACGCTCCCGAACAATGTTTTCCGTTTTGTCGCACTGGTTATGAGTAGCCCGGAGTACAAGGCCTCATGGTTTGCATTACTGTCACGCTATTATTTAAAATCAAAAAAAGAATCGGAGGATGTTCCTATATGGAAAGTGGCATCGAACCTGATTCATAACCAGTTGTTGAACAATCAGAGCATCCTCTGGGCGTTTAAGGATGATGAGAGAAAAACCCTGACAATCCCATTCATTGTCGTCGAACGGTATATGGGACTGGTGAGAGGCATGAACAAGCAACGAATTGAAAAAATCAAAACACTCGCAGACAGAATAGCCGAATGCATAGAAAAAAGTGGAGACAAAAAACGGGTAAATGCCTTACAATCTGCAAAAGATCTCGTCTCTTTCCGCAATCAGCTTCGGTTGATCCTTAAGGATTGGCAGAAACAGGGACATGATAAGCCATTAGTTGAGTTTGATGATTATATCGAAGTACTTGTCCCCGGAGATTATGCAGGCTGGACTGAGGTCCGGGATCTCATCGTGATCAGGTTGTATGAAAAACTTCATCCCCTGCTTGCCCGTACCGCAGATGAAGATGACACAGATGATACCGTACAAGGTGAAAATTCATGAAGACAATTATTGGTGCATATCTTATTGATACCCCGTTCTCGGCACTCAACAACAGTGGAATTGACCCAAGAGCCACGAATGAAAATGAAGTGGCGACTAAAACCATCAAGTCTCCCGAAGGAATCCGGCCGTATGTTTCGGCACAGGCCCTCCGTTACTGGTGGAGAAATGTACTGATAAGCAAATATGAATGGGAATGTTCCCCGGTAACAAAACTGGATAAGAACCAGGCAATCACTCAGGCAGATCCACTTACTTATCCAGACGATGATATTTTCGGTTATATGAGTGCCCGGCGCGAACCGACTGGCGAAAAGGATAAAAAAGGAAACCCGGTCCTGAAAAATGTGACGGTTACACGGGTCTCTCCCTTGAAATGCTCGCCGGCAATCGGTCTGCCGATCTCTCCCAAATCTGATTTTGGTGTAATGAACCGGCACCCGGAAGGCGATCCCGTTCTTTACAGTCACCAGTTCTACAGCAATATTCTCAAAGGGATATTTGCTCTCGATATAGATTTGGCAGGAAGATTCACAGCTCTTGACAAACCCGGCGCAAAAAACCTCTCGGAGGATCTCAAGAAAATCTGTGAAGAAAAAGGTATGAAAAAAGTTGATCCGAAAGATAAGAAAAAAGAATTTTATGCTCTCCCTGACGAGCAGAAAAAGACACGGATTATCCAGACAATATCCGCATTGAAATATCTCAACGGCGGGGCGATGCAGACGCTGCATCATACGGATGTTACTCCGAAAATGATCATCCTTACCGTTCTCAATGGAGGGAATAACATTTTCATGGATGTCTTCCCCCATCGCAAATATGATGAAGGTCTTATCAATCTGGATGCACTTGGTGAAGTCCTGACCGATTACAAACAAGATCTCTTGTCCGGGGTCTATATTGGCAGGATGGCAGGATTCGGATCGGATAAAGACAAGGAACTTGATTCCTTCAAGGCTCCCGAAGGGGTAACCCTGACGCTTACTACCCCGGCGCAAGCTATTGACGGCTTCGTCAATGAAATATCAAAGAACGGGAAAATCTTCGGTGCCTGAATATGGAATTCCTGCGCGTGGAGATATCGGCAATGACAGCGTCATTCCGGTATCCCATGTTCGTTGTTTCCTACCAGCCAACCTATCCGGTTCCTCCGGTCTCTACACTCTACGGCCTTTTATCTGCGGCCAAAGGATCGAAGGTTGCCCTGAATGAAGTCAACATCGGATATTCGTTCACATCAGGAGGAAAAGGGCTCGATCTTGAACGGATCTACGAATACGGAGATGAGTGCGAGAAAAAACCCGCGCACAATCTCGGGACCAACATTGTCCAGAGAGAATTCCTGTACAATTGCTACCTGACACTTTACCTGTCGGATACCCGGTTTGCAGAATATTTCCAGAACCCGGCGTATACCCTGCTCATGGGGCGGCAGACCGATCTGGCATACGTAAAAAGTATCAAGACCGTGGAACTTGACAAGAGACCGGATGTCGAAATCAATCACACCATGGTTCCCTTCACTGGTGAAATTCCCGGTCAGGTTATCTCTCTTCCTTCAGATTTCACAGATTCCGCACAGAGAAAACCCCTGAACGTCAGGAGTTATGCGATAATTACATCGAAACAACATATCCGGGATGGATTTTTTGATGCGGAAAAAGAATGTGGGGTATTTATTCATGATTTCACCGGTACTGGCAAAGAAAAACGGTGAAACGCTCCGCGATCATACACAGAATTGCCTTGAACTTTTTGTCTTTTTCAAAGATTTGTTTCCCGGGTTGGATCAGAAATGCGGATACCCTGAATTTTATGATGATATCGCCATAGCATTGTTCTTTCATGATTTTGGGAAAGCCGCAACCGGATTTCAGCGCCAGTTCCAACTAAATAATCCCCACTATCATTATCGTCATGAAATCCTTTCAGTGCCGTTTGTTGAATCACTCCATGGGGGCGATACGGAATTTATTAAAGAACTGGTGCTAACCCATCACAAGACTTTGGATCAGCTTAGCGATTATGTTGAACAGGAAGATTCGCTTGATCCCGGTTTCACCGATCGTTTATCTGAAATTAACGAAAATCTCCCGTATCTGAACGAACTTATCGCAGATTTTCATTCACTCACCCCATATAGGGAAACACACACCCTGCCGCAGAAAATATCCTCTCTTAATTATTCAAAAGAGAGTTGGGAAAATGTATTACGGACGATCTACCGGGAGAACCGGGAAACCTCCGATAAAAATGCCCGGTTAAGGAGGATTTTTGGCAAGGGCTTTGTCAACAGCTGCGATTACATGGCCTCGGCCGGGATCCACAAAGTACTGCAACCTCTTGCCGAGATTCATCCGGTATTTCCGTTTCATAATCTTACAACCGTTCAGGAAATCGCTGGCAGGACAAAAGGCAATGCGATAATAACTGCACCCACAGGATCGGGAAAAACTGAGGCCGCGTTGTTCTGGGCAACGTATAATCTGGGTGCAAACCACGGAAACAGAATATTTTACACGCTTCCCTATACAGCAAGCATCAATGCTATGTATCTCCGGCTGAAAAAAGCCCTCTCTTCCGAATATGCTGGTGATAATACCTGTGTCTCGCTGATGCACGGGAAAGCCTCGTATTATCTCTGGAAATTTTACGAGGAAACAGAACGTTTTGATTTTGTAAAATCCATTTCAAAACGAATTTACAGTCCGTACAAAGTGATGACTCCGTTCCAGTCGATAAAACATTTTTTCTCGCTCAAAGGTTATGAGATGGGACTGCTGGAAATGTACCGGGGCTTGTTCATCTTTGATGAAATCCATGCATATGATGCAAAAAATACAGCACTTATCCTTGGTATGACCGAGTACCTGGTCAATACTCTTGATGCAAAAGTCCTTGTCATGTCGGCGACATTACCCTCCTTCATCCGTTCCCGGTTTGCCGAATGCCTCAATGTGTCCGAAGAGATCCGAATGACGACGCCGGAACTGTCACGATATCTCCGGCACCGCTGCACAATTCTAGATGGAGATATTTTTGATCACATCGATCTGATTAAAAAGAACCTCCAGGAACAGAAAAAAGTCCTCGTTGTCTGTAATACCGTTCAGCGTGCTCAGGATGTTTACGCTCTTTTAAAAGGTGAAACGGATAATCGTGCTCTCCTCCATGGTAAATTTACCTTGAATGACAGAGAGAAAATCGAGGGAACACTGAGTGAGAGAAAATTACTGGTCGGCACCCAGACCATCGAAGTCTCGCTCGACATCGACTACGACATCTGCTTCACCGAACCCGCCCCGATTGACGCTCTCATCCAGCGGTTCGGGAGGGTGAACCGGAGAAAGAACGATGATGGCACACCCCTCAAAGGGATCTGCCCGGTCTTCGTGTTCACGAAAGGATCGGAGAATGATCGTTTCATATACCCTGAACAGAAAGTTGCAAAAACTCTCGACCTGTTGTCCGGTCTCGACCTGCTCCACGAAAACTTGTTGCAGGATATAACTGATAAGGTTTATGACGACGGTTTTGGACCAAAAGAGGCTGAGTTCGAAGAAACACAGCGCCTGTTCTTGCACCTGATTGACGAACAGCAGCCGTACTGCAGTACGAACCGGAGCGAGTCTGAATTTTATCGCCTGTTTAATGCAATCGAAGCCGTTCCCCTGTGTTATGCTGCCGCATATGATGAATGCATACAGTCGGGAAAAATTTATGACGCGATGAAGTATGTCGTGCCTCTCACGCTCGGGCAGTATCACAAACTGAAATCAGAAAACCGGGTGAGCGAAAATAAAGAACGAATCGTTATCGATGCAAAATATGACACGGAAACGGGGCTGCTGCTCAGTCAAAGGGACCCGTCAGCGATGACTGTGTAATAGGATTTGGGAATTTCTGCTCTGTAGAAATCATTACGGATTATTGGGCGCTCCAGGGGCTTCGCTCCGTCACTCATGGCGCCCCGGTTCGCGATAGTGTGGTATTACCTGTACACAAAAAATACAGAGAATTTTTGTACAGGTAATATCGAGGCATCACCTGCTTCCTGCCCTAGAACGGGGGCCGGGTTGGCGCGAAAGGGGGCGATTATATCTCATGAAACAGGTTTTCTACAGAGCAGGAATTTCATTTCTTCACCACATTCACGAACCCGAACCCGAAACTGTTCCGCTCCCCAAACCCGGCATCAAGCCCGAATTCAATTACCCGCCGCTGCACGTCATCCATGTGGCTCCAGGAAAATTCCCACAGGCTTCCGGCCGCACCGTAACTTTTCCCGTCAATGATGTACCGGGTGTGCACGGTTTTTTTGAAGATAAATTCCTGGAAGAGTGCATATTCCCCGATCGATGTACCGTACGACTGGTTGTATTTCTTGATCAGGTTCTCGGTCAGCTGCCTGATGAACGCCTCAAACGAGATCTGCGGGCGCCAGTACACGTACCGGGGCCTGCGTTCCTCTTCAGGCACCGTATAAAGATCGTAATTATACTCCGGAATACGCAGGAGGATCGGCGTCGCGCAGATAATTCTGACCGGCTCGTGCCCGAGCGAGGTCTCAACCACTCTCACGCCATCAAGAGCAAACGCACAGTCGCCAATATGAATTTCCCGTTCTGTGCGGTTCGTGGTAAGGTACTGCGCGAGGCGTTCAATGATCGTTTTACCCGGTGACGCGATCATGAAGTGCCGCACATCTCCTTCCAACATGTCTCCGAACGGGAAAATGTTGGAGAAGCAGAACGGTTTGTACCCCGGCTTGTCGTGCAGCAGGGGAAAACCGGACTCCTGCAATAATGAATAGACAAAGCCCTGGAGCTTGTGGTATTCCAGCGAGACGTCTTTCTGATCGTTTTTCGATCTGAGCCGGAGCAGGAGACGCATGCTACGGGATTATTACGTGCATCATCGTGATAATCCCAGCGGAATGTACGCAAGTGTCCCACTCTCTTTGGCAGGGATTGTCAGACCACTCATTCCGGATCGATCCGGCAAACCCCCCTTTTTCCCAGTTCTAGGTATCCTAGTCCGATCCCAAGGGAGATCCTCTTTCCAAAAGGGACTATTAGCGTACCACAGAGGTTTAGTTTGCCCGGAAATCCGTCAATCCGGGAACAATTCGGCCGAATCCCCAAAAATATGTACCGGAATTCGCCATTTTGTGCAACCTGTGGACTCAAAAAGTATCGTTCTGAAAAAGTGAGGGTCAACTCTCCGACGTAAGAGATCTGCCGGGCAACCGGGGCTGAGTGCAGGGATCATCGATCACCAATCATCGCAGCCGGAACCGGGATCCCAAAACCGCCCTTTCCTTATTCCCACGCACCTCAACCCATTCCGGAAAAGATCCGCCTCTGGATTAGTGCTGTTTCAATATCTTATTCTACGACGTGGAAATCCCTCAAAAATCCCCATTTCCTGTCGGTTTTCCGGGAATTCCTGTCACCGGGCCGGAAAACGGGGGTAATCGGGGCACAAATCAGGTTTCATTTCCCGGAAATGCCTGACCGGACACCGTGAGTCACCAGCGATCCTGAAGAGTACGTGAAACCGGGGTTCCCTCATAAAGGGGGTATATCCGACGTGAACTCTCCCGGATCCCCTACGGAGCCCCATATCCGCGTCCTGTTCGATCCCACATCCGGCCAGGTCAGCACCTCCCGAAAAAACCTGACCGCAGGAACGCTGCTATTAGGTGCCGGGCCTCTCCGACGTGAAAATGCCCGTTTTACCCTGAATAAGTGCCGGTTTTTGGCCCATGAGTGCCTCCCGGCCGGAAAATGAGGGGGATCGGAGTCCGATACGGGCCCGAAATACCCGGTGACACACCCGGGTACTCATTACCAATGAGAACATTTTGGTATTTCCACTAATTACTAATTAGTATGAGTTCCCGGGAGATCCTGCGCCACCTTGTGATCCAGCAGAAGAACTCGATCGAAAAAGGCGGTGATTATATCGAACGGTCGATCCTTCATGAGGTTCTCGATGCGTTCAGCGACAACCGGGTGCTGATCCTCACCGGGATCCGGGGATCATGAATGCGATTTTATCATCAGGAGCGGCCGGAAAATAACCCGGGTCATACAGGTATGTCATGAACTCAATACCGACAACGAGGACCGGGAGATCGGCGGGATCTTTGAGGCCATGGACAGTTTCGGGTTGCACGAAGGCATGATCCTGACAAGCCACCAGGAAGAGACCCGAAAGCTTGGTGACTCGACCATTACCGTTCAACCGGTCTGGAAGTGGCTCATGGAAGAGAGCATGGGATAAAGATCAGGCCTGGCCCCGCGTGCGGGAAAAGAAAATGAAAAAAAATCCCGGCTAAAAAAATTATCACGGACCCGCACCGGGGCAGATGAGACACGCCAAAAAAAATTTAAAAAAATTTCTTTCTCCACATCAAAACGCCCATCGCTGCCGAGATCATAAACGAAATAATAAAGATCGTCTCGAAGGCAAAGGGCCGGCCCGACAGCGGGATATCCCCGACATTCATCCCGTAAAAACTTGCAATCATCGTGGGGATCGCAAGGATGATCGTCACGGATGCCAAAAACTTCATCACGATGTTTAGGTTGTTCGAGATAATCGTCGCAAACGTATCGGTCATACCGTTTAAGATATGAAGGTAGATCTGCGACATCTCAAGGGCCTGCTTGTTCTCGATAATGACATCGTCTAAAAGTTCGGAATCCTCCTCGTACATCCGGAGCGGTTTTACCCGCATGATGCGTTCGAGCACGACCTCGTTGCTCTTGAGCGATGTCGAGAAGTAGATCAGGCTTTTCTGCATCTCCATAATGCGGAAGAGCTCCTCGTTCTTCATGGATTTGTGGAGTTCGGACTCGATGTGCGAGATCGACTTCTCGATCTGGCGGAGGTGGTTTAAGTACGAGGATGCGTTCCGGTAAAAGATCTGGAACAGGAACCGGGTCTTCTTGAACGTCGCAAATTGGCGGACTTTCCCCAAGAGAAAATCATCGAGAAGATGGGTTTCGTACTTGCAGACCGTGACAAGATTTTTTTCGGTGATGATGATACCGAGCGGCAGCGTCGTTAATGTTTGGATGCCCTCGTTCTCCATCACGGTCGGGATATCGATGACGACAAGGACGACCCCGTCTTCCGTGTCGATACGCGGCCGCTCTTCCTCATCGAGTGCAGCTTTTAGAAAATCAAGGGGGATTGCACAGGTCTCGCCAATGGTCTTGAGCTCGTTCTCCGAGGTATTGAACAGGCGGATCCAGGCCCCGTCTTCGATCCCGCTGATACAGGTCGTGACATCCCGTTCCCCCTCCTCTTTTTTTGTCCTGATGATCTGCTGCATCTCTTCCCTCCCGTATTGTTTTTTTTCGGAGTTTCCCGTAACGGCTCGTCGGTCTTCCGGGCCTCGGGTGTATGGAACCTTTCCCGCTTTTGTCGTAGAAGGGAAAACGATCCCGGGTGCAATGGCGATCCGTGTGAATGTTTGACCGCTTCGATAATACCATTTTCTGGTCAGGCGCCGGCCGGGATCGATAAGCCCCGGGGGATGTTACCTTGCCGTGGACCTGCCGGAGACTACAGGCCGCCGATCAGGTTCTTTAAGAACACCCGGCCTTCGGGTGTCGTAAAGAGCGGGAGATCGCGGTCAGCTGTAACCATGCTCCGCATTACCGTCACGTGCTCTTTTGTCACCGGGTTGTAACCTTCTTTTGTGATCTCCTTTTTGCAGACAAGCACACCCCGGCGCTGCCAGGCCGGTGTCTTTGCGAGATTGACACCCCGCTTGTGCATCATCTCGTGGAGCTCCTGCGCCGGCATCCCCTTGAGCCTTCGTGCCGCGTCGGTCCCGTCCATCCCTTCCGCGATGAGCGCCTGCTGGCAGTACGAGTTTATATGGTTGCGCCACGCCTCATCCTGCCGTTCGGTCATGTACTCGATCGCGGAATCGGGAGTTGCCTGCACGATCCGCGCATCAAAGGCAAGCGGTTCTTTTGCACCCAGGGCAAGCGTGAGGGCGCTTGCCGCGTACGAGGCGGCCACCGAATCGATCTTCTCCACCCGTCCCGAGAAGGGAAGCCCGGTAAGGTACAGGCTGATCTCGTCCGAGAACGTGTACGCAAACACCGGGGAAAGGCCGCTCTCCCCGACCAGCAGCTGGCATACCTCGACCATCGCATTATTGAAATCGTCATCAAAGGGTTTTCTAAACCCGAACCTCGAAGTCAGCCCGTGGAACGCGCGGCCATCGAGACGGACAAACACCGGGGAGACCGTGGTAAGATTTGAAAAAATCTCCCGGTTTTCCATAGAATACATCCTGTTTTTACGGGAGAAAGAAAAGAGGGCAGTCCCGCGCCGCCCGGACTATCGCGACGATTTGAAAAAATCTTTATTGTTCTTCCTCTATCGAGCCGGATGCAAACGCGCCCGGCAGGTGGCGGATAAGCACGATATCATCGATGGCGCTGATGATCCGGTAGGGGATCTTGAGGCCTTTGTAGTTCTTGAGCTCGAAGAGCTGGTCGTTGACCTTGCCCACCACGAGCGATTCGATCTTCTTCGAGTCCACGTCGATGACAACATCCTCGACTTCACCGATGTACATGCCCTTGTCCGTGTAAATCGAAAGCCCGAATAAATCAGTAATCTGGGTTTCCATCGTTATCAGATGAAAGTATATACCATATGGGTTAAAAAGATAATCCATACTTTATGGATGGGTCTCTTCG
>CAYVTY010000028.1:0-28761 GCA_964454995.1 uncultured Methanoregula sp.
CACAGGAACTCGGGAACATCACGGGCTTAATGATGCCGGAGATCCCGTACCAGGGCGCTGCCTGCATGACACTTGGGATCGAACGTGACGTCAGCGAGGGGATATACTGGATCAACATGAAAGATGAAGGGCCGTACGGGGCGGTTGTAGCGCACACTAACTTTGTACCACAGAACCGCTATGGGGAGCATATCGCCTACCTCGCTTCGTATTTTAGCGGCACCGTTCCAGCACGGCTCGACCAGAAAATGCGCGAGGATTTCTGTTCCCGATTTGGCCTTCTGGAACAGGAGATCCACTGGAGCCGGATGGCGGTCGATCCTTGGGCCGGCCCGGTCTATACAACCGGTTACCGCTCCCTCATCCCTGCATATGAAAAACAGGGCATCTATATCGCCGGGATGTTTTCTGAGGAAAATTACCCCGAGCGAAGTATGGAAGGCTCGGTCAGAGCCGGCTACCGGATTGCCGGATGCATTCAGAAGAAGGAACACTGATGACCCCCCCTGAAATCACTGCAATCATTCCGGTCTTCAATGACCGGCCTGCACTCGAACGTGCAATTCCTGAATCTCTCAAAGCACTCTCCAGAATCACGGAAAATTTTGAAGTGATTGTGGCCGAGGATGGGAGTTCTGATGGTAGTGCAAAATTTGTCCGACAATATGAAACAAAGTCCACCCATGTGAAACTACTGCATTCCGATATACGTCAGGGTCGGGGAAAGGCGCTCAACCGGGCGATAAGGAATGCGCAGGGTTCAATCGTCTGTTATTATGATGTCGATCTCGCGACCCATATGAAGCATCTCCCGGAGCTCATCGACGCAATAAGAAAGGGGGCCGATATCTCGACCGGATCCCGCCTCCTTCCCGAAAGCGACATCCGGCGTACCGGGGGACGAGAGATTGCGAGCCGTTCGTATAATTTCCTGGTACGGCACATTCTTGGCAGTCGCCTGTTCGATCACCAGTGTGGATTTAAAGCATTCAACAAGGCGCGTATAATTCCTGTGCTCCCGTCTATACGATCAAATCACTGGTTCTGGGATACAGAACTTCTGGTCAGGGCACAAAGACTTGGCTATACGGTACATGAGTTTCCCGTTCAGTGGCGTGCAGGAAAAGGAACAACCGTCCGAATAAAGGACGTGTTCGGGATGGGCTCATCCATCCTGCGTCTCTGGTGGCAGATCCATGTATCGAAAGATTAGTGCAATCCTGATCCCGACCCTGATTGCCGTCGGGATCATCGTATACATGCTCTATAAGGTCTGGGACGATCTGCTCACAGCCCTACAACATATTGTTCCGGTCTATCTGGGAATAGCGATAATTGTCTGCTTATTCGCATGGTGGATGAGAGGATGGCGGTACCAACGGATTCTCCTCGGTCTCAATTACCAGATCAAGGTTGCCGTGACCACGGCCTGCGTTTTTATCAGCCAGACCGTCAACCTGATCGTTCCCGCCCGTTTGGGCGATTTTGTCAGGATATTCATTCTTAAACACGATTATAAGACAACATACTCTGAAGGGATCTCCTCGATTGTGGTGGAACGAGTCTTTGATATTATCGCCATCTCTGTTCTCGGGGTAGTTTCCCTTTGGTATATCCCCAATGTGCCGTCATGGTTTAAGCTGGTAATCATTGTGCCACTCGCACTTGGTTTTGGATTTTTTATCTTCCTGATCGTTGTCGGGAACCTGACGACACAGAACCGGTACGTCAGGTATATCCTCACAATGTTTGAGGAGATCAGGCGTGCGTCGTTATCATTACGCTCAATTATTATTCTCGGGGCATCATCCCTGATAATCTGGATGATCGATATCCTTGTCTGTTTTTTTGTCGTCAGGATGTTCGAGCAGCAGATCCCCTTTGCGGTGATTGTCCTCGCTATCGTAATCGGGAACCTCGTAAAAGCAGTCCCGATAACACCAGGCGGGATCGGAACCTACGAAATTGCCGTAGCAACAACATTTTTTGAGATCGCTGGCATCGCTTATGCTGTAGCATTCCTGATCGCTGTTGTTGATGACCTTATCAAGAATCTGGTCACGCTTGCCGGGGGGGTCATTTCCATTTATTACCTTGGGGACTGGGTAATCCCGACGATCAAATCGGCAATTAATTCAAAACTTAATGGAGGTAAGACGCCTGACTCCTGAATACCAGATCCTGTCAGTGGCGAGTTGGCTCCTGGTTATTACATTTCTGCAGTTTTCGCTGTACCCTTCACTCAAAAGGATCCTGCTGCAGTACGCATTTCCTGCTGCGTTTGCAGCTTCACTCCTTATTTTCACCGTTCTTACCTGGTACTGCGGTCTAGCCAACATCCCTGTTCAGCTAGCCATCATACCGTTCATCCTGCTTTTTGTGTATAATATCTATCGACGCGAGTACATTTTTTCTGAGATCAAAAAAGAATGGCACTGGGAACTCATATTTCTCATCTTTTTCTTCCTGATGCTCACGGTCAGGTTTGTTAATCCGACGATTTCCTATGCAGAGAAGTTCATGGACCACGGGTTTCTTGCATCCGTGATGTTAAATCCTGTCGTACCTCCCCTCGATCCCTGGTTTGCCAGGGGTACGCTGGACGTCTATTACTATCTGGGCTACTGGATTTTTGGCTGCCTCGGTATCGTGAGCGGGGTGTCCTCGAACATCGCATTTAACCTTTCCCTGCCGACGGTTCTTGGTGTCGCTGCCGTAACCGTGTACGCAATCGGCACGCTCCTTCTCGACCGGTTCCGCTGGCTGCCGCTCGTCATCTTCTTCATCCCGAATCCCTCGTTTTTTTATCAGTTTATGCTAGGAAAAGGGCTCAACTCCGTACTCTGGGACAGTACCCGGACAATCACCAACACCATCAACGAGTACCCCCTTTTCTCGTTTACCTGGGGGGATCTCCACGCCCATGTCATCTCGATATTTAACCAAGTATTTTTGATCTTCCTCCTGCTTTATCTGTACAAATACTGGAACACTCTCGAATCACGGAGTAAATGGATAGTATGTGGCTTCGCCGCACTCAGCCTCGGCTCCATGCCGTTGATCAACACATGGGATGTACTCATATATGCACCGGTTACAATCATCTTCGCCACCCTGATTATCCTGAATTGCAGGAAAAAAGGACAAGGGATCTCATCGTGGGGCCAGCTGATTGCAATCCCCCCCCTTGCAATTCTCGTTTACCTCCCATTTTACCTCATGCTCCAAACGAGCACGGGAGGGATTGGAATCGTAAAAACACCTTCAGATCCATTCCAGTTCCTGCTCGTGAACGGCTGGTTTATCGCCATCTTCCTGCTGCTCCTCATAAAAGACATACGACAGCGGCCGTACCTTTTGCTTGTCGCGGTGCCGTTTATCCTTGCAGGGTATACTGCCGCAGCAATCGCTGCCATTCCCCTTATCTATTTTATTGCAAAAAAGGAGCATGACCTCCCGGATATACTTGCCATTTTAGGACTTTTGCTCCTCATTGTCGTTGAATTGTTCTATCTCAAGGACAATATGGGGGACACTTATTTCCGGATGAACACCGTCTTTAAGTGCTACCTGCCCGCATGGATCATCCTTGGCGTCAGCACGTTTGCAATGGTCGGAGCATGGCTTGCCCGGCCCGGGCGCATACCGGTGATACCTGCAAAGAAAAGTGCATTCCTTGCATTGCTGGTGATTAGCATCCTGTTTATCACGCCTTTCGCGGTTCCCCTTGATCTTAACTACGGAGGCAGGACACTGGATGGGCTTGCTTACCTCGATACCACGCACCCGGGCGATGCGGGAGGTGTCGCATACCTCAGGAATCTGACCGGAAACGAAATCATCGTTGAGGCGGAAGATGGAGACTATACCTATTATTCCAGAATCTCATCGTTCACCGGTATCCCAGCGATCGTCGGCCAGCCTTTCCACGAGTTTATGTGGCGCGGGGACACCACAGGATGGTACAGCACCCGGCCTGCCGATATCAGGTCAATCTATGAAGATCCGGATCAGACGGTTTCCCTGATGAAAAAGTACAATGCAACCCTGCTCTATGTCGGGGATTTAGAGAGGGAGACCTATAACGTAAGTCTCCCGGCCACCGGGCTTGAACGGGTGTACTCTGACCGCGGCACTGACATCTACCGTCTTGTCGGGTGATGCGTACCGGTCCGGATGTGCAAGGTACCGGGCTATGCGTGCGGTCGCCGTTCACAAACCTTTATTTCTCCTCCTGATGAAATGATATGGCTGCATCACTGCTACTGATGAGTAATGAAGGGGCAATCAGGCTCCTGAATGAGGTGAGTTATGGCAAAAAGCTACGTTAAAACCGAGGCTCCCGAGGAGCTCCAGAACAAGGCGCTTGAAGCCCTTGAAGTTGCAAGAGACACCGGAAAGATCAAGAAGGGTTCAAACGAGGCAACAAAAGCCATTGAGCGCAGTGCCGCACTGCTCGTTTTAATCGGCGCTGACGTCGAACCCGCAGAGATCGTCATGCACCTCGCACCGCTGTGCGATGAAAAGAAGATCCCGTACATCTTCATCAACAAACAGAACGACATCGGTGCCGCAAGCGGCCTTGACGTCGGATCTGCCGCCGCAGCAATCGTCAAGCCCGGCAAGGCAAAAGAAGTAATCGAGGATCTCTCCAAGCAGTTGGTTGCCTTAAAGGCATAAGGTGTAATTATGGCAGACGACGCAACGCCCGCTGAAGTCATCGAGGTCGTCGGTTCCACCGGCATGCACGGGGAAGCGATGCAGGTCAAATGCCGGATCCTTGATGGCAACAACAAGGGGCGCATAATCACCCGCAACACGGTCGGCCCAATCCGGGAAGGAGACGTTATAATGCTCCTCGAGACCGAACGCGAGGCAAAGAAACTGTCGAGGCGGTGAACCACATGGTCGAACAGCACATCTGCAGTTTCTGTGGTGTACAGCTTGAGCCGGGCACCGGCAAGATGTTTATCAAAAAAGACGGTACGATCTTCTATTTCTGCAGCACCAAGTGCCAGAACAACCACAAACTGGGCAGGGTTCCCCGCCGGGTTGAATGGACTGCGGCAGGACAGAAGGGATCAAAGAAGGAGTGATCGTTTATGGATCGCACCTTTGTGATGGTCAAGCCTGACGGAGTCCAGCGTGGCCTTGTCGGTGAGATCGTCTCCCGGCTTGAGGCAAAAGGCCTCAAACTCGTGGCAGCCCGGTTCGAGAAGCTGCCCGAGGCCCGGGTCACCGAGCAGTACAAGGAACATCTCTCAAAACCGTTCTTCCCGTCCTTAAAGACCTATATCATGGGAGGCCCGTGCTTCCTCATGGTATGGGAAGGCAGGAACGTCGTCGCGATCGTCCGTAAGGTGATCGGTGCGACGAACCCGCAGGAAGCGGCACCCGGCACCATCCGTGGCGATTTTGGGATCGATATCGGCAGGAACGTTATTCACGCCTCCGATTCTCCCGAGAGTGCCGCACGCGAGATCGGTATTCATTTCAAAACCGCAGAAGTATTCGCCTACACGCGGATCGATGAATCCGTGTTATACGAGTACTAATCTTTTTTTACCATAATCTCTATTAGCGATAAACACCGTCTCTTCTTCATGGCCGGCGATCTGCTCAGTTTCTCCCTGCTGTGCCTCTCTTCCCTTATCATTATCGTCAACCCGCTGGGTGCAACGCTGACTTATATCTCCCTGACCGCAAACCTCGAAAAGCCGCTCAAGATGCAGATCGTCCGCGATTCCTGCACGATTGCTCTTCTGATTCTCATCCTTGTGGGCATCGCAGGGACGGTGATCCTGCAGGTCTTCGGGATCTCTCTTGAGGCGTTCCGGATCGCCGGCGGTATCCTGCTCTTTGGGATCGGTATGGAAATGGTGTACGCGAAGACCTCCCGTACCAAGCTTACGGCAACTGAAAAATATGAATCAGAGAACAACGAGGATATCGCCGTGATGCCCCTTGCCATACCCATGATCGCCGGCCCCGGGGCGATCACCACCACCATTGTGCTCACAAACCAAGCCACTGGCATGTCCACGCTTGCGTGGCTTGTGATCTTTGCGTCGATCGGAATTGCAATCGGGATCACCTATTTTATGATGCGGCACGCAGACTATATCATACGCAAGGTCGGCCAGCGGCAGTACCGGGTGATCACCCGAATGCTTGGTATGCTGCTCATTGCCATTGCTGTGCAATTTGTGATCACGGGAATAAAAACAGCGTTTCCGCTGCTGGGGGGATCATAATGTCTGAATGGGATATTACAACAGTTGGCCTGATTCTTGTTGGGTGCAGTATCATTGCGGTAGGGCTCATCATAGCTGCCATGCTCCTTGGGGTTCTCCAGGCATTTATCCCGTTCCTGCTGCTTACGGCGATCGTGCTCGTGGTAATGGGCGCCGCTGTAATCCTTTACGTTGACCGGAAATGCAGGCATGAGGCCTGATTGGGATTTTTTTTTAGAGGCCGGCTGATGCGATGCTGCAGCGCCCAGATCTCCGGGGTCTGGGAATCCCCGGAACTGACAATTGAAAAAGCAGATCATGTTTTTTGCGAGGCAGCCCGGGCCGGGGCTGCAATAATCTCATTTCCCGAGCAGTTTGCAACCGGCTGGGACCCCGCATCGGATAAAAACGGTGAGGACCTCACCGGCCCGACGGTGACCGGGCTCAGGAGACTGGCAGAGAAATACTCGATCGCCGTTGTCGGATCGTTTCGCGAAGCGTTCACGCCAAAACCGAGGAACACGTCCATCGCCATAGGGAGCAACGGTGAGATCCTTGTAACGTACGCCAAGATCCATCTTTTTACGCCCGGTGGGGAAGATCGTGCGTTTACACCGGGAACCGGGCTTGCAACCTTCACGTTAGAGGGAGTACATTTCGGTCTTGCAATCTGCTATGACCTCCGTTTCCCGGAGATCTTCCGGCTGTACCGGCGTAAAGGCGTACACGCGGTCATTGTTCCCGCTGCCTGGCCGGAAAGCCGGCTCCGGTACTGGGAACTCTTTATCCAATCCCGGGCAGCGGAGAACCAGATGTATATCGCCGGTGTGAATACAACGGGCACGAATCCTGTCGATCGGTATGCCGGTGCGTCCATGACCGCCAATCCCAGCGGGAATATCATCGCCATGGCAGGCAAGGGAAACGAACTATTGTACTATGAGATTAATCCCCTAGTTGCGGAAGCTGCCCGCCATGACTTCCCCGTAGAAAACGACCGAAAGGACACGTTGTATGCTTCACTCATGAGAGAAAACGCGAATTAACTCCCCATTTTTTTAACGCTTGTCTATATGTACCCGGAAAACCAATACGTGTCCATGTACCATCTCGTGTGCGTTCATTGCGGAGCCACCTATCCCGCTGACGAGATCATTTACAACTGTAAAAAATGCGGCCACCTGCTGGCGGTGAAATATCCCCTCGATGAGATCACCGTAAAGCGGGCGACCTGGGACGCCCGTCCTCTCTCGGTCTGGCGCTATAAGGAACTGCTGCCGGTGCACATCGAACCGGTCTCACTCCACGAGGGGGGAACGCCACTGTACCACTTAAAGCGTCTCGGGGACGAGATGGGCCTCAAACATCTCTACGCCAAGCATGAAGGCATGAATCCCTCGGGCTCGTTCAAGGACCGGGGGATGACGGTGGGCGTTTCGATGGCGCTCCAGCTCAAAAAGAAGAGCGTCGCCTGTGCAAGCACAGGAAACACCTCGGCAAGTCTCGCGGTGTACGCCGCAAAGGCCGGGATCCCGGCAATCGTGCTCCTGCCGGCAGGACACGTGGCAGTCGGCAAGATCGCCCAGGCGCTGATGCATGGCGCAAAAGTCATCTCCATTCGGGGTAACTTCGACCGGGCGCTCGAAATGGTTCACGAGCTCTGCCTTACCCATGGACTGTACCTCCTCAACTCAATCAACCCTTACAGGCTGGAAGGCCAGAAAACCATCGGGTTTGAAGCAGTAGACCAGTTGGGCTGTGTCCCCGATCGGTTCGTGCTGCCGGTGGGCAACGCGGGAAATATCTCCGCCGTTTACAAAGGGCTCCTCGAACTCGAAGCCCTCGACTTTATTGACCGGCTGCCGAAAATGACCGGCATTCAGGCCGCTGGATCGAGCCCGGTGGTGCGGGCGATCAAAGGGAACTTCCCCGAAGTCGTGCCTGACCTGAACCCCGAGACCCTTGCATCGGCGATCCGGATCGGGGCGCCGGTGAACGCTGAGAAGGCGCTTGTTGCAATCCGTAAGACCGGAGGAACGGCCGAATCGGTGACGGATGATGAGATCCTTGCGATGCAGCGCGACCTCGCACGAAAAGAAGGCATTGGTGTCGAGCCTGCATCTGCCACATCAGTGGCCGGCATCCGCAAGCTCGTAGAGAGGGGTGCGATCGACCGCGACGAAAAGATCGTCTGTGTGGTGACCGGTCACCTCTTAAAAGACCCGGAAACAGTGATCAAACAATGCGAACCCCCGACCGAGATCGACGCAGACTTGCCCTCGCTGCTCTCTGCACTGCACTTATAATTGCGCTGGCTGTCCCTTCGGTGGGGGCGCTTAACGCTACGTACCAGGTGCTGCCCAACGGTACCTCGTATGCCGCATCGGTTGACATCGAGGATGCATCAAATTACATGTTTGCCGAGACCGGCATGCTCGGCGAAAACATACCCATTACGGTCACAAACGTGACGCTTGTCGCCGAGAACGGCACTCCCGTAGACTTCAACTGGACTCTCCTGTGGAGTGCCCCTTCGGTGATTACCTTCCCTTCAGGAAATTATACGGTTTCGTATATCTCGCCCCTGCACGACAATCAGATCCAGGGCACATACCTCTTGCCGTACAATGTGAATGTGACCCTGCCCGGGATGTATGATGTACGAAACCCGCTCCTTGCCGGTATAAGCCAGGGTGCAAATGTGACCCGGTTTCCGGACAACAGCACACAGGTAACGTGGAACAAAACGACGTCGTTCAATCTCCGGTTCTACGATCAGGGCAGGGAAGAACTGCTCTACATGTTCGCCGAGTTCACGATCATCCTCGCGGCGATCCTGCTGATGCCATTTTTGCTGATGAGAAAACCGCCGCAGGAATAACTTATCCAGAGTAAACCTGGATCCGGTTCTTTTTTTTTGGTTCGAGGATCTTACTGTCACGACCGTTCTATCGGCAATGGCTGCAGGAAAATGGTGAGGGAAACACGTTTCCGGAGCGGTGGGGGGTCGTTGTGAGATCCCAACAATCAGGGCATGGGGAAATCCCGGACGTCTTCCAGTTAGCAAGACCCAAAAAACGGCTCCTGTAACCCCGCATAAAACGACAGGATTTAAACCGATGCATTCCCAGATCAGGATGAATGATGAGGGCTGCCGCGGTGGTAACCGGAAAAGTACAGGGCGTCGGGTACCGGCAGTTTGTCTCTCTCTGTGCCCACCGTCTCGGGCTGCATGGCTCGGTACAGAATATGCCGGACGGTTCGGTCCACATAATAGCGGAAGGATCTCTTGCGGCACTTGACGAGTTTACCCGCCTCTTATGGGCGCACGGGATGCCTGAAATCCATGTAGAGGGGATTCAGGTCGCGCACAGTGAACCCACCGGTGAGTTCAAGGGATTCTGGGTGAAGTGGTAACAAAGGAAGTATCCTCGGGGCCATTTCAACAGGAGAATCTCACGCCGGTGGCTGCGGCTCCCCATCCGGGGATACCCGCATTTTTTGTAAAACGTGCGATCCTGATTAAAAATTCACGTCGCTACCAAAAAAATTGAGGTGGATGTACATCAGAACATCGGATAATTATCCAATATCCGGATGTATAACCAACACATTTTTCCGGCCACACTATTTTTACCGGATTTTTTTGACGACCGGTTCGCTTTTTGCATGAGGAGCAGGTTTGCGTGACGGTACCTGAACTGCAAAGTCTGTTGAAGGCCAAAGGGTTTTCAACCACATCTGAATTACAAAATTAAAAAAAAAAGTTACTGCAACCCGAACGATTTCAGGGTCACATCGTCATTAACGGCGCCGACATGGTAGACGCTCCCGTCAGAGAGCTCGTTGATAACGACCTCGGCAGGAGAGAAGAGCGAAGTGTCGATCTTGTAGAAGTCGTACCCTGCCTCCTTGAAGATGTCGTTGAACGGCTTGCCGTATCCCTTGGATTTGCTGCTCGGGATCTTCTCGAGGTAGTCCTTGATCTCCGGTGCGTTCATGGTGAGCTGGATCTGGCCGTGATAGATGGTTGCGTCGTTTGTCACACCCATTGCACGCTTCGCCCCCCGTACCGGCGGGATAGGAGCCGTGCCGATCGCGGATGTGATCTTCCGGGTGTCAAACCCGAGTTCGTTTAACTTATAGATCGCCGTCTCCACGCAGCGCCCCGAGACCTGGATCGATCCGACAATCGAGGAGGTAGGTGCGACCACCGCACAGGTATTTGCCACATCCACATGGCATTCCTCGGCGATCTTCGCCATAACCTCACCGTTTGGCAGGTGATCGGACTCAAGACACATCACAGCGCAATCGTAGTCATCCTCGTAGTCGATCACTTCGTAGGTATGCTTGGGCTTGAGCGAGAGCGCCCGGGCCGGGCCGCTCCCCATCGCAAAGTAGTTCCCCACCTTGACAGTCCAGCCGGCCTTCTGGGCCCCGAGGCAGGCAATCGACGGGAAATCGGTATTGACGTCGATGAACGGCTGCGGGAACCCCTTTATCTGTCCCATCCGGAAGTTGACCTCGCCAAGACCACCCATGCATATCTCGGTAAAGGCCCTCCCTGCCGCATACCCTCCCCGTGTACTTACACCACAATCAACAATGCGTGCGCCATTATCCAGTTCATGGTAGGCAGCGTTAAACTCCTCGGCCAGATCGGCGAGGTTGTCGAATATTTCAAGTGCCAGTTCGTTAACACTTAACATAGAAAAACCCCTGTCTCATAAGAAGAGGGTTCACAAATAGATAAGATTTTTGAAAATATTTCATCGGCCTTATGAAAGGTACTCCAGCACTTTTGCCGGTTCATACCGGAGCGTGATGACCCGGGTCCTGCCCTTCCCCTCACGGTACTGGAGGTTTACGAGGCGCATCGCGTCCATTTTTTTGACAATCTCGTAGAACCGGGTGTACCCGACCGGTACCTGCTCCTTTACTGCTTTGTATACTTCACCGGTGTTCATTTCTGCACCTGCAGCACTCGCCGTGACAAGTCCCGCGAGGATCTTACGCTCCTCGTCTTTGAGGGTCTTTATGGTGTATTCGAGATGCAGGTATTTCGAGACCGCGTATGCCCCGCAGATATCCTCCCGGTCGATGCTGCGCCGTGCGGCACGCTCTGCATTGAGGGCAGCCCGTTTCAGGAGGTCGATACCAACCCTCAAATCGCCGCTCTTCTGGGTCTGCTCCACGACGAGGTCCAGCATCGCGTCGCTGATGACGCCGTTAAAGAACCCCTGCATCACCCGGGCCTTCATGATCTCCTGCACTTCCGCGTTCCCATACGGGGGGAAGTAGATCTCGGTGGGCCTGAAGACCGAGGAGACCCGGGCGTCCACCGCCCGCGAGAGATCGACATCCGGGTCGCTGATGATCACGATGACACCGATGCGGACGCCTTCGTAGGATTCGTGTGCCCTGAGCAGCGTATAGAGTACCTTGTTGAGCTCGTTTTCGTAGAGGAGGTAATTGGCATCGTCGAGTGCGACGAGCAGCACGCACTCCTCTTTTATGAGGAGACGGGCAACTGCATCGAAGACCTGCTTGAAGGAGGTTCCTGATGAGGGAGGGAGATGCCCGGAGAGTTTCCGGTAGATCTGGGAGAGGATCGCAAACTTGGTATTGTCGATCTGGCAGTTGATGTGGACCGGCACCAATTTTTTTGTCGTCTCTTCAACTTCCTGGAAGAGCTTTTTGATACTGGTGGTTTTCCCCGAGCCGGGCAGGCCCTTGCAGATCGTATTGAGCGGGCGGCCTCCCCGGAGACCGGGCCGGATCTGGAACGCGAGTTCCTGCATCTGCGTATCGCGGAACTCGAACTGCTCGGGAAGATAATCGATCTCGAACACTTCGGGGTCGCGGAAGAGCGACTCGTCCCACATCAGCAGGTTTTTCTTCATCGTATAGTACACCATCTACGTTACAAGTGATAACAGCTCTGATGGAAGAATTGCAGGTTGCCGGGCATTATATATCTGCCAAAAATTTTTCCAAAAGACAGGGTGACCTTTTTTCATGATGCCTTCGTGTGGCCGTTCCTGATGACTCACCGCGCCAAACATATATTCTCCCGTAAGAGAAACTGGTGTACGCGATGCGGCAGATGATGAAAGTTACCCCCACTGAAACGGTGATGATGCAGGGGACTGATGCCGCATTATTCTTCTAAAAAAAATTCAGTTAAATAAGAACGACAAAAAGTCGGTTGCCTCTTTTGTCCCGAACATTCCCGACCGTGCTTCTTTCTCGGAGAAGTGCATGGTTGTATCAGTACCTTTCCCTGTCACCACGAACGGTACCGGTTCGCGGGAATGCGTCTTCGTCCGGATCGGCGTCGGGTGGTCCGGAAGAACCGCGACGATCCCGTCAAACTCTGCCCGTATCGCACCTACCACACGATCAACGTTCTCGATCGCCCGCACCTTCTCCTCGATACTTCCTGCGTGACCGGCCTCATCCGGGGCCTCGATATGGACGTAGACAAAATCCAGATGCTTGATCGCATCAAGCGCGTATCGCACTTTTGCCATGTAATCCGTGTCGAAATATCCCGTGGCGCCGGGTACGGTGATAATTTCCATGCCGGCACAGCGGGCGATGCCATTTAAGAGATCCACCGCGGAGATCATCCCACCGTTTCGTGCGTATTTTTCGGAGAAACGGGGAAACGCCGGGCGCCGGCCACCGCTCCACGGCCAGATCTGCGTGGCCGGGGGTTTTCCGGCCTTTACCCGTGCCACATTCACCGGGTGACTACTGAATACTTCACGACTCTTTACCATGCTGGAAAGGAGGAGAGGCGCATCACCGTTCCGGGGCAGGTACTCCGTGACGGGCTTACCCACAATATCGTGGGGAGCGGTGGAGTCGGCAACCGAACCATGCGGGACGACAAGAAGGTTGCGGTAGCTGACGCCGGCCTTTACCGTGACCGCAGGCACATGGGGGGCAAGCGAGTTAAAAAGCGCCGCGCCTTCGGCACTTGTAATATGGCCGGCTGAAAAATCCGCCATCGTCTCATCGTTAACCGTTACGATATTGCACCGGTACGCAACATCTGTCGGTGCGAGATCGATGCCCATGCTCAATGCTTCGAGCGGCCCCCGACCGGTATAGTACTTCTCCGGCGCGTACCCGAGAATTGACATGTTTGCGATATCACTTCCCGGCTCAAACCCGTCAGGGATCGTGTGCAGCAGACCGCAGGCACCTTCCCGCGCCATCCGGTCCATATTCGGGGTCTGTGCATATTCGAGAGGGGTCTTACCTCCCAGCTGCGGGATCGGCTCGTCAGCCATGCCGTCACCGAGGATCAGAATGCATTTCATGGTATCGTATCCCGGAAATCCTTATGCGCCGTCAAGCATTGCCCGGACTGCGATCCGCACACTTTCCCGTGAACCGACCTGAGGTTTCCAGCGCAGCGCCTTGATTTTATCAACCGCCAGCTGCATCTTCGGGACATCCCCGACCCACCCGCGCTCACCGCCGGTGAACCTGAACTTTGTATCGGGGAGATGCATCTCATCTGTCACAATCTCCGCGATGCTCTTTACATCGATCCAGTCCTCGGATCCGATATTGAAGATGTTGACCGTCTCACGCGTCCTCAGGGCAAAGAGCATGGCGGCAACGCATTCATGTACTTCGAGATATGACTTGACCTGTCTGCCGTCACCGAGAATCTCAAGCTCTGCCCGGTTCGCTTTGAGCTTCCGGATAAAATCCGTAATAACACCGTGGCCGCTGCGATCGCCCACGATATTTGCAAACCGGTAGATCCAGGACTTCATGCCAAATGAATAGCAGTACGAGGAGATCAGTGCCTCGCAGGCAAGCTTGCTCGCCCCATACACAGAAATCGGCAGGAGAGGGGCATAATCCTCCGGGGTAGGGATAACTTTTGCATCGCCATAGACCGTGGACGTGGACGTGAAGACCAGTTCCGGAACCTTATGCAGGCGCATCGCTTCGAGCACCCGGTACGTGGCCATGATATTGTCCTGCATCGTCGGGTCAGGATTGATAGCGCTCTCTCGGACATCCGGGTCAGCGGCAAGGTGGAAAAGCCGGTCCGCCCCTTCGAGATGTTCCTGCCAGCCATCGCCCAGCAGGTCTGCCTGGACAAACCGGACCTTACAGCCATCAATATGCCGGGCGATCGTTTCGCGGCGCCCTGCACAGAGGGAGTCGATGACAAGCACTTCGTTGCCCTGCGCAACGAGCGTGTCAACCAGATGGGAGCCGATGAACCCGGCCCCGCCTGTCACCACATCAAACATCAATACCTATTATGTAACCCATGCTATAGGATTACTGCTATGTTCATCGGGATAGACCACGGTACGACCGCAATGCGCTTCGCATCAGAGACCGGCCAGTTCAAACTGACGCGCGAGGAGGCGACGAGATTTTCCATCGCCGACCTTTCCCGTCTCTGCCCCCCCGATGAAATCGAAGGGATCGCACTCTGCTACTCGATGGGCGACAATTTTTCAAAGATTACACGGATTGAGAACGTCAAAAACCGGGGAGTGGTCAGCCGAGAGGGAGCGGGCAAGCACATCGGCGGGGGCACTAAGGTGTTTGACGAGATCAAAAAGAGCGGTATCCCCACCATCGTAATCCCCGGCCTGCACCGGGGTTCCCCTACAGATCCACGGTTCAAGGCCTACTCCCATCAGTCCAGCCCCGAGAAAATCGGCATCGCCTTTGCGGCCTGCCGCGATCTGGGCGACGACATCGTGGTCTCGGATGCGAGTTCCAACACCGTGACCCTGCTGGTCTCCGCAGGGCGGCTGGTCGGGGCATTTGATGCCTGTATATTTGCACCGGGTACCCGGCACGGCGCGCTCGATGTCGACGCCATCCGCAGGATTGACGCAGGGGAGTGCACCGCAAACGAGGCTTTCCAGCAGGCCGGGGTGAATTATTCCCTGCCCGATGACAACGACCTCCGCATGAGAACCGTCGCCATGTTTGCAGCCATGGAGTGTGCCGCGCTCCTTCTTTTGAATGCCCGCGCGCGGGTCGCGCTGGCCGGATCGCTTGCGCCCCTTATTGCCCCGGAGGTCGAATCGCTTCTGGGGCAGGATGTGGCCGTATATGACGAATGGTGCGCTTCCCGCGGACTTGCGGCCATCGCCCGCGACGTCTTTTCTGGTGCGGATGATATCCTCGGCATCGATGTAGATCTCTAGATTTATATCGATTTATCATGTAAGATTATTGGGAGATTTTTCCTTTGAGAGAACTACGCATCCACGGCAGGGGCGGCCAGGGATCGGTCACCGCTGCGGAACTTATTGCTGTCGCCGCATTCGAAGGGGGCGTTTTTTCACAGGCGTTTCCGGCATTCGGTGTCGAGCGGCGCGGCGCTCCGGTTCAGGCATTCGTACGGTTTGACGACCGCAAAGTCCGGCTCCGCAGCCAAGTCTACGAGCCTGACTATATCATCGTCCAGGACAGCACGCTCATAAAAGACGTGAATGTTTTTTCCGGAGTAAAAAAGGGTGGGATCGTCATCGTCAATACCGAAAAGGCACCGGACTACAAGGTACCCGACGGCGTTAAGCTGATTACCATCGATGCAACCTCGATTGCCCTGAAGGTCATCGGCCTTCCTATAACAAACACCTCACTCATGGGTGCGTTTGCCGCGGCAACCGGTGAGATCAAGTTCGATGCGCTCAAGAATGCGCTCCACCACCGGTTCCCAAAAGAACTGGCAGAGAAGAATATCGAGGCGGCCCGCCAGGCATTCGAGCACGTAAAGGGGGCGGCGGCATAATGGCGCTCGCTGTCGGGTGCCGGGCCCACCCGGGAAAGGGCCGGGACAACAAGACCGGGTCGTGGCGGGTCTTCAAGCCGCTCTTCGATCACGAAAAGTGCTCCAAGTGCGGGACATGCCAGGTCATCTGTCCCGAGGGTTGCATCACGGAGGACAAGGAAGGATTCTTCGATCCCGATTATGCCTACTGCAAGGGATGCGGGCTGTGCGCGGAAGAGTGTCCCAAGGAAGCGATCGCGATGAAACAGGAGGAGAAGTAGATGCTTGAAATTACCGAAGGCTCAATGGCTGTCGCCGAAGCGGTCCGGCTCTGCCGTCCGCAGGTCGTTGCCGCCTACCCGATCACGCCCCAGACGCACATCGTCGAGGCGCTCGCCGAGATGGTGGCAAACGGGAAACTCGACGCGGACTACATCACGGTCGAAAGCGAGTTCTCCGCGCTCTCCGCCTGCCTCGGGGCAAGCGCGGCAGGGTCCCGCGCCTATTCCGCGACCACGTCGCAGGGGCTTGCCCTGATGTTCGAGGTCTGCTTCAACGTCGCCGGCCAGCGCCTGCCCATTATCATGACAATCGCCAACCGGGCGCTCGGGGCACCGCTCTCCATCTGGAACGACCAGCAGGACTCGATCTCCCTGCGGGACTCGGGCTGGCTCCAGTTCTACGCAGAGGACAACCAGGAGGCGACCGATCTCCACTATATCGCCTACCGGGTGGCAGAAAACCCTGCCGTCCAGCTCCCCGCATTTGTCTGCTTCGACGGGTTCATCCTCTCGCACACGTATGAACCGGTGGATATGCTCACTCAGGGAGATGTTGACAAGTACCTGCCGAAATTTGCACCAACGGAGCGGCTCGACGCGGCAGACCCGGTCAGTTTCGGGATGTACGCGACACCCGAGTATTACCTCGAATTCCGGTACGAGACAGATAAGACGCTCAAGGATGCAAAATCCGTGATACAGGCTGCCGGAAAAGAGTTCGGGAAGATGTTCGGCCGGGACTACAGCGCGATGGTCGAGGGCTACCAGCTTGACGATGCGGAGACTGTCATCGTCGCGATGGGTTCGATCTGTGGCACGGTCAAGGATACCATTGACGACCTGCGGAAAGAAGGAAAGAAAGTGGGCTTACTCAAGATCCGAGTCTTCCGCCCGTTCCCGTCGGAAGATGTGGCAAAGGCGCTCAAAGACGCAAAGCATGTTGCGGTGCTCGACAAGAACATCTCGCTTGGTGCGAAAGGTGCCGTGGCGCTTGAGGTAAAGGACGCCCTTTACGGTTCCTCTGTCCCGGTCTTCGATTATATCATCGGCCTTGGCGGCAGGGATGTGCGGAAGAATGATATTCGCGAAGTTGTCGCACTTGCCGAGAAGGGTAAAGGCGATCAGTTTATCGGCCTGCGCAAGGAGGTGCTCTGATCATGGCAGACAAAACCTGCGAGCTCTTCGACTGCGGGCACCGTGCCTGCGGCGGATGCGGAGCGGCACTTGCTGCCCGGCTCATGCTCAAGGCAGCGGGCACGAATTGTATTGTGGTCTCCTCAACGGGCTGCATGGAAGTCTTCTCAACACCATACCCGGAGACCGCGTGGAAAGTCCCGTGGATCCACTCGCTCTTTGAGAACGCATCAGCCGTTGCCTCCGGTATAGAGTCATCGCTCAAAAAACAGGGGCGAAAAGAGAAGGTTATCGTGATTGCCGGCGACGGCGCGACGTTCGATATCGGGATGCTCTGCATCAGCGGCGCGTTCGAACGCGGCCACGATATCACCTACATCTGCTACGATAACGAGGCCTACATGAATACCGGCATCCAGCGGTCCGGCGCGACCCCGTACGATGCGAGCACGACCACAAGCCCGGCCGGTTCGCAATCGTTCGGGAACAAGCGCCCGAAAAAGGACATGCCGCAGATCCTCGCAGCGCACGGCGCACCGTACGTGGCGACGGCATCGATCGCCTACCCGAACGACCTGATCCAGAAGGTGGAAAAAGCGATCAACACCGTGGGACCTACCTACGTGCAGCTCCATGCCCCCTGCTGCACCGGCTGGGGTTTCGAGAGCGACCAGACGATGGCCATTGCAAAACTGGCGATCGAGACCGGCCTCTGGGTGAACTACGAGATGGTGGATGGCGAGGTCACGAAGGCGAAAAAGGTTGTCAGGAAACCAGTCGAGGAATACTTAAAGACCCAGAAACGGTTCCGGCACCTCTTCAAGCCAAAGACGCAGGACGCCGAAATTGCGGCGATTCAGGCGATTGCTGATAAGAATGCTGCAAAATACGGCATTGATATCAAGCTCAAGAAAGAGTAATCCCTTTTTTTTTTGATTCTGCCGGTTTTATCTTGACAGAATTACCTCTGCATCGCTGAGGGAATAGAGATCCGGTTCTTCATCTAATAATGGATAAAACGGGCCGTGTCGACCGGGCCCAGTGTCTTTGTGAGCGCATTAATGCATTCTTTTCGGATTTTACGGATTGTTTTCATCGGTTGACATCTCTTCAAGTAAATTTGTCTCCTTTCTCCAGGGATTGTTAAGATTGAAGAAAATGTATATTAAGACAAATTGTTATTTTTGTATTATGTGTAATAAACAGGTATTTTATTTTACTATAATTAAATATAGAAAGACAATCTTCCCAACAATTTGGTTGTTTGAATTACTTTTTTTATCGGATCTTATTTTAAAGGAGGTAAATCCTATAATTACCACATTTATCGGCCTTTTATTTTCACTACCGGTCAGTATGTTTTGGTTTGAATATAAGAATCCGGTCCTAAAAATTGAAAATTGGAAACCTATTACATTGTCAAGTGGATTTATTGGTCCTGATAGGATATGTAATAAAATTTGTAATGTAATTTTTGTTGAAAACGTTGGACGTAGTGCTGCAAAAAAATGTAAAGCATATATCGTTACTAATGGAAACAAAGTAAGGCTTGGGGGGTCTATTCCATCAGAGAGGCCAAATGCAACAATTAATGTAAATGATAACGAAGGTCTCGATTTTTTCTTTTTTTATACTGGGGGGAATAAATTTTATTTCTCTACAGAAAATGGTTTAGAGACCACTAGAGAATCAGATCCAATAACAGATTGTAAAATATTGATTACCTCAGAAAATGCTGATCCGGTTGAAATTAAGGTAAAAATAAACTCAAATTGGGGAATTGAAATTACATAATTAAGATTCTAGTAAAGAAAATGTGATCACAACCTCATATGCTAGGGATTGTAACACGGCTTGCTTTTTTGGTGGGAACCCCCATCCCGACACTTTTAATAGATTCCAATCCGACATTACTAGGCTACGGGCTCGTGGTCTAGCGGTATGACGTCGCCCTTACACGGCGAAGGTCACCGGTTCGAATCCGGTCGGGCCCATCACTTTTCTGGAAGGTCGTAGAAGCGCGGCTTGTTCCATTGCGATTCCTCCCCCTCCTCGCTGTGGCTCGGAGTCGCTCGGGCGCCTCATCGGGCCCTCGCTGGGCAAGGCCGTTGTCAGGGGTAATAGGAGTTAGGTAAGTGCGTAGCGCAAAACCCGACGAGGCGTTTTGCGCGTTGGGCATCGTTAGATTTCTCAATGACTGCCGTGATTTTGGTGACCCGGCTAATGGGTGCACCCTGTCAGGAGCGGTAAAATGCATCGCAATCTGTGGGAGCTTGCGGGCATCAGTGTCCCTGCACGTTCGGGCCCGGACAAAGCATCCGGACAAACCACTGCACGAGATCTTTTCCTGCCGCGAAAAGAAAAAACCGGAATTTTTTTGGCCGCGAAATTTTTTGGCCGGCACGGCCGATCGAACTTTTTTCTTAAAAATCCGGATCTGTCTAAAATTTCACGTCGGAGAAAAATATCAGCAGTCAGATATACATCCGATTATCGGATAATTATCCGATAATCGGCTGGCCAACTTACACCTCTTTTTAGCGCCGAAAATATTTTTGCCGGATCGTTGCCGGCCCTTTCGCTTTTTCTAGAGCGATTCCAGTACGGTTTTGACCAGCGTGTTTGTGGCCGGGTCGGACCCAAACCGGAATGCCATCTCCCCCTTTTCAGTTATCCGGTAGAACTTCTCCTTACGGTTCGTGTCCAGGACATCTATTCCCGCAAGGCCATTTTTCACGAGTCCGGCCATAAAATCGGAAAACGTCTGCTGGCTCAGCTCATCCGCCGCCTTCCTCCCTTTCTTGTAGGTCGCGGCCGGGGGATCTTTTTTGGCCCGGGCCATTATGTAGAGCGGCCAGAGCTGATCGTAGAGGTACTGCCGCTGGACGGGAACAAAGGCGGTGGTTTTCTTCTCGTTTTTGCCATGCCTGATGAGCAGCGCGAGGATTGTCTGGTAGTTGGGATTTGCGAGGAGGCCAGTGGGGGACTGGTACGGGAGCGGGACGGTCCGCATGACCTTTTCATCGAATGCCGCCCGTACGCTGCCGCCAACCCACGGGGCAAGGGCAAGGAGCGCCATGCCAAGCGTCGGCGACCCGCCTGCAAGATCGAAAGTGTAGCGTGCCGTGGGATACTCCCGGTGGATCCGGGTGAGTGCGTCGCGGACGGAATCGTAGGCAGGAGGGAAGATAACCTCATCGTAAAACGGGATGCCAAGGGCAGTTGACGTGTTCTTTGACGCAGAGATCGCGCTCCTGAGCGCCTGCCGCGCCTTCTCAATTCCGGGATCCGCGTGTTTGTGAAAGACGATACTGTCGGTAAAGACGTACGCCCGGGTGATGCCGGGATAGTCCCGGAACGATGCGGTGTAGGTGGCGGGGAGGTTTTCACCTGCGGCAATGATGTGGATGTGCCCCTGATATGGCATAAATCAGGATATGGAGGCGGCAGGATAAATGGTTGCAGGCTTCGGTAGCAGGTCCGGGGAACCTCAAATACCACCTGTCCCGATCTTCCGGCATTCCCCCTATGGGACACGGGTGACAGGGATATCATCATGCGCCGGGAGGACCGCCCGGAAATATCCACATCATGAGCCGGGGATTCCGGAAAACGTCTGGCCAGGTTGTTAAGGATAAGAATGAATAAAAAAAAGTTTCAGGATGTTGCCGTTGCAGTGCTTCCGGCACTCGCCTTCTTGATGGCATCAATCTTGATATCAAACGTGAGGTTCTGGCCGGCAAGCGGGGAATTTGAATCTACAAATACCCCGGCACGGGTGCTGTTGACAACGACGACCGGGATCTCGTTGCCACTCACAGAACTCACGAAATAGAATTTTTCACCGGGATATATGGTCGTGTTTGCCGGGAACTTGCTTGTGGGGATCAGCTCGACAAGGCTTGGATCATAGGCACCGTAGGCCTGGTCGTAGGGAATCGTCACGGTCTTCTCCTCGTTTACCTTCATTCCCCGAACTGCAGTGTCAAAACCCTTGATCATCTGGCCTGCCCCAACGGTAAAGCTCAGCGGAGTCCCGTTTACGTTCGAATCAAAAACGGTCTTGTTATCATACATTCCGGTGTAGGTAACATTCACGGTATCCCCTACCGCTGCAACAACAGGATTTGAGAGAACAACATAGAGGATTGCGCAGATGACAACAACCGCTGCCACCGCCGCAACTCCCATCCATAGGTACTGCCGCTTGCGTGCAGCCACTTTCTCCTTGCCTTTGAGTTTCTCGGATTTCTTCATGATTCTCGTATCAAGGTTTTGCCGGTAAACAATATACCTTTGCCTCTCTGATAGGTAATCAAAAGAGCGGGCCGAAACACTTAATCTTCATACGGTCCCTCTGGTGGCTCACCGTGGAACAAAAGGATCCCCGAACGATCGCAGGCGCCATTTCTGCCCTGCACAAAACACTGGGAGCAGAGATTGCAGAGGAGCGTAAGCGCCAGCAGGGCCTGTATGCATCGGGCACACAGGGCCGGCTCACGATTGTTATCCTCGGTGCAGCAATCCTCGTAAATATCCTTTTCTTCCTCGCTAACCCCGTCTACCCGCTCCTCTTCATATGCGCCAGTTTTTTTTTGTTCATGTTCTATTTTGTTACCCTGCTCATCCCGCATAACCTTAAGCGCTCCTCCTTTCCCGATGCCGATATCTCCCGGTATCTTACCGTATTTCAGGAAACCGGCATCATACGGGGTACAAAGAAATTCACCCGTGTATTTCTCAATGCATTTTTCATCAACTGTCGTACACTCTTCTACGGGTTTACCCTTATCTTTACCATCGACATTATTCTTGTCATTGCACTGCACCTCACCGGGAGGCTTTCAGCACCCCATGCCGGGATCATTCTCTTCCAGTCCGCAGCCATCATCCTCTTCTATTTCCTTGTCTGGAGACTGGAACCCTATTCGACCGATTTTTTTACCGATGTCTCCGGCATGAGGGCGCACCTGATCAAAAGAAATATCCCTGAACCGGTGGTCTCCTTTCTGTTTCTTCTGGGAGCCGCGGTTGCGCTCATCTGTATTTTCTCGACTATCATCCTGCTCCCGGGTGTCACGGTCAACAACGTTCTCTCGGTCTCGGATTTCAGTAAACTCGGTAATTTATTCATCGCAATTGGCGTGGTGCTGGTAACCCTGTATTTCATTTTCCGGTATATCCACGGCATTACAAGCCGCGATCTGCTCGCCCGGTTCTCACAGAACAAGACCGAGTGCCTCCTCCACCAGATGAAGATCGTGAATGATGCCGGCCCGTCACCCGCCCTGTCGGGATCCCCTGATTCAGCCACGACGGATACTCTCTGCGAAGCAACCGAGCTCCTGATCGAATCACGGATGTACCAGGTCGAAAGAAAGACCATCTTCGGAGCGTTTCCGGTCTATATCGTAAATCTCGATTTTTCCCAGGTATTTCCCCGCAGGCTGCCACCGGACAAGGATGCATCCCACCGGTGATATCCCGATGGCATGTCGTCGGTGGTTTCCCTAGACCGGGCCCTGATGGACCGCGGAAACTACCCCGATTGAACTTTATTTATACCTGAAGAACGCATTTAAAACGTAGAGCCTATGTCCGAAGAAATAAAAACCGCAGAGGTGGCAGGAAAAAAAGTCCAGTGGGATCCTGCACAAATGCGAAAAATTCAGGAGCACCCCTGTTTTTCCGAGAAAGCGTGCCACAGCTTCGGCCGTTGTCATATTCCCGTGGCGCCGAAGTGCAATATCCAGTGCAACTACTGTATCCGGGATTTTGACTGCGTTAACGAGAGCCGACCCGGGGTGACCACCCGGGTACTGAATCCTGAAGAAGCCATGGACATGGTAAAAAAAGTCGTCAAAAAATATGATTACATCAAGGTTGTCGGCATTGCAGGGCCCGGCGATCCGCTGGCAAACGAAGAGACCTTCGAGACGCTCAAAAGGCTCCACGAGGAGTACCCCGGGGTCATCAAGTGCATCAGTACAAACGGCCTCCTCCTGCCGGACAAGATCGACCTGCTCCAGAAGTATGACGTCGGTAATATCACGGTAACGCTCAACGCGATCGACCCGGCAATCGGGGCAAAGATCTACCAGTTTGTCGATTACAAGGGCAAACGATACACGGGGATCGAAGCGGCAAAACTTCTCCTCTCGCAGCAGTTAAAGGGTATCGAGATGGCCGTGGAACGACACATGGTCGTCAAGGTAAACACCGTCTATATCCCGGGCATCAACGAGGATCATATTGTGGATATCGCAAAGAAGGTCGGCGAGATGGGAGTCTATACCTTCAACCTCATCCCGCTGATCGCCCAGTACAAGTTCGCTGACATCGCCCCTCCGACACCCGAGATGAAAAAGAAGATGCAGGACGCCTGTTCGAAATACGTCAAACAGATGCGGCACTGCCAGCGCTGCCGGGCTGATGCCATCGGGAAACTCGGGCACGATGTGCAGTCGTGCATGTATAAGCACGAATAATCTTTTTTTATTCAATGGAGCGTCCGGCGTGCCGGAACATTCACCTGTAAAATTCCCGTGCAGAGGTATCCCGCCCATTGCCCGGTCTGAAGGATAATAAAAATAAAAGATCGTTCTCTGTTCTTTCAGAACTGCACCCGGGCCGGACTTTTCATTTCCGGTACAGAGCACGAACGCCAGACTATTACCGCGTGATACCCAGCGTCGGATAGGTGGACTTCTGTGTGCCGGCACTCTGGACGATCCGGTCCAGTTCATCGACCACGGTTTTAAGTGACGGGGGTATAGTGGTTTCCGCGGCTGTGACCGTCTTGCCATGATAACTGATCGTATACGTCATCAGGTCGGCAGAGTTGCGAGGAGCCGAATAGTTGGTCTGAAGCTGCGAGAACTGGGACTCGTTAAACAGCACAGACAGGAGCGCCATGTCGGTCGAATTCAGGGCAACCTCGGTGCTGGCAGATGGCCCTGAGACGACGGCGACACCGTTATCGAAGATCACGAGGCGGTCGCTGACACCGGCAATGCCCCCGGTCCGGTGATAGTCGACAAATACCGCCGGGGGTTCCGTCTTGTTGACCGGGAGGATTCCGGTACCGAGACAACCGGCACCTGCTAGTACAAGAACGAGGATAAAAACCAAAAGTATTGGCAGAAATTTTATACGCATCACCCCGGGGTGCCGTTATCTCCGGTATAGTTCCGGATTATAACTGCACAACATCCGCCTTTTTGGATTTTGCTCCGGTTTTACGCTCGGGAAGGACTTCTTCGAGCGCTTTTAAGAGGCTGTCCATCTTGTCGCTGTTAAAGACCGCCCGGAATGCCGCAAGTTCGGCAGCGTTCATGATCATGATCCCTTTCTTCTTCATGGGAAGACCGTTTTCACCGAGCGGGTTGATATCGATCGCAAGGGACGCCGGGCGGTTTTTTGTTGCCGGAAGCCGGATAATGGAGACGCCGGCAAGCGTGGTTGCTTTTCGTTCCCAGTCCCCGCCTTCTTCGATAAATGCCTTGAGGGTTTCTGTTAATTCCATGAAAAGAACTGTTAATTTATATATTAAAAGACTATCCGTTCCTTTTTTTGGCCAGCATAAAAAAAGGCTGTACGATCTCCAGAAAAAAAGAGTCCGCACGGTGATCACATCAGTATCTCTGGCCATATTCTAAAAGGATGAAACGCAGATATTTGTGAGGAAAAACCAAGAACCATGCCACGGATCGCCCTTCGCCCGGATCAGCCGTTCTCCCTTGACCAGACACTGGGGTGCGGACAGGTCTTCCGCTGGGATCGCGCCGCGGATGGCTGGTGGTGCGGGGTTATCGGGAACAAGGTAATCCGATGCCGGCAGGAAGGCGCGACCCTTATGTACGAGGGTGCAGACGAGAAAGATATCCGTCACTATTTCTCTCTCGATCTCGATCTCGAAGCGATCCTGGAAGCGATCGACCACGACCCGTTCATCCACACAGCGATCGAACGGTGCCGGGGCCTGCGCCTTGTGCGGCAGCCCGCGTGGGAATGCCTCTGCTCGTATATCTGCGCAACGAACTCCAACATCCCCATGATAAGGCGCCGGATCGCGACTATCGCGCAGCAGTTCGGGGACGGGATCGTAGCGGGAGACAAGAAATTTTTTTCGTTTCCCGAGCCGGCAAAACTATCCTGTACAGGTAAAGAGGCGACACTTGCCGGGTGTAAACTTGGCTACCGCACACCCTATGTGTTCAGCACGGCCTGTGAAGTTGCGGCCGAAAAAGACTGGGCAAAAACCATTGAGGCGCTGCCGTACGAAGAGGCCCACCGGCAGATGATGAAGTTTTCCGGCATCGGCCCAAAGGCGGCTGACTGCGTCCTGCTCTTTGCATTCCAGAAGTACGAAGCGTTCCCGGTCGACGTCTGGATCCGGCGGATCATGCGGGAACATTATATCACGACGCTCACAAGTGACAGTGCGCTGACAGGCTGGGAATACGACACGATACGCAGGTTTGCACGTCATCATTTCGGTGAATACTGCGGATACGCGCAGGAATATCTCTACGCGGCCCGGGACAGCTAAAACACTCCGGGTCATCATACGTATGAGAAAACCGGCCGCGCCCCTCGTGTTCACCGGATCTCCCTGATATCCATGGTCAGCATACACACAAGGAAACTGCCAAAATCAATCATCGCCTTAGCGTGCGCAACCGTGCTCTTCGGGACGGCGACACCGCTCCTGAAGATCCTCGTCGACGGGATGGCTCCCCTGCTCCTTATCGCCCTCCTTGCGATAGGCTCGGGTGCCGGTATTCTCTGCTGGCGGGCGGTAAGCGGACCACGTTTTACGACAGGGCAACCCTGTGCAGGCAGAAGGGAGAAATACCTGTTGGCGGGAACGATCGTTGTAGGAGGCTTTGTGGCGCCCGTCGTGCAGTGCTTTGCCCTCACCGTTACTCCTGCTGCCACGGCATCGCTTCTCTTAAACTTCGAGATTGTCGCAACGGTTCTGCTCGCGTTTATGGTTTTTCATGAACCGGCAGACAAAAAAACCGGTCTCGCCCTCATACTTATTTTCGCCGGAAGTATCATTCTTGGGTGGAACGGGGAGAGCACCCTTGGGTTTTCGCTTGGGGCCCTCGGGATCATTATCTCAGGTTTTTTCTGGGGAGTGGACAACAACTGCATGGCACACATCTCCGCGTACCCTCCCGGTCTGATTGCCCTGTGCAAGGTGATCTTTGGCGGGACCATCGCCGGCGTTCTCGTGATCGCGCTCGGGGAACCCCTGCCCGGTGCTGGTCTGATCATACTTGCCCTCCTCACCGGGTTCTTTTCCTATGGTCTTGGGCTCATCCTCTTTATCGTGGCCCTGCGGGACATGGGCGCAGCCCGCGCGGGAGCGGTGTATGCGGCAGCGCCGTTTATCGGGTGCATTGCCTCGCTTGTCGTCTTTTCCGATCTTCCCGGTGGCCAGTTCTGGCTTGCCATTCCCCTCTTTGTCGCAGGTGCGCTGATCGTGATCTACGAACAATGGAAACGGGAATATTCCCCCGTATCAGAACCGTTATCGCCGAAGATTCCTTAAAAGCCGGCAAGTGGAACAACCACACAGGCACTGTACCCGGACTGGTGTAAAAAAAGCAAATATGAAGGGAGATTCAGGTCCCGATGTCCCAGCTGCACTGGTACTTTTTCTGGGCAGCGCTGAGCTCATCGATGGAAAGCCCGAGCGAGGCAAGTTTGAACCGGGCAACCTGCTCGTCAATCTCATTGGGGACTTCGTAGACCCCGCCTTTGAGAGAGGAGCCGTGCTCCGCGATATACCGGGTGCAGAGTGCCTGGAGCGCGAAACTTAAGTCCATGACCTCGATGGGATGGCCCATGCCTTTTGGCGTCGCCAGGTTCACGAGCCGGCCTTCAGCGAGCACGTGGACCGGTTTACCTTTGATGAAGTAGGTGATGATACCGTCGCGCTCGATTGTCGAATCCGCGTGCTTTGCAAGCCACGCAATGTCGATCTCCACATTGAAATGACCGGCATTTGCGAGGATTGCTCCGCCTTTTAGTTTCCCGAACTGGTTCTTTCCGATCACGCTCGTGTTGCCGGTGGTCGTGACAAAGATGTCGCCGATCTCTGCTGCCTGGTCCATGGTCATGACATGGTACCCGTCCATGTGCGCCTCAAGGGCCCGACGTGGATCGATCTCGGTGACCACGACTTTTGCACCGAGGCCATGGGCCTTTTTAGCAAGACCACGGCCGCAGTAACCGTAGCCGGCGACAACAAAGTATTTTCCGGCGATAAGGGTGTTTGTTGTGATCATGATCGAGGAGAGCACACTCTCCCCGGTCCCGTGCACATTGTCAAAGAACCGTTTCATTGGCGTGTCGTTGACTGCAACAACGGGGAACTCGAGTTTTTTCTCGGCTGCCATTGCCCGGAGCCGGTGGATGCCGGTCGTCGTCTCCTCGCAGCCGCCAATCATGCTCTTGAGCAGTTCCCGGCGTTTGGTGTGCAGGTAGTGAATAAGGTCCATCCCGTCATCGATGGTAATGGAAGGCGCAGCGTCGAGCACCTGCTCGATTGCCGCGTAATATTCTTCAACCGTGCATCCGCGCTTTGCGAAGCAGTGGACGTTTTTTACCTTATTTAAGGCCTCTGCCACATCGTCCTGCGTGGAGAGCGGGTTGCAGCCGGTTATGTAGACTTTTGCTCCGCCGGCGGCAAGCGTCTGGACGAGGTTTGCGGTCTTTGCCTCGACATGGAGTGCCATGCCAATCGTCATGCCCTTAAATGGCTTGTCCTTCTCGAACTGTTTTTTAATAGAGGCAAGCACCGGCATGTACTGTGCTGCCCAGTCGATCTTCAGTTTTCCGGAACTCATGAAAAACACCTGTGCAGTACCTGCCCCGGGGCAGGTACCATTCCATCACGTACCCAAAGATTAGGGTGACCAAGACACATAAACTTCCCCGCACACGAACGCGGGGCTGGCAGACAGGTTCATACCCTTTGCAGGAGAAATCAGGAATGAAATGGTGCTCACGCGACGGATCATCCCCTGCCTTGACTTAAAAGATGGCAGAGTCGTAAAAGGGACAAATTTCCTCGGCCTCAGGGACGCCGGGGACCCGGTAGAACTGGCGCAGAGGTACAACGAGCAGGGTGCTGACGAGGTGGTGTTCCTCGACATTACCGCCTCAAAGGAACAGCGCGGCATTATCGTCGAACTCATCAAACGAGCTGCAGATCAGCTCTTCCTGCCGCTCACAGTCGGCGGCGGCCTGCGGTCGCTTGACGACATCCAACAGATCCTCCGGGCCGGCGCCGACAAGGTAAGCCTGAACACGAGCGCGGTACACG
>CAYVTY010000029.1:0-27372 GCA_964454995.1 uncultured Methanoregula sp.
TCGAGATCCTCCACGGTGCAGGATACCGGGGGCTTGCGATCGCGATCGATGAACTCGAAACCACGCAGGGGCTCCAGCGGAACCAGCGGGAAAGGAGTTACCAGACACTCGCCCGGATCATTGATGCGCTCGATGCCGGCAGGATGCCGCACTGTTACTTCCTGTTCACCGGCACCCCTGCATTTTTCGACGGGTCGCGGGGGATACGGTCGGTAACGCCGCTTTACGACCGGATCAGCGTGGCTGAGACCGGTGCCTATAAAAATCCCCGCCAGCCCCAGATCCACCTCTCCCGCTTCGATACCGGCAAACTCGAACTTGTTGCCCTCAAGGTCGTTGACGTGTACTCTCAGGCATTCAGGGAGGTCGACCGGGAAAAAGTTACCCACCGGTTCATCCGGGCCATGATCAAAAAGATCACCGGGCGGTTCGGTGGCAGGGTAGACGTAATCCCACGGATATTCTTAAAAGAGTTTGTCGATGTCCTGGACAAGTGCGAGCTCTACGAGGATTACAACCCGGCCAACGGTTATGAGTTCGAAGCCGATCACTTAAAAGGGGAACTCAAAGCAGAAGAAGAGGCAGTCATGGTCGTGGAATTCTAAAAAATTCCACGGTGATACTGTTTTATCGTTTCAGCTGGAAGGGTACTGATATGAAGGGGTGGTTCTGTCCGCTGGCAGCAGGTACTTTTCTCATCCTTATCGCCCTCCTTCCCGTGAGTGCTCAGACGGTCACGACCGTTACCATCAATGCGACCCCCTCCGTCGTGCATATCGGGGACATGGTCACCCTCACCGGCACGGTCTCAGGCATCCAGACAATCGCAGTCTACCTCTTTTTGACCGGCCCGGATCTGGACTCCCGGGGCGTCACGCTGGAGAACCTCAATATACCGGCCGGGCACGGCCTCTTTACCACCGCACCCGTGAATATGAAGGACGGTACCTGGATGTATCCCTGGGACACATCCATCATTCTCGGGAACATGAACCCGGGGAAGTACACGGTCTATGTGGTGACCACCCCCATCGACCGGGAGCGGTTCAGCCACGGGGGTTACGCTTCGACTGACATTACCTTCCTGCCCCCGGAGACAGAGCCCACACCGGTGCCCCTCTCCCCGGGGATAGCAATAGCCGCGCTCGGGATCACTATCGTCGCCGGCTCCTGCATGATCCGCCGGCTGAAAAACGCATAAAGAAAAAATGTCCCGGGGAAAACCCGGTCCGGCACTTCAGCAGCCTGAATCGCTCTTCCTATCGCCCTTCTTTTCCTGCCGCCGCACCCGCACGGACTGTGCGTGGGCATAAAGACCCTCTGCAGTGGCAAGGGTTTCGATGATGTCCCCGATGCTGTCAAGACCGTCTTTTGTGAGAATCTGCACCGAGGATGTCTTGCAGAAGTGGTGTACGTCAAGGCCCGAATACTGCCGGGCATACCCAGCGGTCGGCAGCACGTGGTTGGTACCCGACGCATAGTCCCCGCAGGCGACCGGGGTGTACGGCCCGACAAAGATGGCGCCGGCATTCTGTATGCCGCCAAGGACCGGCAGGGGATCCATCACCTGGATGGAGAGGTGCTCGGGAGCGACGGCATTGGAGATCGCAACTGCCTCATCCAGATCACCGGTCACTATGTAGCCTGAGTTTTTGAGGGCCTGTGCGATGATATCCTTTCGCGGGGCGTCTGCGGCCTGCTTGTTGATCTCGGCACCGACACGATCGGCAATCGAGGCGGATGTGGCGATGAGAAGGCAGGCCGCATTGGGGTCATGTTCGGCCTGTGCGAGGATGTCTGACGCGACGTACGCCGGCACGGCACTTTCGTCCGCTATGACAGCGATCTCACTCGGGCCTGCCGGGAAATCGATCTCGGCATACTCACGGAGCATCATCTTTGCCGCGGTCACGTACACGTTGCCCGGCCCCACGATCTTGTCCACCGGGTCGATGCTTTCGGTCCCGAGCGCCATCGCGGCAATTGCCTGTGCTCCGCCGCACTGGTAGATCTCGTCCACGCCGGCAATGTCAAGAGCGACGAGAGTGAGCGGCTGGATCGGCGGCGGGGAGCAGCAGCAGATTGACGGGACACCGGCGATCCGTGCGGGAACCGTGCACATGAGAGCGGTCGAGGGATAGGCGGCACGGCCCCCGGGGATGTATGCCCCGACACGGGAGAGCGGGGTCGTCTTCACGCCAAGAGTGAGGCCGGGTTCGAGCTCATTGAGCCAGAGGCCCCGGGGCAGCTGGAGTTCGTGGAAACGGCTGATCCGGGCCTCTGCCTCCACCAGGCATTCCGTAACCTGTGCATCGACCGTCTCGTATGCGGCCTCCCGCGTATCCTCATCGACGGCTATTGTATCGAGATGTACTTTGTCAAATTTTTCGGACAGTTCGATGAGGGCGCCATCCCCTCCCGACCTTACCTTCTCGATGATTTCCTGTACCGGGCCGTGCACTGCATCCAGCCGGGATGTACGCCGCGAGATCCAGGTTTCGACATCAACCACGCTCCACATAGCAGAAAAACTCGGCGGGAAAGGTTGTTAAGGTTTCGTTATCCGGGCTGTATTCATCCCGCGAATGCGGCCGGGATACCCCGCAGGTCTCCTGCCCGGATTTATGCTGCGGAACCTTTCTGCGCCTGCCTCTTCTTTGCCAGGATGAGCACGTATGCCGCAGCAATGCCGATAATAAATGCAACAGTCATGGATATGGCAAGGGCAAGTACGCCGATACCGATGGTGATGGCAAGAGAATCCGTTCTGAGGCTGTACCGGCACATCTCAATTCCCACAAAGACCAGAAGCGCCCCGAGGACTCCCACCGCTACGATGGAGAGCACCTGCGGCGAGGTAAAGAACAGGGCGAGGATGATAAAGATCAGGCCGGCAATAATGCTTGCCCCACCGGTCCGTGCACCGTAACGGTACTGCCCCGCAAGCCCGCCTGCCCCGTGACACATGGGAAACCCCCCAAAGGGGACTGAGACGATATTCATGAGACCGATCGTCGTCGAAAGTTTTTTTGGGGGTACATCCTTTCCAAAGAGGTCTTTTGTCAAAAGGGAGGTCGCAAGGATCGCATTTGCGATGGTGAGTGCCACCTGAGGCAGTACAAGCGTGGAAAGAGCAGAGGGGAAATCCGTGGGGAGCGGGATCACGAGCGTGGGGGGTGGGATCAGGCTGAGGGGAGGGATTCCATGCAGGATGATCCCACCGATCACACCCACCGCGATCACGCAGATAGACGAAAGGTCCGGGACTTTTTTATAATGAATAAGGAGGAGAAATGCCACGATGATGGCAATACCGATAACAAAAAAGAAGGAATCCTTGATCACAAAGTCCACGGAGGCTTTAAAGAGGAGCAGGGCGAGCCCGAGCTGGATGCCCCGCACCACACTCTCCGGCACCCATTTTTCGATGACCGCAAAGCACCGGCCATAGCCGAGCACCAGAAAAAGCACCCCGAGGATAAGACCGGCGGCCGCGATCTCCCCGCTCCCGATCCCACCGGCGATCACGATCACCGCGATCGCCTTCATCGGTTCGAGCGGGATAGGCAACCGGTAATAGAGCCCGGTCAGGATAAACCATATCCCGAAAAAGAGAAGGATATATCGCGGGTTGACATTGGAGACCAGTGCAACGGCGAGGATGAGCGGGATGATCGTCCCGAAGTCGCCCAGCGATCCGGCAAACTCGGAGAGCGTAAAGCGCAGGGGGGTTGGTTCTTCACCGGTCACGGATTCTGCCTCCTGAACTGCAATCCATGGATCATCGCCACGTATAACGGTAACAACGTTCTTGCGGTTAATGGCCTTTTCCTTTTTTACAGGAAAACCAGTCGGGAGCTCCTGATGTCTCCCACGGGTATTACGGCCGGATAATTTTTGTTCAATAAATTTATCTGTATCCTGCCGTAACAGTCAATGGAGTGCACCATGACTGACCTGCTGACAGATCTGCTCATCTACATTGGCTTTGGAATTATCATGTTCTCGATTGGAATGATCATCGGGCACCAGGTCCTGAAACTGCATTACTCGAAGCGTTTTATGGTGCTCGCAAAAGAGTGTTCCGATGCTGACTCTGTCGTACCGATTGTGGACGAACTCGCACGGGAAACCTGAGGGGATATACAATGGTTGATGTTACAAGTTATTGCCTGATTGGCGTCACGTGCTTCTGTTTTGGCCTTATCGTGAGTTTCCAGATCGCTCATATCCAGTACTGCAGGAAACTGACCCTTCTTGTGCGGCGCTCCATCTCGACAAAGACCATTGCCCCGGTGCTTGCGGAGTACGAAGCATTAAAAGCAAAAAAATAACCCCGGTTTTTCTTTTCTGGACCCTGTTCCTCTACCCTGTTGCAGTTAGGATGAAAGCAGGTTAATACAAAAAACACCTATGGTAACGGGACATGCGGTGCACGATTCTTGCGAGCGGAAGCAAAGGTAACTGCGCATATATCGGGGGGAGCGATGGCGCCATCCTCATCGATGCCGGCCTGAGTGCAAAGGAGACCCTGAACCGGCTCGTACAGACCAGCTGCACGGTCGATGCGATCGAGGCAATTATTGTCACCCACGAACACGTGGATCATATCAGGGGCCTTGACGTGCTCGCAAGAAAACTGGAATGCCCCCTCTATGCCACACGGGGCACGCTCGGCGATTTTCTGTGTCACCGGCGCACCTCGGATAAACCGCTCACAACGCATTCCTGCCGGTACGATGACCCGTTTATGGCCGGTGGTTTTACCATCTCCCCGTTTGCAACATCCCACGATGCATCTGAACCCTGCGGGTTTGTGATCCGGGAGAACGGGACGATGCTCGGTTACTGCACCGATACGGGTATCCTCACCCCCCATATGCTCGATCTGCTCCGGCGCTGCGACGGCCTCGTGCTTGAGAGCAACCACTGCCCGGAGATGCTCGCAAACGGGCCGTATCCTGAGTCCCTGAAACGGCGGATACGATCCAGCCGGGGACACCTCTCAAACCCGGCTGCAGCCGCAGCACTCAGGGTCTTCGGAAAAGACGTGCCGCAGGTGGTTCTCTCCCACTTAAGCGAGATCAACAATACCCCGGACCGTGCGTGGGCGAGTGCACGCGATGGCTTCGGGCTTTACGCTGAAGAAAAATGCCTCACCGTGGCGACCCAGAGGGGGTCGACCCCGGACTCCCCTCAGGAGATCCGGTTGTAAATCCCCTTTGACCGGAATGCCTGTGCAAGCGATTCCTCGAGTTCCTTGAACCCGTATGGTTTTACAAGGGCTGCCACAAAACCGCCGGTGGCAAAACTTACGACGAGGGGATGGGTGGCATACCCGCTGGAGACGATCGCACGCACTTCGGGATCAATCTGTCGGAGCCGGGGCATGGTCTCCTGTGCCCCTTTCCCGCCCGGCACCGTGACATCGAGAATAACCGCATCGAACGGCACGGCTCCGGCCTGTGCCCGGTCATACAGATCGATGGCCACATCGCCGTTTTCTGCCACGATAACCTCGTGACCAAGGAATGAGAGCATATCGCTTGTTGCCGAAAGGATTGCCGCTTCGTCGTCCATCAGCAGGATCCTGTACCGTGCGGCCGTACCCGTTTTCTCAACACCAGCACTCCCGATCTGCTTTTTTGGTACCTGCTCCCCGCGTTCTGCTCTGGCCTCTTTTTCCGGCCGCACCGACGGTGTGAGCAGCTGGCGGGCGTGATCCCGCGCCCGCAGCACGCTCGTCTCAGCGCTGTCCAGGTGCTCGAACATGCGATCCTTATGGGGGTACGACCTGCGGGAAAGCTGGATATTCGCGAGCGCAGAACTGAGCGAGTTGTTGATATCATGGGCAATCTTTCGCACCGCCGTACTGTCGTACAGGGTTTCTCCGTCACCGTTCCCACCGGGGGCCTGCTCCCGCATATGCCGGTCGACTGCCGCCCCGATTACCTGAAGGAACTGCCGTGTCCCAAACGGCCGGACCAGGAACCCGTACGGGACTGATGTGCCCTTGTGCAGAACCGGGACGTCCTCATCTGAAGCGGCGACCAGCACCACCGGAATGTTGCAGTGCATCTGGAGTTTCTTTACTGCCGCCGGAGTTCCCATCTCCCCGCGAAGATGCACATCCATCAGAATGAGATCCGGATGACGGGCCTTTGCGAACGTGATGACGTCTTTCCCGGAAGATGCCCGTGCCATCACACGGTATCCCGCCTCCTCTGCCAGGTACGCGAGTTCATCGGCATCCGCCGCATCGCCCGCTGCGATTAGGATCCGCACTACTGTCATGGAGTTGTCTCCTGACGTTCCCGGAAAACCGTTCTATCTTCACATACACCTGTCGTCATACGTGTTCTCATCATCGCACCTCAATCTTGAGCAGTTTCATACAATACTGGTCGATGGCATCAAATATCGCCTTTTTAGCCCGTTTGGCTTTTTTTGTGTCGTCTGACTGAAAATCGTGCGCCACGTACTCGAGCAGCGTCACAAAATAGTGCTGCGGACCGAAGCGTTTTTTGATCTCGTCCATGCAGGCAGCCGCCTCGGCCTGCTTGCCGCTCATCAACTCAAACGAATAGTCCAGCAGGAGGAGCGCCTGTGCCGGCATACTTTTAGTCACGGCAAGTTTCCGGAACCGGAAATAGGTGTCCATGCGGCTGGTGATGATCGAGAGTTTGAGGCCATAGTAGATCGGTTCGATGTCATCGGGATACTGCTGGGTCATCTGCTTGACGACTCCTGCAACCCCGCCGGCGTCCCGGTTCTCGAGCTTGAGTTTATAAAGCTCGCGCAGGAAGAACATATCATTGTAGAACCGCTCGATCGCGATATTGAGGAGCTCCTCTTTTATGTCGCGTTTCCCGTCGCGGGATGCCTTCTCGATCCCGATACGGATAAACTCGCGTTCGCTGGGGAACCATTCGATTGCCTGCTTGATCATGAACCAGAAGATCTTGATGATCCGGGGGTCTTCAACGATTTCGAGATCCTGAAGCCGGTTTATGGGAGGTTTGAGCCGGATGAGTTCGATCATCTGTTCCCGTGCGGCAAGCGACATATCGTTGGGGCGCTGATGGCCCCCCCTGTCAGCAGGATTCTGCTGAGTGGAGAGGACAAAGTAACAGTATGCGATAGCCGGGCAGATGATGACATCCACCGACCGGTATTTTTTTAGCTGCTCAGCACCTTCTGCATATTTCCCGGTGTTGATCATCTTCATGCCAAGCAGGATGTCGTAGACTGCACGACCCCGGTTCCCCCGCTTGTTCCGCATGGCATAATCGAAGAGTTTTTCCACAAACGGGATGTCCTCGGATCGTTTCGATGCTTCCAGCACAGCAAATGCCATTGCATCGATAAAAGGGTCGTAGAGCTCGTCACCAAGGCCCGGGAGAGTCTTGTCAAGGGACGCAATGACCTGGCCAAAAAAAACCGGGATGTTGGCATCGATCTTTTCGCTGTTGACCGCGATATAATCGATAAACTCCTTTTTAAGGCGTTCCAGTCTCAACCGGACAACAGCTTCGGGCTGCCACTCGTCACCCATATGGATAATCCACGACCTGCACTGCATGAACTATCAGCAGGTCATTAAAAATACTTTTACCTTTATCGCAGAGCATGCCCCAGCACTGCGAAAAACCCGTTTTACGGCGTTACAGCAAAATGTTAATGCTCCGGCGGCCAACTCACAAAACAGAAATATCATGCTCTTTCTGGAGTTCTCCCGGTGCTGCGAAGAGATTGAGGGCATCTCCGGTCGTCTCGATATGATCGATGTGATAAGCAGGGTCCTGCCCGGGCTTTCACCTGATGAACTCCCGGTCTTTGTCAGGTTTGTCATGGGACGGATATTTCCTGACTGGAGCCCGCAGAAACTCGGGATCGGCCCGAACCTGCTCTACGAGGCCGTCCGTCAGGTCTCCGGTGTAAAACAAGGTGTTGTCATCGACCGTATCAACAAAAACGGAGACGTTGGACGGGCAGTGGAAGAACTCTTGTCTAAAAAATCGCAAATTTCGTTATCCCATCAGGATCTCGACATTGTTGAGGTGTACAGCAAACTCATCAGCATTGCGGCCCGTGGCGGGGCAGCCTCCCAGAAAGAAAAGATGCGTACGGTCATGCTGCTGCTCGGTGACGCAAGCCCTCTTGAAGGGCGGTACCTCGCCCGGATCATGCTTGAGGAACTCCGCATTGGGGTCGGCGAGGGAAGTGTCCGGGAAGCAATCGCAAAGGCGTTCTCTGTGGAGCCGGCCCTTGTAGAACATGCGATGCAGGCCATCAATGATCTGGGAGAAGTGGCGCGTCTCGCACGGATTGGTCCTGATGCTCTTAAAGAGGTCCGTATCACTCCATTCCACCCGGTGCGGATGATGCTTGCCCAGCAGGGGACTATTGCCGGCATGGTTGAGGAACACGGGGCTGTTGCGGCAGAATTCAAGTATGACGGCTCCCGGTTCCAGTTCCACAGGGATGGCGATCGGGCGATGATGTATTCCCGCCGGCTCGAAGACGTCAGTGCTGCACTTCCCGACGTGATCGGACTCCTGCAGAGTTCGACCACCCATGACGTGATCCTTGACGGAGAGGTCATTGCAATAAAAGACGGTAAGCCGATGCCGTTCCAGTCCGTGTTGAGGCGGTTCCGGCGACGGCACGATATTGCCGAAGCGCAGGAAGAGATCCTGATGGTGCCCAATGTCTTTGATATCCTCTATCTGGACGGCAAAACCCTGATCGATCTCCCGTTCCTGGAACGCCGGAAAATTCTCGTGGATGTGGTCACGCAGTACGTGGCCCCGCAGGTCGTAAGTGCAGATCCGACGGTAATCGAGGACACCTACAACCGTGCGCTTGCCGCAGGCCACGAGGGGATCATGCTCAAGGTTGCCGATTCACCTTACACCCCGGGCCAGCGGGGAAAGAACTGGATCAAGATCAAGCCCGAGGTGGATACGCTCGACCTTGCCGTCATAGGGGCCGAGTGGGGCGAAGGCAAACGGGCGCACGTCTTCGGCTCGTTCCTTCTCGCCTGCCAGGACCAGGGGAAACTTATCCCCCTCTCACGGGTTGCCACCGGTTTTTCCGATGAGCAGCTGGCCGAGGTGTACGATCTCCTCAAGGACACGGTGATCTCAGGATCTGGTAAAGAGGTGAATTTCGAACCGGGACTTGTGTTTGAAGTAGGATATGCAGAACTTCAGGTCAGCCCGACCTACGGAGCAGGGTTTGCCCTTAGGTTTCCCCGGTTTATCCGGCTCAGGGACGACAAGGACACGACAGAGATCGAGACGCTTGACGCCATAAAAGACCGGTACCAGCGGCAGTCAAAATCGGCGCAGGCATTCCAGAAATAAACGATCAGAAGGAAAAAAGGGTCCGCTGCGTGCGCATTTCAGGAATGAGCGTGCTATGCTGCTGCCAGTAATCAAACCCGATCCTGTCGGACGCAACGGCTATGGCCGCATCCAGCGACTCGCATGAATCTGAAGGTGAGACCATTGCCTTTCGTGCCGCCTCACGGATCACCCAGGTCCCGAGCGGTGCCCAGTAATCGCTGGATATGTGGCGCAGCACGATCACCCGGGCCGATCTGCGGATGCTTTTGAGATACTCACACACGGCAAGTCGTGCCGAGTAATAGGCACCTGAAATCGGGGAGTAGCCCTGTTTTTTCATTGCTTCCCGGTCCTCGACAATCACTTCCGTATCCCCGGCCCAGAGCGTGCGGCGGCCCCAGACTTCGATCATCTCGTACCGCCAGTCCCCCGGTGCAAGGATGCAGACGATCCGGTTCCCGAAGATCTCTCCAGAAAAGACCCGGTATTCGTCAAGGGACGGGAACCGTGCGATCTCTTTTTTCAGCGCCGTGGAAAGAGTGTCATCGACCGCTGTGATCGCCCAGCGGGTGGGAACGAAATGCCGGCGTTTTCCAAGGAGACCCGCGGTCATGAGCTTCGTGATCTCATAGACATCGCTTCCACCCTGGCTGAGTTCGACACAGGCATCGGTGACCCGTATGTCCACGTCAGACGTGATCCTGTCCACAACTCTCCCTACCCGGGCGCTCCCGATGACGTCAAGGTCCCGGACAATCCCGGAAAATCCGACCGGGGCAACTGTGCCATCAAAGGTCATCGCAAAGGAGACGGGTTTTTCAAACATCACATCGACATCAAGAGGCTGCGATGAGAGCGCTATCTCCTGGAGGTTGCCGGTAAACCGCTGGAGCGGGGATCTCCCGCGGATCGTCCGTGCCCGTATACCTACGATATCCTCTATCCCGAGGTTCCGGCCCAGCCAGTCCGGGGGATGATCGCTGTCATTTATCATGAGCGGACCGCCCTGAACATCCGGGTACCCGAAACTGCCGACAAAAACCGACGGGGCACTGCCCTGGTAACAGGTGGAGGGTTTCACTTCAGCCTGTGCGTGGAACCGGCTCGTGATGGGACACCGGGCGAGACCGCACATCCCTTTTCCCTTGCACCGGATACACTGCATCAGGCACAGCCCCCGGGCTCCACGCTTCCATCACGGTTCCCCTGCCAGCCTAGCAGGAGATCAAACATATCAGCGCAGGACACGGGTTGCCCTGACAATATGGCTTTCCTCATCACAGAACGAGATCCGCCAGCCTGCATCGAACCGTGCCCCGCACTCCGGGCAGATAAGGATCACCCGGTAGAGTTCACGGGTGGATTTGACCGGGTTCTCTTTCCCATCCTTTCCGGCGTTCACACTGACAAATGACGTATGGAACCCGTACTCGTATCCGCAAGCCGGGCATGTGTGCAGTTCCTCAGCCGGTTTTATGGATTTGATCTCCGCGGAAATGCCCATATTTTTCACTGCCCTCCTGTAGGGGAGGATGAAGACTTAATCTTTACTTTTACCCCGTGACCTGCGACTGCCTCGATGATCGCCGCAGCATTCTTCCTGCCGGCAACCGCCGCATAATCAGTACCGGATTTTCTGGGAGAGAGAGCCAGCGTCTCGGCGATCTTTTGTCTGAGGATCTCCTTTGTGACGGTCCGTCCGTCAATTGATATTCCTGCACCCATATCGACAATCTTCTTTGCATTGTTCTGCTGCTCGGGGTGACCGGGATCCATAATGATAAGAACCGGCTTATTAAAGAGGAGTGCCTCATGAAGCGTGGTGAGCCCGCCATGCACAATTGCAATCCGCGCCTCTGCGAGGTGCTCATACAGGTTGGGCACGTACCCGTGGGACAGATAATTCTCAGATGATTCCGGAAGAATGGCACCGGTATAGAATACGTCGAAAATCAGATCCTTTCTCTCATCGGCAATCTTCCGCAGCAGCTGGTAGAGCGGAAGCTTGTACGGCTCTCCCCCGAAACTGGCAAAGATCGTTTCCTGTGAAAAATGGTACCGGGAAAGATCGACATCGAGAAACGGACCGGTGAAATGATAGTGATTTCGTTCATGATCCGGAATAAACAGATTATATTCGCTTACCGTATCCGGAGGGGCATAATCCGGGATGATCACCGTATCGGTAAGACACAGGTACCGCCGGATCACAAAATTGAGAATGTACCAGACCGGGTTCATCCGGCCGCCGGGGCCGCTGAACCGGTTCTGGTTGGTGATAAAGACAACCGGCACCCCTTGGAACCGTGCCGCCATGACCCCGCCATACATCGTATCGCAGACCACGCAATCGATATTCTGCTCTATGATCAGCCGGCGGACACGTAATCCGGAACGGATCAGGTTGAAGGCAGCCCACTTCGAGCACCAGAGGGTTTTTTTCAGGGAAAAAAAACCGTTCTCCCCTTCAAGACAGACCTCCCGCTCCCCCCTGAAGACATTGACGCACCCATGGTCGCGGAAGAAATCGTAGGATTTTCCGTACGCCACAAAGCTGACCGAATGTCCCTGCTGCTCGAGGTAATGACCAAGATGGATGCACCGGGACGAGTGCCCCAGCCCTTCGCCGCACACGACAAACAGTATCCGCATTTTTTAATTTCCTCACGCACAGGGTGCCTGCCGGCGCTGCCTCAGCGCCACGGGAATTTTCCCGGACGATCCGTTCCGCAGGAATGCCCCGACAGAATGCTACAGTACCGGCATTTCATAGTGGATGGTGTGTCGTTATCGATTATGAGGATTACCGTAATGACAGGTGGTGAAATTACTACACAACCATTAACAGGTTGTGTGAAAAAGGGACTCTCCTGAGGAGTCTGTGATGGGCGAACTTAAGACCGCGATATTTGGGGCCGGCTGTTTCTGGGGCGTCGAGGCCGCATTCCGGAAGGTGCACGGTGTAGTGTCGACAGAAGTGGGATACGCAGGGGGACACACGAAAAATCCCCGGTACGAGGATGTCTGTACCGGGCAGACGGGACATGCAGAGGTGGCAAGGCTCCTGTACGATCCCGATGAGGTAACGTATGGGGACCTCCTTGCAACGTTCTGGTCGATCCACGACCCGACGCAGGAAGACCGTCAGGGGCCCGATATCGGGACGAATTACCGTTCGGTCATCTTTTACCATGATCCGGAACAGCAGCGGATCGCGAACCTATCAAAGGAAGAAGTTGGCCGCTCCGGACGGTTCAAACGACCGGTTATCACCGAGATCGTTCCTGCGGGGGAGTTCTGGCGGGCTGAAGAGTACCACCAGCAGTATCATGAAAAACATGGCAGTGCGGGGTGCCGGCTTATATGAGCAGTTAGATAAAACAGAAAAACGCAATTATTGAATGATATGAGCAAGAGAGATTCGAAATCCACGAGTGGTGCATCTGAGGTCGCTGCCGAGATCCTGATCGTCATCCTCGTGGTACTGATTGCCGTGGTGGCATACGCGGCGTTCACCGGCCAACTCAACTCCCTGTTCTTCAAAAAGAGCGTGTATGTTGCGGGAACTGCGGCGGTTACCGGGATCCAGCAACCAGGGGGCATTACGGACGATGTGTTGACCTACCTGCCAAAAGCAGGAGATGCATTTTACCTTACCGGACAGACCGCAGGGGCGAACGGTACACAGGTAACGTTTAAAGCGATCAGTCCCAACGGACAGGTTCTGGTCCCGGACGCAAGCAGCATCAAAGGGCCCCTGTACGGGAAAACCCTGTATATCTACCCGAACAGTTCATCTGCAGCGACGCAGTGCAATTATGCGATAAGCCAGACCCCGCCTACCGGGACGCTTCGTGCCATGACCGTTGGTACTTGGACACTCCAGATGATTGATGAGAATGTACACGTCGTCGCAAATACCTTCACGGAGACGGTAAAACACGGTGCAACGGCGTTACCGGTGGCCGGCGGATTTCTCGGGGGCAGCACGAGCCAGTTTTACGACGTAAACTGTAACCCCATAACCCAGACGATCAACGGGAACCTCGTCACTACTTCCACCGGACCCGGGAATATGACAATTACTCATTTTAACGGTGCATCCTCAATTACACTCCAAAATTCTACAGGACTAGGCTTTACCGGTGACATGTCCATCTCCATGTGGTTTAATCCCAGTGAGAATGTCACCTATAGTTCGAGTGGCACCGGCTGGCAGCAGCTCATCGGGAAAGGAGTAACGAGCAGCGCCGGGAGCAGTTCCACAGATGAGAACGACAATTACCAGATCTTCCAGCTGGGAAACCAGTTGTTATTTGAATGGAACGATGCGACCACCGGCCAGCACTACCAGGCAATCACCACCACGACACCGGTCTTGGCAAACGCATGGAATTACGTGACAGCGACCGTCAGTGGCGGCCAGCTGACGATCTATGATAACGGCGTAGCCCAGCCCCTTGTCTATGACAACAGCAATGTGCCGTATAGCGACCCGGTGACCGGATCGGTGACGGTGAATCTCGAGAACAATAATAATGCGGTAAATATCGGGGAACAGAATTACGCCACGAATTCTGCCGATGCATTTTATTATAACGGGTACATCGGGTCAACCGCACTCTATAACCGTGCCCTGACATCTACGGAGATTGCCGCAAATTACGCCGGATATCAGGCTTAATTTTTAGAAATTCCAACACTTTTTTTATAAGAGATCCTTCGGGTTCCGATACTTGCTGGTTCAACCGAAAAACAGATACCACTGATGAAACCAACCATGGACATCGTCGGACTTATCCAGATCATCGCCATCCTGTTTGAATGCGCAGTCGCAATAATTGCCGTGCTGATTGCTGTCCTGAAGAGCAGGCCGTACGGCTGGCTTATTGCGATAACCTTCGCACTCTTTGCCCTGTCTGACGGGGTTCGTACTTTTTCCCCGTATACGTTTCCCCGGCGTCATTCTCTGATCCTGCTCATTGCCTCCGCCATCATGCTCTACGCGGTATGGATGATGTACAATGAATCCCAAAAAACGGTACGGAGAAACTCAGACACGGATCCTGTGGCAGAGAGGAAGAAATCATTTTAGGATTTCAAAACATCCCAAAACTGCTTCAGCTCGCAAAGAACAGGAACTAAAAAAGCATCGGGATGGGCCCGCTGAGATTCGAACTCAGGACCTCCGCCATGTCAAGGCGACGTCATAGCCAACTAGACCACGAGCCCGCAAAAGGTCTGATGCTCTACGATATTTGTCATCCTATTATTAAAAAATAGTGCACCCGTGCCGCGATCCGCTCCGCCTTTCTCCCCAGGCCCGGATCAGGGCGCACAAAAGACCGGTCAGTTTATCAGCACTCATCCCATAGTAGGAACCGGGTTTATTATGACTGAAGGAAATGCCCCGACCCAGCTCTTCACGTACGTGCACGATGCAAGCCGTCTTGAGCTGCTCATTCGTATCGTTTACTGGATCCTGATTGGTATCGTTGCATGTGTCTATGGTATCATCGCCACCATCTGCCTGATCATCCAGTGGTTCTACATCCTGATCTTTGGCAGGCGGCACGAAGGGCTCTCGAACTTTGCAAAAGGGTACCTGGAATACCTCGTGCATGTGATGAGCTACACGTACATCATGAACGACAAGCGCCCCGACATCCTGCCGGTTGCCGTAAAGGTGTATGAAGAGGCCTGAAACTCGCATAAAACCCCAGAAACCAAAATCCCTGTTTTTGCGTACTCACTCTCTTCCTGTACGCCCGGTTTAACCGGGTGCAGGCACTTTCAGGATTCCCTGTCACGGCCTCGCGGAAAATCCTGAAGTACCGGACCGGCTGCGATCTGGTGTCTAACCCACTTCCACATTCGCGAAACCGGGTGAGCAAATCCCTGATCATGGCAGTGTTTCGGACGCCCGTTTTTCCTGATTGATCGCCGGCCCGGCTCTGCCGGATTAGGGGGGGTCGCACTAAAAATGGTATGACTCCCCTCATGTAACATGCCGTTTCCGACCGGCAAAATCCCATATTTTCACGTTATAAAAATGCCTCCGGAAAACGAGCGAAAACAAAAAAACTGTGTGGGGGGTCACACCTGTTTTTGTACGTGGCCTGATTGCAAGATTCTCTCAAAGTTCCAGACGCCACGGCCCGGCAGAATCCCGTTGAATTTCATTTCGTAAAACAGCAACAGCAACCCTGACCGGAACCGGCTAAAAATCGGATGCGGATCCAACAAACCGGCCCGGAACAGGCCCATGAAAAATGGGGGGTCGTGTTATTTCCGGCGCGACCCCCCCTTCCTGCACATGCAAGCGCATAGATCATGGGTCTCTTTGTCCCCGGCAAAATACCGGATGTCTCTCGCCACTGGGGCTGCCCGCGTCCCAAAAGAAAAACCCGTTCTCCTGAAAAAAACGGGGATATCGTTTAAAAAAGGTTCAGATCTTCTTTGATGAGATTTTAGCAAACGTCGCGGAGAAGATGCCTGGCATCGAGCGGATCTCCTTCATCACGTTCTCGGGAACCTCGCTGTCCACGTTTAAGACCATGAGTGCCTCTTCGCCAGGGTTGATCCGGCCCACCTGCATGCCAGCAATATTGATGTTGCACTTCCCAAGGATCGTGGATGCCCGCCCGATCACGCCCGGCTTGTCCAGGTGACGGGAGACAATCACGTACCCCTCGGGGATCAAATCCATCGTGTACTTGTCGACTGATACGATCCGGCTGCGGCCCCTCACAAACACCGTGCCGCTGACTATCTCCTCGGTCTTATCGGTCCTGACCTTGATGGTGATCAGGTTCTTGAACCCATGGGACTCCTCGGTCACCGTCTCGCTCATCGCGATGCCGCGCTCCTTTGCGACAAACTCGGCGTTCACGATATTGACAGGTGTCTGGAGGATCGGGTCAAGAAGTCCCTTGAGGACAAGCCGGGTAACAAACTTCATGCTTCCCGCATAGGCAGAGAGCTCGCCGCCGTAGATACACTCGACCGACGCGAGCCGTCCTTCGACCGTCTGGATCGCAAAGCGACCCATCTTCTCGGCAAGCTCGGCAAACGGCTCAAGCACTTCGGCCTGCTCTGACGGGACCATCGGTGCGTTCACTACGTACTTCGCTGAGCCGCCGTTCAAGACCTCAATGCACTGTTTTGCGACCTGGATTGCCACGTTCTTCTGGGCCTCGACCGTGCTTGCCCCAAGATGCGGGGTCACGATGACTTTGTCAAGGGTAAGAAGCGGGGATTCCAGGGGGGGTTCTTCCTCGAACACATCGAGCGCCGCACCGGCGACCTTGCCGCTCTGGATCGCATCATAGAGCGCCTTTTCATCGATGATGCCACCGCGTGCGCAGTTGATGATCCGCACGCCATCTTTCATCGTCGCGATGCTCCGGGCGTTGATGACATGGTTTGTCTCCTTGATAAGCGGCGTGTGTACCGTGATCACATCGGCGACCTTGAAGAGTTCATCAAGGGACATGACCTTAACACCGAGCTGGGCCGCACGCTCCTTGGAGATGAACGGGTCGTAGGCAACACACTTCATATCCATCGCGTTTGCCCTTTTCGCCACCTCACGGCCGATCCGGCCAAAACCGACGATCCCAAGCGTCTTCTCGTTGAGCTCGACTCCCATGAACTTCGAGCGCTTCCATTCCTTCTTCTTCAGGCTTGCAGTTGCCTGCGGGATGTTTCGTGCGAGCGAGAGCATCATCGCCATGGTGTGCTCGGTTGCTGCGAGAGTATTTCCCTCAGGGGCGTTCGCTACAATGACACCTTTTCTGGTTGCCGCGTCTACGTCCACGTTGTCCACACCGACTCCGGCACGCCCGATAAACCTGAGCTTTTTACCAGCCTCGATCACCTTTGCGGTCACTTCGGTGCCGCTCCGTACGATCAGGGCCTCGTAATCGCCGATGACCCCGCAGAGCTCGTCCTCTTTCAAGCCGGTTTTGACATCAACGTCGCACGTCTCTTTGAGGATAATAAGCCCCTCTTCCGCCAGCGGATCGCTGACGAGCACTCTCGCGTTTGCCATAAAAACCCATACAATATCTGCGCGATACCTAATCAGGGTTATTCTTGCCTTATGAAAAAAGGGCCGGCCGGGACGTCCATGGGGGTACCGGCAGATGATAATACTTAAACAGGGGGGAGGTGAGATCATAAGTGGTGCGAGCATGAAAGATGTGCCCAATATTCTATGGCTCGAAGAGATCAGGAAGGAGGATATCTCGTCGGTCGGCGGCAAGGGTGCTTCCCTTGGCGAGATGGCTTCGATCGGCCTTCCGGTGCCTCCGGCGTTTGTGGTCACTGCCCAGGCGTTCCGGAGGTTTCTTGTCGAGACCGGCCTTGACCAGAAGATCTTCAAGGTCTCGGACAATCTGGATGTAGAGGATAATGCGGCTCTTGAAAAGGCCGCCGATACCATAAAGGCGCTGGTGATAAAGGCAAAGATGCCTACAGCGATAAAAGACGACATCAAAGCCTCGTACAAAAAGATGTCGCAAAAAGACCTGATCGTCGCCGTGCGATCGAGCGCCACGGCCGAAGACCTTCCCGATGCAAGTTTTGCCGGCCAGCAGGATACCTATCTCAATATCAAGGGGGAGACGGCGCTCCTTACGGCAGTACAGAACTGCTGGGCTTCGCTCTACGGGGCACGGGCGATTTATTACCGGGCAAAACAGGGATTTGAGGACAGCACGGTCAACATCGCGGTCGTTATCCAGCAGCTGGTTCATGCGGAGAAGGCAGGGGTCATGTTCACCTCTCACCCGATCAGCGGGGAACCGATCACGATCATCGAAGGCTCATGGGGCCTTGGCGAGGCGGTCGTGTCCGGCTCGGTCTCTCCCGACCATTATGTCTTTGACCAGCGGACTGAGTCCATCGCGGAAACGATGATTGCAAACAAGAAAGTGGAGATCGTTCCTGACGGATCCCACGGCACGAAACTGGTGGCCGTTGACGCGGCCCGGCAGGATGCACAAGTGCTCGCTGATGCCGAGGTGGCGAAGCTCGCCATGTACGGCAAGATCGCTGAGAACCATTACGGGGTTCCGCAGGACGTTGAATGGGGCATTGTTGCCGGGACTATCTATATCCTCCAGTCCCGGCCGATCACAACCATCGGTAAGAAAGAGGCAACGGGCATGTCTGGACAGAACAAGGATGCAAAGATTCTCCTGAAAGGTCAGGGAGCGGCGCCGGGTACCGCGACCGGTAAAGTGGCCATCATCCGGGATGCAAAGGACACGGGATCAGTAAAAGAGGGCGATATCCTCGTCACCCGGATGACCAACCCGGACATGGTGCCGGCGATGAGAAAGGTCGCCGCTATCGTGACCGATGAAGGCGGCATGACGTGCCACGCCGCCATCGTGAGCAGGGAACTGGGCACCCCTGCGGTAGTCGGCACAAAGACGGGGACGCAGCAGCTCAAGAATGGGCAGATTGTTACAGTCGACGGCGAACTGGGGCTTGTCTACGAGGGCGCAGTCGGCGTTACGGCAAAGGCTGGCAGTGCTGCACCGGTGGTTGTCGGCAACGCACCGGTGATCACCGCGACAAGCGTGAAAGTCAATGTCTCGATCCCCGAGGCAGCAGCACGAGCGGCGGCCACCGGTGCTGACGGTGTCGGCCTGCTCCGGATCGAGCACCTCATCCTCGGGCTCAACAAGACACCCGGCTGGTATATCTCCAACCACAAGGAAGAGGAGTTCGTCAAGGAACTCTACGATGGCATCAAGATCGTGCTCGATGCGTTTCCGGGAAAGACTGTCTGGGTACGGACGCTCGATGCCCCGACTGACGAGTTCAGGAACATGGCAGGCGGAGAGAACGAACCGCTCGAACACAATCCGATGCTCGGCTGGCGCGGGATCCGCCGCGATCTCCAGAGCCCGGACCAGTTCCGGCTTCAGGTAGAGGCGTTCAAGCGCCTCTGGAAGGCCGGCTACGAACATCTCGGCGTTATGTTCCCGATGGTCTCCCACCCCGACCAGTTCATAAAAGCAAAGGAGATGATGCGGGGCTGGGGCGTTGACGTGGAAAACGTTGAACTCGGCATTATGATCGAGATCCCCGCAAGCGCGATTATGATCGAGGACTTCCTCCAGGCCGGCATCAGGTTTGCCTCGTTTGGGACAAACGACCTTATCCAGTACACGATCGCCATTGACCGGAACAACGAGAATGTGGCCGACATGTACAACCCCCAGCACCCGGCAGTCCTTACCCTGATCCACAACTCCATCCAGAAATGCCGCGAGTACGGAGTCGAATGCTCGATCTGCGGGCAGGCCGGCTCCGACCCGAAGATGGCGGTCTGGCTCGTGGAACACGGGATTTCAAGTATCTCTGCAAATATCGATGCCATTGCAAAGATCCGCGAGGCTGTTGCCCGCACCGAGAAACGCATCATCCTTGAATCTGCGAGAAACCGCGATGCTGAATAAGGGCACGACAGAAGACAATCTCTTCTCTTTTTTATCCTCAAAAAAACAGGATGATATCGACCATTCGTATATCTTAAGCTCCATGTGCACGCTCCCGCACCCGGTCGCCGTAAAGGCGCACGATATGTTCATGGAGACGAACCTCGGCGACCCCGGGCTCTTTCCCGGGACGGCGTCGCTTGAGCGGCTGCTCATCGAACGCTTCGGCACACTCTTCCACAAGAAGGAGGCCGGGGGATATGCGACCTCGGGAGGCACCGAGTCCAATATCCAGGCACTCCGGCTTGCAAAAACCCTCCGGAATGCCACCTGTCCGAACGTGGTCGTTCCGGAGTCCGCCCACTTCTCGTTCAAGAAGGCCTGCGATATCCTCTGCCTTGAGATGCGGAGCGTTCCGCTCGGCTCCGATCTCCGTATGCAGGCAGACAAGGCTGCCGAGCTCGTCGATAAAAATACCATCTGCATGGTCGGCATCGCCGGCACCACCGAGTACGGCATGGTCGACCCGATTGCAGATCTGGCAAAGATCGCGGACCAGCACGATCTCTTCCTGCACGTGGATGCAGCGTTCGGCGGCATGGTGATCCCGTTTCTCGATAAACCCATGCCCTTTGATTTTGCCCTGCCCGGGGTGACGACCATTGCTGTCGACCCGCACAAAATGGGCATGAGCACAATTCCGGCCGGCTGCCTGTTAACCCGGGAACCGGACATGCTCGATACGCTCAACATTGACACCCCGTACCTCACGGTGAAAAAAGAATACACGCTCGCCGGTACCCGCCCGGGGGCCCCGGTGGCAGGAGCCCTCGCGGTGCTCGATTACCTTGGTATTGAGGGCATGAGAGCCGTCGTTTCCGGCTGCATGAAAAATACCCGGCGCCTCATCGCCGGCATGGAAACACTCGGCATTGAGGTGGCGGCGACCCCGGACGTGAACGTGGCAACCTTTGTCTGCGATAAGGCCCCGTCCCCGTGGAAGGTTTCGTGGACGAGAAACGGCCACCTGCGCATCGTCTGCATGCCGCACGTGACCCGCAACAGTATTGAGGCATTCTTAAAAGATTTTGGTGATATGCATGCTTGACCGACTGGTAGAATCTCTTGAATCATGCCCGATGGTGAAACGGGGAGAGTACAATTACTTCATCCACCCGATCACTGACGGCGTTCCGCTCGTTGACCCCGCCCTGCTCCGCGATGTGTGCAGCGCGATGATAAAAGTGCTCGACCTCAACAACGTTGATAAGATCGTGGTCGTCGAGGCGATGGGCATCCACATCGGGGCGGTGCTCTCGGTGATGACCGATATTCCCATGACGGTCATGCGCAAGCGGGAGTACAAACTTCCCTCAGAAGTGCCTGTCCACCAGAAGACCGGCTACTCGAAAGGGGAACTGTACCTCAACGGCGTATACAAAGGTGACCGGGTCGTGATCATCGACGATGTGGTGAGTACGGGCGGCACGATGAAAGCGCTGCTTGCGGCACTCGAAATTGCAGGCGCAGAAGTAAAAGACGTCTGCATCGTGATCCAGCGCGGCGACCCTGATATAGGGCGGCCGTACAAGTCACTCGTGAAGATCAATGTCACCGACCGGGTGCATGTGGTTGAGCGACACATCTGACCTGATCAAAAAACTTAAAAAACGCGGGGCACACAAGGTCGCCCTCCAGTTCCCCGAGGGGCTCAAACGGCAGGCAGCATCTATCACCTCCGACCTGAAGGATGCAGGATTCGAGGTTATTATCAGTGGCGATCCTTGCTACGGCGCCTGCGATCTCGCGATCGACACCCTTGAATACGGGAATGCAGACGTACTCGTGCATTTCGGGCACGCTCCCGTAGACGAGCGGGAGAACGTCATCTTCGAACCATGGACGCTTGATTTTGATGTGTCAGTCCTCGCCCATGCGCTTCCCCTGCTAAAGGAGAAGACCGTCGGCCTTGTTACCACGGTCCAGCACGCCCCGTTCATCCCGGCAATGGATGCCTTTCTTGCATCGCACGGTCATGAGGTCCGGGTCGCCGATGGCACCGGGCGTACCCCGCTCCGGGGGCAGGTGCTCGGGTGCAGTTTTGCCGCGGCAAAATCGACCGGAGCCGGCGAGATCCTCTTTGTCGGCACCGGTCTTTTCCACCCGATCGGTATCGCGCTTGCCACGAAAGCCCGGGTGATCGCACTCGATCCCCTTACCGGCGTTGCACATGAAGTCAGCGCCGATGCACTCCTGCGCCGGCGGTTTGCAGTGATGGAGAAAGCCCGGGAGGCACAGCACACCGGTATCATCGTGAGCACAAAAAGCGGCCAGCAGCGCCGGGCACTTGCGGAACGGCTCGCGGCACTCTCACCCGGGGCAGTCATTGTCACGATGCGCGAGGTGAACCCGGACGAACTGCTCAACCTCGGGTTTGACTGCTATGTGAACACGGCCTGTCCCCGGCTCGCCTACGACGACCAGGTACGGTTTAAAAAACCCGTCCTTTCCCCGCAGGAGTTCGAGATCCTCTGCGGTGTGCGGACGTGGGACGATTACACTATTGACGAGATCATATGAAACTCAGGCAGCTCGAGATCGCACTGCAGCGCTGTGCCGGTTACAAAACGCCCCGCGTGGCATGGGAACAGTACCAGACCCCGGCCACCCTTGCCGCCCGGCTCCTCTATGACGCATACATGAACGGTGATATTGAGGGAAAGACCGTCTGCGACCTCGGGTGCGGGACCGGGATCCTTGCGATCGGTGCGGCACTGCTCGGCGCCAGGACGGTGCGGGCGGTCGATCTCGACCCTGCGGCCATCCGCACCGCACAGGAGAATGCCGCACTGCTCGGCGCTGACGTGGAATTTTTTACAGCCGACATTGCCGGGGCAGAGCCCAGTGGCTTGGCAGATCAGATCGGCCCCTGCGACACCGTTGTCATGAACCCGCCCTTTGGCGCCCAGAAACAGAACGTGCATGCAGACCGGCCGTTCATCGACTGCGCCCTTGCGATTGCACCGGTCACGTACGGCATCTTTAATGCGGGCTCGACCCCTTTTGTAGAGGTCTACATCAGGAGAAGGGGAACGGTTGCCGGGCGGGTCAGCGGAAGTTTCCCGATAAAACGGTCGTTTGCCTTCCATACAAAAGACGTGCAGGAGATCTCTGTTGAGATCCTCAGGATTGCACGGACCGGATCTGCGCCAGTCCGGGCAGATCAGGAAAAACCGTTTTAATGGGGCTTTTTTAGAAAACGGCAAACCCTTATATTGTCGGATTTAGAGAGATTGTAGCGGAGATTCTAACGTATGGATAAGACTGGAATTGCAGCACTGATTGTTGGTATTGTATTGCTGGTACTCGGAGCTTATGCGATCTGGGCGTTCCTGCCCGATGTCATCATCGCGGTCAAGGGCCTCATCGGCATCGCCGTGCTCCTTGCAGGACTCATGCTCATCGTCTTCGGGATCCTCATCTTCAAGGAATAACTCTTTTTTCGATCAGTTCATTTCACGGAGAATTGCTGAACCGGTGCAATGGAGCAATCCGGGAATGCTTAAAAAAAGGATTGCTGCAGTGTGCAGTTATACTTTCACGATAATGCACTGCGAGGCCGCAGTCTCGACCACCGGCTCGGGCTTGTCGGCGAAGTACTCATCCACGGCTTTCCGTACACCCGGTGCCGTCAGGTAATCGTGGGAGAGGATGACACCGCCCGGGCTCATGCGGGGATAGAAGAATTCAAGGCATTTTTTCGTGCTCTCGTAGGTGTCCACGTCAAGGTTGACGAGTGAAAAATGCTTGTCTTTTACCGGGGCTGAAGTATCTGGGAAGATACCCTTGTACAGGAAGACGTTCTTCTCCTGCGCAAGATAGGCTTTGACCTTGTCATAGGATGCAGCAAATTTTCCTTCGTAAAACGGCCAGACCTGATCCACATCGTCGACTTTGGGCAGGCCGGCAAACGTATCGAATAGGTGGAGGGGACGGTCGCCCTTTGCCGAGCAGATGATCTTGGCCGATCCACCCTTGTAGACCCCCACTTCTGCGATATCGCCGGGGACCTTCTGGGTGATCTTCGACGCCATGTAGATTTGGTAGGCCTCGATATCCTCTAAGAGCAGCTCGGTGTCGGATCGGATCTTCCTGAGCTGCGTGGCAAATTGTTTGCGCTCGGTGCAGCCATAGTGAGAGAGTCGTCCCCGGTTTGCGATATCGTATCCCATAAACGGCTCAAAAATAGCCAGTTTCCTGAATTTGACCAGATATTTACTGGGGGCTATTGTATCAAAATAGCAGATGAGATTTTTTTTGGGAAACAAACTCATGTCCGGTAATTTTGGTCGTGCCGGGATTTATAGTGTTAATATACGCCGGAAAAATAGGGTTACTTCCTGCGTTTCCGGGTTGAATAGTACGCCAGCACGATGGCCACACCGATGAGCGCCAGTCCTGTTTCGGGGGATGACAGGATCACAAGGCCGGCCCCATAGGCAACCAGCACGGAGATGAGTCCGGGCACCTTCCCGTTCCGGTATGCTCCGATAACAGAACCGATCAGAAGCAGGGTGGGCAGGATCAGGAAGAGTGCGCGGAGCGTGGGATCCGGGGAGATCGTGCTGACGGCAGAACCAAGGGCGGAAATGAGGATCCCTTCGGGATCGATGCCGACGGCGGTCCAGAGTCCGGAGAGAAAACTAAGCCCAATCACGGACTGCCAGATGAAGCGGTGGAATTTTTTTGCCATGGATGAACATCCTGCGGGATAATACACGGGGACCGGGAGCGTGCTTCCGCCAAATAGGAGTATCTTACAGGGGACGGCCCTGCATCTGTTCAACCGGGTCGACATCGACATCGAAGTCTTCTAGGAACGGCATGAGTCCCGTGATAAACGGGGTGGGCCGGCCGGTTGTGGCATCGGGCATTTCTCCGACGGCCACGATCTCAATCACGAGGGGAAACTCCTCCAGCGTCTGGTTAAAAGACGGGTCGTTCTCCTTCGTGAACTGGAGAAACCGATCGACCCTGACATACGGACGCTCGTACTCGGGGACATCCCGGTACTCTGCCTGAACCTCTGCGAGCGTGCGGGTGATAGCCAGTTTTTTTTCAAAAAACAGGTAGATCCCGATCCCGTAATCATGGCCGATTGCATCCAGATTGCGGATATCAATCATCCGGCCACGCTCAATCCCGATCGATGCCAGTTTTTCCGGGAGGGTTGTGCCACGAAGCGCATTCCGGGCGGCGTCGGTATCCTTCATATAATGGCGTGGGATGCGGTGGGTTGTATAGATATTGCCCCGCGATCAGTGGTTCCTGTTTCGCAGAGTGCACCGGGGTGGGAGAAGGGAGGCAGATCTCTTTTCAGAAGGCATAATGGGCGGGAGGACACACGGCTGTACGTGAACAACGGCAGAAACTGGGAGGACATACCGGCCTTCGTTCGGTAATCGCGGACCGGAGGGTCTGGCACCTTGCCCTCGTCTACTGCATGCTGGTGATCGCCCTGTACGGGCTCGGGTTCTGGATGCCCCAGGTCATCCGCTCGCTGAATGCCGGCCTTTCCAACACGTCCATCGGGCTTGTCATGATCGTCCCCTATGCCTGTGCGGGCGTGGCGATGATCGTCTGGTCGAAACACTCATACAGTACGGGGGAACGGCGCTGGCATACTGCCCTCCATCTTCCTCGCAGAGATGTCTGCGGCAGCCGGCATTGCCGTCATCAACTCCATCGGCAATGCCGGTGGCTTCATCGGGCCAACGCTTGTTGGATACTTAACGCAGGTGACCGGAAGCACCAATGCAGGGCTGGTGGTGATCGGCGCCTGCCTCGCACTCGGGGGAGTCTGCGCAGCGGCGGTCAGGAGCCGGCACCGGGTGGCAGTGGCATAGAGAACCCCATAAACGGGGTGATCGCCGGAGTTATCGCCGTGACCGGGTATACCCGTATCCCACTATCGCGACAACAGATGCAACCAGACCGTCGGCCGGGAAGGTGCCGGCCCGCGTGGGTGCAGGGATCGCCGCCACAGGTACTGCAACCGTACCCTCCGGGGTGGCGGCAGCACCGTGTGACGGTGAGATAAGCAGGGCAATAACTGTAAGACTGCTACCCGGGACCGGCTGATTAGACGTGTCGAGTTCTGTCACCTGAAGGATTGTCACGTTTGGATCTGTCCCGGAGGGAACGGTCCCATCGAGGGCCACCGTCAGCGAGACGTCGCTTGTGGTCGGGTACGAGAGAAGATACCCGTTGACAAATGCGCCTGTACCGGATGCTGACTGTTGTGCCGCGGGAACGCCATCGATAATAACTTGAATGTTCCACCGGGCATGTGCGAGGGAAGTCTGCATCTGGAGCATGTGGGTCCGGGAGAAGGTCGTGGCACCTGCGGGGATAATGGCGATCGTCGTCACAGCATGCTGTTCGTCTCCCCCCATGAGCGGCGGGACAGGAGAGAACGACACGTTCGTGATCACCAGCGCTGCCATGGAAGGTGACCCGATAAGAAGCATTGCCACAGCAAGAAACAGAACTGTCACCGTACATGCGTATGCAGGGGATCGTCCGGGAAATGACATACCAATGAAGGAATGTGTCCCTTCTCATCGTTAAGATAGTGGTGGCAGGAATAAACATGCAATGTGTTGCTGACGTGAGACCTGATGATGGCGGATCGAACAGGATAATATGGTGACGGCTCACACGGTACACAATTACGCCAGCGCGGACGATGACTAAGAATGACCGCCAGTGATATCACCACCCACCCGGAAAAAGAGGAGATCGCAGCCATAGCACACCAGCTCGCAGCGGCAACAAGAAAGGGTGAACTGGGCAGGACACTCGCAGAAGAAACCGGCCGGTATACGCTTGCCGATCTCCAGATTATCGGGGGCCGTCTTTTCATGGAAGTAGCCAGCCTTCCAGAACCCTACCGGAGCAGGGTCCGCCCGTTCTTCCACGAGCAGATCTTCGGGGCGCATCACCGGCTCCTCACGATGTACCGGTCAGGCGCATTCCGGCAGCCGGGTGAACCACTAAGGGATCGCGAAACGTTCGGAAAGTTCTGCGCGATGATCCCGGAGGGCTGCTTTACCTGGGATGAACATGCAGAGAGGACCCCGTTTCATTACTCCCCGCAGCACCGGCTCTTCTATTACCTGATGGCCGCATTTACAATGTTTGTGCTTGATTCCCCGGGCCATCCGGTCGGGATGCCGTTCCCGGGCAGTTTTACCGTCGAGAACCGGAACGGGACATTTTACTGCCTGATCCGGGACCGGGAAAAAGAGGTGTTTTTCTCCATCTGCAATTTCTGCCCGGCGAAGCAGAACGAGGAAAATGTACCGGTCCATGGCACTGATTCCCATTAGGGGATAATTACAGGATTAATCTGTCACGCAGGTCGCGAACCTGACGGTATTCACAAAAACGTCCGAATAATGACAAGAACAAGAGCATTCGCTCGTTGGTTAAAATTTCATGAGAAGAGATCCCGTGTAAGAAGGAAAGGTGATAGCAGCTTGGTATGGTTCCCAGGGACTCGCGTA
>CAYVTY010000030.1:0-25913 GCA_964454995.1 uncultured Methanoregula sp.
ATGTCAAAGAAGATGGAAGCAGACGAACTCCCGGCAATTGTCCCGGGAAGGAGGTCGAGTTCGCTTATCACCCCTCCATCTTCTTTAAGGAGTGCGGCAAACTCGTTCGGGTGGCTGTTTTTACCCAGTTCGAGCAGCAGCGAAAGAAGTTCCTGTTTGATCCCGCGGATGGTCATGGTGGTTCACTTTTTAAAAAGCGTTCCGGCGCTTGTACCGATCCATTCGTGCTCGTATAAGAAAAAAGGCTCGCAAAACACCGGGATAAGGAACAGCCCCTGTAGATCCAGGAAAATTTCCTCTGATATCACATGGGGAAAAAAGATTTTTTAAAGGGTATTATGTGCCGGTCTGGCCTTTGAGCCATTTTAAGAAGGCCGCAATCAGGTCGCTGTCCTTCTGGTCCTGGCTCTGTGTCTGACTTGCGCTGATCCCCTGCTGCTGTCCCAACTGGGTGCCCGCCCCGGCATTGTTGCCGTTCTGGTTCTGGGGTCCGTTTATGGTACCGTTATCTGATGGGGCCTGGGGGGGTGTCACGTTCTCGTTAGTGAATCTTGGCATGGTCTGATTACCGTAGGACATGGATACATTTCCTTCAACGGGCCAGGGCATTGTGGTATTATCTGGTGCTGTCCAGTTGCCAGGGGCAGTCTGATTACTACCCATGAACTGGTGCCTGAATGTCATGTTACCTGCTGTTATGTCCCCGCTCCCCGGCCCGGGCATGGTCAGGTTGTCCGTCATGTTTCCGAAATTTCTGTCCGGCGGGCCGTTGGGTGCTGTCATATTCCCCTGATTCTGATCCGACCCGGCGTTTGAGTTCTGTCCGTTGTCCGGCATCATCATGGCTCCCTGATTTCCTCCCTGCCCCTGGTTCATGGAACCTCCCTGTGAAGGCCCCTGGCTGAACCCTCCCTGTCCCGGGTTGCCCGGGTTAGAACCCTGGCCGGGTCCCGCTGCGGCAACCATAGGTACGAAAACGAAGGCTGCACACAACAGGACCACGGGTATGAGTCCAATTTTTCGTGTAGTTTTCATGATATATTCCCTCTTTGTGGGCAACCGCCTTTTTCCAGCAGTTGTCATAGGGAAGTCTTCTTTTAACCGTCATTTATAAATTAGAATCTCGCATGAGGTCAATAACTTTCACAAATGCGTCAATGATTATACCCGTGAGTTAACAGTATCGCCGTTGCGGTTATCCTGCGGGCAAAGTGAAAAACAGGGAGTTTGTAGTGTCCTTTCGGGACGAGCGGGGACGGCCAATTTCTTTTCAGGACTATTCCGGAACCATTTTTAGTACGGGTTTATGTACGGTTATGAACGATTTTTGCACATTTCCGGTCCAGGTGTCCCGACGGTCCCGGTCCCCCGCGACCCTGCCGGCAAGACTTGTTGCGTCAGGGAACTGGTCAGGGCGCGCGGGATTATCCCCTGAATGGGGGGTGCCCTGTATGCGGTGCCGCACACAGCATCCGCGTGAAAATTCTCACGTGGTCTGCGAAAACAAAAGGGAAAACCATCCAATAAAAAAGTTCACGGATCTTCTCTTGCGGGAATCGCAGGGCAGGGACTGCCGCCCCGGGCAAAAATGATTGCAGTCGCGACACTGATGCCGAGAAAAAAATTTGTAATTTGTGTAGTGCATCAGCCACGTGATCCGGGTTATTTCTTCCCGGTCACCTTGATGACATGGTACCCGAACTGGGTCTTTACCGGGCCGATGACTGCTCCCTGCTCAGCGGCAAATGCGGCCTCTTCGAACTCGGGAACCATCTGTCCCTTGCCGAACCAGCCGAGATCCCCGCCGCTCTTTTTCGATGGGCAGGAGGAGAAACGCTTTGCGACTGCGGCAAAGTCCTCGCCGTCTTTGATCCTTTTCAAGATCTTGTTTGCATCGTCCTCGTTGGTCACGAGGATGTGGGATGCGCGAATCTGTGTGGTCATGTATAGTGATGGGGAGGTTTTGGGATAAAAGGGTTGAGAGATTGGTGTGGCCTGGGGCAGGACTTTCGAATCCCGGGATTGTTCCGGAACTCCTTTTGCACTTCATCATCGTTTTCTGATCGCTTGCGATACCCGGCACACCCGCAAGACGCGCCATCACCAGAATCAGCAGACCGACCGGCGCCTTATGCGAATGAGTGGGGCCGGCAACCGACGTGTCCGATTACCTTTGTCCTCCTGATCAGGGTTACGCTATTTCGGGCCCGTATTGAGCCCGGAATGCCCTTATCAGGATCCAATCGGGGCCCAATCTGGGCTCCGTTTAAAAATAAGCCCAAATCAGCCTTATTTTGGTAAACGGACGAAATAAAAGGTTCACGTATACGCGTTTTACGGGCCGATCTCAAGCGAAACGGGCATTTGATCGATCTCGAAAAAAGAGGCTGCCGGTGGGCCTCTATGACCCGATTATGGCCATTATATGGGGCTCAATTTGGGCGTATTTTAGCAAACGGGGGTTTTTAAATGACCAAATCTTTAAGCAAGGGAATCGGACGGTTTTACGGGCTTATTTTGGAGGTTCCCCCATGGGAAATGCATACGATATCTCCCTCCATGCCTTATCGATGAGTCCCCGGTAGAACAGGGTATCAAATGTTTTCGCACACCACGCCGGATCCACCCGGTACCGCCGGCACGGGCACTTTCGATGCAAGCGCACGCGGGAAGTCCGGTTCATTGCCCGGACTGTTTTCATTTTTTGAATTTCGACAGATGCGGGAATATCGCAGCGACTGCACCAATGCTTGCTGCAACGATCCCAAGTATGGATGCAACAATCGTCGGATTATTCAGCAGCCCTCCTGAAGATGTCGATGTGGGCTGCACGGTAATTTCCGGGGCAGTTGTAGCGGTTCCCTGAGCTGTTGATCCCGATGATGACCCGGAAGAGGATGCACTTAACGGAGGGAGCGTCCCGAATACATCAGTAACCTGACCGGGAACGACATAAACAGTTCCCTCATAATCGTAGTAACCGCTCATAGTCAACCTGACAATATGATTTCCCGCTGAAATGCCGGTAACATTCTGCGGGGTGTTCCCATAGAGAACCCCGTCAATCAGAATGCTTGCGCCGAGCGGAGAAGATGCAACAGTAATATTCCCGGTTGATGACGTGGCAGCCGAAGTGCCTGTAGGTACTATAGCTGGTATGGTTGTATTTGACACCGTGGTGTTATTCCCGGTTGATGACAGGGTGACCGAGGTGTCTGTGGGTACTATAGTCGTTGTGGTTGACACCGTGGTGTTCGTTGTTACCTGTTCGGATGCTGCATTTGTCGGTATCACCGTTGTGGTGGCAGTTACGGGATACGTTGTTATCGTTGTCAGGTTGGTTTCCGTAAGTGTCGGAACCGTCGTTGAATTTGTCGTATTCTGGCTGTCTGCAGCAACAGGAATTATGATCAACGCAATCATAACGAGAAGGATAAACTGCGCACGTGTCTTCTTCACTGTAAGATCTCCATTATCGCCGATTTAGGTATCTCATCATCCACTCCAAGATCGAAATTCTGGCAGGGTATGTAATCTCGTTTGCATTCCGTCCGGGTCAAAGAAAGGGTTTCATCTCAAGGCCGGGTTTATTTTCAGGAGCAAACATGCTCCCTCAGGATGGGAGCAATCAGCAGAGATTATGATCAGGGAAATGAAAGGAGAGTCCGGTAAGCAAAAATGCCCCGGACATCCATCCACGTTTCCATGACCGTATGTGGTTCTCTGACGTGAAATGATAATTTACTGCTGTTTCTTGGAGATCGAATCGATGACCTTGTCCATGATCGCTTCGCTGCGGTTCCTAAGTCCAAAGCCGACGATGATCGCAATTGCGGCGCCAAGACCGATACCAATACCCCATGCAATCGGTGTCACGAACGTGTAGATGATGGTGAGATCAAGCTGCAGCTGGGAGAGTGCAAGGATGGCCGTTACAAAATACAAAAAGATCCTGACCAGAACCAGGACAGGGCCGATGAACTGGACATCTTTTTTGGAGTAGTACCGGTTGAGGAAATCGATAAACGCGTCGATGAGGATGAAACCCACAACGAAAAGGATCACAAATGCCACAACATGCGGGATGTACTCGACAACCATCATCATCAGTTGGCTGAGATAGTTCAGATTCAGGATATTCACTGCCGCAAGGATAGCAATCAGGTATACTACAATGCGGACTGCGATATCACCGACATAACCAACCGTAAGCCCGGCGTTCTTGAACGACCCGCGGACCGATGCCACATCGGCACCTTCTTCCACGATATGCTGTTCGCTGATCTTGTCAAGAACGATACGGACTGCCCTGCCAAGAAGGCGGCCGACAATCCAGCCGATAAGCAGAACAACAAGTGCACCCACAATACCGGGAACGTACGCTATAACCGTACTATTCCATTGATCTAACAAACTACCAAATACGGGATTCATATAATCTACCTCTTTTTTTGGGAATTACTGTATGAAGTTATTAATCTTTTTTTCTATATAAATGTTTCTCTTATTTACCATACGCATTGGCAATTAACAACAATTATAAATATGGATTTGGCTATATAATCCAGATAGGAAACCGGCTTCACATGATGCAGAATTATCCGCAGGAACTCGCCATCATAAAGAACATTCTCAGGCAGAACCCGGAAGGGATGAGTGTTACCGACATAGCAAAAGCACTCAGGAAGAACAAGAACACAACGGGCCGTTATCTCGATATTCTCCTGATCTCCGGGCAGGTGGACATGCGGACATACGGGATGGCAAAGGTTTTCACCCTCTCACAGAGGGTTCCGCTTTCGGCGGTGCTCAGTTATTCAAAGGACCTGATCATGGTTCTTGACAAGGAGTCCCGGATTGCAGATATCAATGATAATTTCCTTAATCTCCTGCACCTCACACGAAAGGATGCGATCGGGAAAAACCTCACCTATCTTAAATCTCCCGGGGCAGATGTGCATGAGCTTGTCAATTCGCTCATAACAACGCCATCAGAGGAGGGAGAAAGCACCCTCTCGTTCCAGGTAAAAGAGGCCGGCGAGCGCATCTTCAAACAAAAATCCATCCCCACCGTCTTTGACGATGGCGCAAGGGGAGTTACAATCATCCTTTCCGATGTCACCGAAGATATCCTGCGGGAACGGGAACTCCGGGACCGGGAAGAGCGGTTCCGGATGATGGCGGAGAATATTCAGGATGGTCTGCTCATCCTTGAGAATGACAAAAACACGTTTGTGAACAACCGTTTTGCGGAAATTACCGGATATTCTTTTGAAGAATTGTGGGAGATGGACCCTCTCACCATCATCGCACCGGAAGACCGAGACCTGTTGAAGCCTATCCTCGAACTTCGTAATAAATCCCAGCAGGGCCTTTTTGAGTTTCAGGCCAACGTCCGGAGAAAAGACGGCGTGTACCGGAAGGTGTATGTCCGGATCACTGGTCTTCAGCATGAAAACGTCATGTACCACTTTCTCATCATGACTGATGTCACCGAACTTGTGTCAAAAGGTGCGGCTCTTTCTGAAAGCGAGCAGCGATTCAGGATGATGGCGGAGAACATCCAGGACGGACTTATGATCCTTGAGAATGAGCAGTTTGTTTATTCCAACAGGCGTCTATCGGAAATCAGCGGGTATTCCACAGAGGAACTGCTCACGATGAACCCCAAAGATCTCATAACTCCCGAAGAACTTCAGAAAGTGATGGGACTTTTAAAGGACTCCTTGACGTGTACAGGACCTCCGGTTACCTTCCAGAGCTGGATACACTGCAAGGACGGCGAAAAGCGGTGTATATACGGGCATATCAATTCGGTCCGGCATGGAGAGACTGTCAGCACCTATATCACGATGACTGATGTGACGGCATTTGCCCTCCGGGAACAGGAACTTTTGGATCAGATATCCAGACTTGAGAAGCGCACCACTGGAACTTTTCAAGTGCCCCGGCATCAGCAATCGGGGAAAACGCAGTAGATGGTGAGTGGTATCACCACAGTTGGTGAACCTTTTTTTAGCGGGCATGTGAGATTAAGGATCCAAAGGCATTCGTAAAGACCTTCGGGCCAATCACTGTGATATCCCCGCACAAAGTTTCCATAGTCACGTTAAAGGGATATCTGGCGGTACTAGAAGGGGCATTTAGGGATTTCTGGAGTGCGGATGTTCCATTAGATCTTTTTTTGGAGGCATACAAAAGATCTCAATGAACGGCAGTCTAATGAAAAGTCCCGGGATAATTGCCGTTGTCGTACACCAGATATGGCGACATCCCGGTCGATTATGACGATTAAGTGTATCCCTGAATTCAGGGATCCATCTGAATAATTGACGAATGGAAGTGAAAACTTCCGTTTCGACCTTTTTCATGGCACAGTATATTTTTAATCGAAAGTAAGGACACGGGATTTGTTTATCGGACGGACATATTTACGATAATTGTGTATAATAAATATTGAAAATTATTATATACAAGTCCTCCGCATTAATTATGGGGATGAATTGTGTCGATGAGTTATCCGGATAAACCCGCCTGGCTTGTGTACCGCACCAATCCTGATGCCGTTATGAACCATCAACCATCTCTCGATCTCCAGTACGGCGCTCGCGTTTACCCATTTAAACTCAATGCAATTGCATTCAGATTTCGTGAGGCGCCACAATGATCCGCCTTTTGTATATCGATGACAACACGGATGCCTGCACGATCATTGATGCATTCTGCGAAAGGATCGGGACGTTCACGGTACATCTCCTCAATTCCGGGGAATCTGCACTTGAATGGTTGTCCATGTCCACAGCAGATGTAATCATTTCCGACTACGACATGCCAGGTGGTATGAACGGGATTATGTTACTCAGGGAATTGCACTCCCGCGGTAACACAACTCCGTTTATACTCTTCACCGCAGCAAATTCCCACGAACTTAAAGAAGAGGCTTACCGGAATGGCGCATTTAGTTTTATCAGCAAAGCATCCCCGAGCAAAAACACGATCCATCACCTCATCCGAACCGTATACTGGGCCGCAAACCAGACAGTACCAGAACAACAGGCGGCCCAGATAAAATGAGAGAAAACCTGATACACGGAACGTCAGACCCGGAATCCGTAACCAAAAACATGCAGCATTGATATAACTGGATGGAAAAATGAGGATCATGGTGTACACCTCACCCTCTCACCCCCCTCATCGCATCTATTAAAAGTTACATCAGGAATCCCTTGTTACTGCAATGCCATTCTAAGGAGGGGAGATCTGAAACTCCCCCAAACAGATCCCGGGGACGAATTTCCATAGTGTCAGGTCATCGGAAAAACCTTGCACAGGTAAAATCGCCTGACACCGATGTTCACGAACTCACATCACGGGAGTCTGCTCTTTGGGAAAGTGAATAGCGGTTCCGGACGGATGGCAAATAACATCCAGGACGGTTCTGATAGATTAACTAGATGTTGTGGAAAAAATTAGGAAAATCACAAATTTTCACAACGTAATGATTTGCAGGAATTATTCCAAGTCCCGAGAAGTTATCAGAACCGGGTATGCCCTCTTTTTCTACGGCATTTTGAGCCACGATAAGTGGTACCAACTTGCAAAGCGACATACTGCCGATCGTGAAAATTGCGTTCATCTTTGCCTTCGTGAATGAATCTTAAAATCCGATTACACACTGCGAAAACATACCTCGATCTTTTTGCTGTCTCATCTCTTCATTGAAACATACGGCACAATCGTGTTTGTTGGACAGCCACATTTATAATAACTGCGTATAATCAATATAAAAAATATTTATATATGATAACATTTTAATTGATACCTATGGTTACGAATGCACTACCTGTTGAAAATGTTCCCGGTGTCAAGTGGGGATCACTTGTCCTCATAGGAATGCTCTCGGTGATCTTTGGACTCCTTGTCGTACTCTTCCCGACCATATCCGCTACCGTGCTGGTCGAACTTATCGGGATTCTTATCATCTTGCTCTCGTTTGCTGCCCTTATGCTCTCTGCCCTTTTAGAGGGCGGCTGGAAAGACTCGCTGCTTCTCACCCTGCTTGCAATTATCGGGTTCTTCATTGGCATCGTCACGATCATCCAGCCCATTGTCATGGGAATGGTGATTTTCTTCGTCGCCGGTATTGCTCTTTTCATTGGAGGTTTCATCGGGTTGGTCCTCGCGGCGGCCGAACCGAAAATGGTGCACCGTGGCCTCTTTGCTCTGCAGGGTGTCCTCTCGATTATCATCGGGCTTTTAATCTGTGTCTTCCCCGTTTTCGGTGTCGCACTGATGGTCATCTGGGTCGGTGTGATCCTGGTCGTTTATGGAATTGTCGGCATCGCCCTTGGGTACTGTATCCATGCTCTAACGAAAACCTGACATTGAGTCAATCCTTCCTTTTTTTAATTGATAGAACTGCAACTGAATCGCCGGTCTCACATTGTACCCCGTCTCGTAATTCAAGGAGTGATCCGGTATTCTGCTGAATTTTTCGTGTCTCACCGTCTCCCTTGATCAAGAATCGTAGCAACAAGAAATGTCATATAGACATCTATCCCGCAAACGTTGAGGGATGGTTTTTAGTTTGCTTAACCCCAATTGAGTGAATCCACCATTGCGAATGGAATTGAAAGACATAAAAGTAAGTGAGATATTACATCCGGCACTGGTTGATTAAGTTTATAACTCGCTCTCGCGTTTGAATGGATGGATCAAAATCAGGACAGGGACATCATATCCATCACATCAAGCCGATCCCATGAAGACCAGAGATTATTTTTATGAGATCTTTTTTGGAGTCGTCGAGTTCCTTGCCACCGGTGATGATCAGTTTTCCCGAAGAAAAGAGTAGTGCCACGACCTTGGGATTCTCGAGTCGGCACACAAGGCCCGGGAACTGTTCGGGTTCGTACTCGACACGGTCAAGGTTAAACCGGACCGCGATCGTGTTCAAGTTGATCGCGGCCCCCAGATCGGCAGAGGTGACGATGTTCTGGATCGTACAGATTAGTTTTTCGGGAATGTCAGCATCAAGACTGCGGAGCTGGTTCCCGAGAATCGTAAGCCCTTTTGTGAGGCTGTCGACATTCTTTGCACCGGTCAGCACAACCTTTCCCGAACTAAAAACGAGCGCAGCAATCTTGGGGTTTTGCATGCGTAGCACGATGCCAGGGAATCGTGTCTTGGTATAATCCGCATTCTTGATCTTTGAGGTAAGTGCCTACAGGTCAATGTGATCGGTCACCTTTGCAGAAGCCACGATGTTTTCTACCCTGATAGAATCCTCTGGTGTGGTCTGCATAGCGGTACACGATTTATGTCAGTACTCAAAAAATGAGATGATTGATTTCTGGTACATCTTCGGGATGTAATGATTTAGAAATTGTCGGCATTACCCGGCATGGATATTGATTGAATTGGAATAGTGAAGGAGATGTTGAACGCGATTATTTTAAAAGATCCGCCAGGAAAAAACGGCCCTTCCTGTTTTTTAGGCTCCCCGAAGAACCCCTCAGGTGGCCCGATCCATCAATAGAGGGATCCTCTCATCCGGGCTCAATTCGGGCTCCGATTCCCCCTTTACGGATCCAAAATAAGCCCAATTTGGGCTCCGTTTAAAAATAAGCCCAAATCAGCCTTATTTTTCCAATCGGACGAAATATAACGTCCTCATAAACGCGTTTTGAGGCCATTTCTCCGATGCGATCGTGTTTCTGTTGAGGGGGAAAACGATCGCTGCCAGAACGCGAATATGAGGCTGTAAAAGGCATTATATGGGGCTCAATTTGGGCGTATTTTAGCAAATAAGAGAATATATGGGCCCAGAATTTTGGGCAGAGGAATCGGACGGTTTTACGGGCGTATTTTTGAGAGACTCCTGACGAATCCCGTTTGTGATTTCACCACCTCCCTGATCCTCTTTGTTTGCAATTCATGGTTGGATACAGAGCATTTTCTCTTTTACAGCACTTCGGATACACTTCCCCCAAACATATTCCGGCATTTTGGATTTCGGTCCGGAAAAATTCTGACCGTACGAACGTTCGCCCAAAACTTTTTTGAAATTTTCAATGTTCAAACCGGAAAAAAATACGGCCGAAAAACTTTCAGTCCAAAATTTTTTGCAATTTTAAAATTTCATACCAAAAATTTTCCGGCAAAATAAATTTCGCGGCCAAAAAAAGTACGTGGTTACTGATCTTGGTACCGAACAATGCCTTATGATTTACGATGGTAGCCAGCTGATCCTGCGGATCGTGTTTGCTTGTTTCCAACATTCGCGCCAATTTTTTTTTATTTTTCCGATTTGGCCCCTCTTAAAACTCCCCGTCCTGCTCGAAGCTCCTGCCGTACCGAATCGCAAGTTCCGCCTTGTAAAGCTCCCGGCCAAGATATCCCGCATGATCGAGCAGCGAGACATGCCCCTCTGAAAGCAGCGTAAAGTGCACATCCTGCCACCGACTCCCTTTCACCGCCTTCCCGTTGATCACCGCAACGATCTGATTGCCTTCGATTCCGATCCGGAAGTTGCCTTTCGGGTCATAGGTGATCTCGTCCGGCATCGGTTTTGCCACCGTTGCCGTTTCATATTCGAGCGGCGGTTCGCGACGGCGCCGTTTTTCTTTGAGCACCAGCAGATCGATACCGAGGTCTTTCGGATACGGCCGGTCCCGGGCCAGCACCATCATCTCCGTCGCCCGGCGCATCTCCCGGATCGAGCCCCGGGTCTTGTCCGAGTGCTCGCTTGAGAAGATCACGGATGCCCCGACTTCATGTGCCATGCCGGCAAGGAGAGCGTTTGCGCCGACCGTGTCCGCATCGAGAAGTTCGACAACGTTTCCCGCGCCAAAGAAGAGCGGGCAGCCATAGTCTCTGAACTGCCGGAGCGAAGTGACCAGCCCCGAGCCGACCGGCTGGAGGAGCGGATCGGCAATGATGCAGCTGATGCCGGCCTGACGGGCCTTTGTGAGGTTTCCCCTGAGTGTTTTTGTGCCAGACACGACGACCGCCGCCACCCCGGCCCGGGCCACATCCTTTCCCACCGTCGCGATATTGATTTCCTGGAGTGAGAGCACGAGGTCGGCCCGGAAGAGTGCCGCCCGGATCAGGTCAGGGTCCTGCGTGTCCACCGCGAGAGGGCTATCGATCTCCTCCAGTTCAGAGAACACCCGTTTCACATCGGCCGGCGTTGCATCGAAGCCAAACCCGAGATCGACGATGTCGGCACCGCGGGAAAAATACAGTTCCACGCGGCCCGCGACATCCTCCACGCGGTGGGCATCCATGATCTCGGCGAGCACTTTCATCCGGGAATTCCCGCCGATCTTCGTGCCCCGGATCACAAACTCCGGTTCTGCATTTTTCTCCGCTGAAATGACACGGGCCATCGCATCTTTTGCTTTTCCTGCCGCAAGGAAATCTTCCGCAGGAACTGTGCGCGAGAGCGGGACCTTCCCGACCAGCGGGAGAATCCCTGCCAGATCCGCTGCGTGTCGGGGCCCCCGGTACACCGGCACCCCTGTCTCGCGCTCCACCTGCTCAAAGGAGACGGTACACATCCCCGAAACGACGACGGCATCGTACGCGCTTTCCTGGACGAGCTCGCGGAGTGCCCGGGGTGTAAGAAACGAGGCGATCTTTCCTGTCACCACCACATCGGCGTCGAAGCCGGTCGCTGCCCGGCGGACCGTTTCTGCGGTTGCCGCACCGGTGGGGAGGAGGATGCGCATAAGTTTCCTTAATACCTGAGAGATAAAAACACTATGATCAGATGCTGACCTGCGATCTGCACGTGCATACCAATTTTTCCAAAGACGGTGAGAGCAGTGTGGAGGAGATCCTCCGGCAGGCCGAGATGGTCGGGCTCGATGCGATCGCGATCACCGATCACGACTGCGTCGACGGTGCAAAACGGGCGCTCACGATCCAGACGTCGGTGCTTGTGATCCCCGGGATCGAGGTCTCAACCCTGCAGGGGCACCTGCTGGTGCTGGGCGTGACCGAGATCATTCCTGCAGGGCTCGATGTGCGCGAGACGGTCAGGATCGCCCGGCGCATGGGGGCGCTCGTGATCCTCCCCCACCCGTACCACATGTGGCGGCACGGAGTCGCCCGGAGGATACGGGCTGCGATGACCATCGTGGATGCAGTCGAGGCTTTCAACAGCCGGTACATCGTCGGTTCGGCCAACCGGAAGGCAGGGCGGATCGCACAAAGACTGGAGAAGCCCTGTGTCGGAGGAAGCGATGCGCACAACGTACGTTTCGTGGGTTACGGGAGGACGTTTGTCGAAGCAGAGCCGGATATGCAGGCTATCTTTACAGCCATCCGGACGGGGCGGGTTTCCTGCGGCGGGAGAAAGACGCCCCTGCGCACCTACACCCGCCAGTCGCTGAACAACACATGGAGAAAAATCAAACGGCTGACCCGGCGGTTCCGCGTCCGGTAAGGCTTGCATTCCGGGTCTCGTACCTCGGCACCCGGTTCTATGGCTCCCAGCAGCAGGAGTCCAGCCGCACGGTCGAAGGCGAGTTTATCGCCGCATGCCGGCGTCTCGACCTTTTTTCTGACTGGCGGACCGCGGGTTTCTGCTCTGCCGGCCGGACCGATCGCGGGGTGCATGCCTGCGGGCAGGTTATCGCATTCTCCACGTCGTACCCGGACCGTGCACGGAGCGCGATCAACCAGCAGCTCCCGCTTGATCTCTGGTGCATGGCCTCCGCCGAAGTCGGGGAGACGTTCCACCCCCGGTACGATGCCCGGTCGCGCACGTACCGGTACTACTATTCCGACCCCCCCAAAGATCCACAGGCAATGGAAGCGGCTGCTACCCAGTTCCTTGGCGAGCACAACTTCTCGAACCTTGCCCGGGTGGGCGACAAGAACCCGTGGCGGAAGATCCTCGAAATCCGGATCGGGAACGAAGGCCGGTTTGTGTATCTCGAAGTGAAGGCCGAAAGTTTCCTCTGGCACCAGGTGCGGTGCATGGCGGCGGTACTTTTTTCCGTTGGCATTGGCGAGCAGGACGCGGACGGGATCCGGCTGTTGCTCAACGAGGCAGTGAGCCGGCCGATCCAGCCGGCGCCGGCAGAAGGGCTCGTGCTCTGGGACACGGACTGCGGGCTCTCGTGGGTGCCGATTGAAAAAAGCGACCGAAGCGGCACGTACTGCACCGAGCTCCGGCGCCACCATGCGCTCATGGAGCAGGTCTGCCGGGTGCTCCGGCCCGAGCCAAGAGAGCAATCATAGATTAGTGATTTTATAGGTGGTGCGGGTAATGCCGAGGCATCGCATTGCATCCCGTCCCCCTTGGGGACTGGCGGCGCAAGATGGGGGTTGCATTGTAAACGAGATTATCTCGAAATCAAAAATGTATGGCATCCCACCAGATTAGCGATCAGTCGGGTGCGTCTTTGAATGCCCGTGCGCATCCGCTGGCGACCGCCGCCTCCCTCACGGCCCCGGCAACAGCTTTGACCACATTACGGTTGAGCACCTTGGGCAGAATGTAGTCCTTCCGGGGGCGCTTCACGTAATTCGCGAGGGCGTGGGCAGCAGCATACTTCATTTCGTCGGAGATCCGGGTCGCACACACGTCAAGTGCGCCCCGGAAGATGCCGGGGAAGGCGAGTGCGTAGTTGATTTGGTTGGGGAAATCGCTCCGTGCCGTGCCCACCACAGCCGCCCCGGCAAGGAATGCGTCTTTTGGCAGGATCTCCGGGATCGGGCTTGCCAGCGCAAAGACGACCGGATCGTCTGCCATGGTCCGGATCATGGCCGGCGTCACGATCCCTGGCGCCGCAACACCGATGCAAACATCTGCGCCCTCCATTGCATCAAAAAGGGTGCCGGTCCTGCAGCCCCGGTTGGTTTCGTCGGCAATGATGAACTTGTACTTGTTCGCGTACAGCCCATCCCGGTCCCGGTGGACGATCCCCTGCGTGTCGCAGACGATGATATCGTTCACGCTCGGGAAAAGCCCGGGGTCGTAGCCGATGTGCCGGAGCATGCGGGTGATGGCAAAGCCGGCCGCCCCGGCCCCGCAGATGACGACGTTTAAGTCCTCGAACCGTTTTTTTGTCACCCGACAGGCGTTCAAGAGCGCCGCGAGCACGACCACTGCAGTCCCATGCTGGTCGTCGTGCATCACCGGTATCCCGATGCCCTGCAAAGCCTCTTCGATCTCAAAGCACCGGGGGGCCGCGATGTCTTCGAGCGCGATCCCGCCAAAGACCGGCGCGATATTCTTGATGTCTTCGGCAAGGCCCGGGTGGTATTTCTCAAAACAGATGGGAAATGCGTCGATGCCGGCGAGTTTCTTAAAGAGAAGCGCCTTTCCCTCCATGGCGGGGATCGCGGCATAGCCACCGATGTTCCCGAGCGAGAGGACGCGGGAGCCGTCCGAGACGATCGCGATGGTGTTTGCTTTGAGCGTGTACTTCCAGGCCAGTTCCTTGTCTTTTGCGATCTCCTTTGAGACCGCCCCGACGCCGGGGGTATAAGCAAGCGAGAGGTCGTGCCGGTTTTTGATCCGGACCTTTGAGTGGACCTCGATCTTCCCGTGATATTTTTCGTGGAACGCGAGCGAGTCCGCGTAGATGTTCTCCTGCTTCTTTTTTGCTCCGGTCATGGATGCCACGCCCCGAATAGTTCAATGGTGGGAGCGGAGCATGATGAATGTTTTGTACAAAAAAAGAGGGCGGGCTGTTATCCCGGTATCCCCATGCCGAATGTCCGGTCGATCCATGCGGCGATCATGTCCCGGGCCCTCCGGTAGCCGTCGAGGATCTCCGTATCGGTGCCGGGCGTCAGGTGCGGGTCGGGGACGCTGTAATGGATCGTCTTTTTTGCCGAGGGAACGACCGGGCAGACCGCATGGGCGTTGTCGCAGAGCGTGACCGCGAGGTCGAGCGTGACACCGGCAAACGTATCGAGTGACTTCGGCTGGTGGCCGGAGATATCGATCCCGATCTCTTTCATCACGTCAATCGCACGGATACTCACCCGGCCGGCGGGGCGGAACCCGGCCGAGAATACCTCGTATCTGTCACCGTACTTTGCCCGCAGATAGCCTTCGGCCATCTGGGAGCGGGCCGCGTTTGCGGTGCAGACAAAAAGAATGCGGGGCCTGTTCATGTTCAACATTCTGATGATGGACTGCCGACTTTATACTATTTCTCTTTGCGGTAGAGCGCCACGTTCACGAGGCCACGAGACATATCGTCACGGATCTCTCTTTTCCGTTCCGCACGAACACGTTTCCTCCGGTGTTTCGCCACCGCAGCAGGACCCTTCCGGCCCCCCGCAGCTGCACTCCGTATCCATATCTTTTCCCCGGAGTGCTGCCCCGATCATCGCCCATGCGCATCCGACGCCGCTCTGGACTTCGATTGCCTGTGCCGGGCAGTTCTTTGCACACGCTCCGCACTCCATGCAGTCCCGGGGATGAACGAGCTCTGCCCGGTCTTTTCCTTCGGCAAAGACCCGGTGGGGGCAGACCTGCGTGCAGCGCCGGCAGTTGATGCATTTCTCCGGAAAATACTGGAGCGTGTTTTCCGCGTAACTGTCGAACATCAGGCCATCCCCATGAGCCGAAGGATGCCAAGCACAATCCCAAGGATCGTCCCGGCACTGGCCGTGAGCGCCATTGCGGGGACATACCGGAAGATCTCTTTTTTCACACCTGTCCGTGAGGTGAACGTGGTCGAGCCCGTGAAGTTGAGGGCAAGGTACGCGACAACGGCCGGGATGATGAGGAACGGGACAAGCACCGCGATGATCTGTGAGATTCCGGAGAGACCGGGTGCCCGGGCGAAGGCGGCCGCAAACGGGATTGCGACAATGGCCCCGAGGAGAAATCCCTTCGTGGAGAAGTCATGCGTCGGGATAACCGGGAGCAGCGCGGGAAAGAGCACGGTTCCCGCGAGTACTGCCGCAACGGCGCTCAGCCCCGCGACCGGGCCGGCAAGGAAGTACAGCACGACTGCGACTGCAATCATGGGCAGGAGTGCGTGCACCAGTTCCATGGGGCAGAGGACGAGCCGGTCGGCAAGTGGGAAGCGGACGGTCCGCATTTCTGTTGTTGCTGTATAGGTGGTGAGATATGCCGGGAGATCCCGGGCCCGGACCGGGCCGTACTCGACCGAGAAACCGGACCTGCGGGTGACTTCGTGCGCCGAAACCCCGGGTGCCCCTAACAGGGGGAGGATGATCCTGCGGTGCGAAACCACTTTGAAAAGCCCGGTGACCTGAATGCGCCGGACCAGTTCGTCCGTGCCGAACGTGCCTTTCCCGGCAGCACACCAGACATTGATGCCTTTTGTATCGAGGACAAGGATCCATGCATCAATGCCGGCAAGCGCCGAGCGGAGCGCATCGAAACTGAGTGTGTAGTTCGCGGATGCGAAAACCGGTGAGTCGTTTGTAGGGTTGCCAATCCGGTGCAGGCCCGGCAAAACGATCCGGCCCATACGGTTGACACCCCACCGGGCAAGGAAGTGATCCCAACGGTCTTTTCCGGTGATAACGGAGTTGGTGGTGCGGATCGCCGGTGCTGGTATTGGGCCGGAAGTTCCGGAGCAGCAGCATGCGGCAGCCGGTTCCCGCGCTGCATTCCCACAGCAGGATTTTTCAGATTGTACCATGGTTCTTTTCCTCAAACATTTCTTACAGGAGTGCCGGAGAAAATGAGGCGAGCAACAGCATCCCGTGGTCTCCTGCAACAACCCGGTGCACGGTGTCGGCCGGCATGACCCCGAGTTTTCCTGGGACGTACCGGATCTCTTTTGTTCCGACCGTGCAGGTCCCGTCTCCTGCGATGACCTCGTGGATCTCGACCATGCCCGGGTGAGTGTGGTCGCCGATGGCACAGCCCGGATCGATGCGGACATGGTGGAGACTCAAAACGCCCCCGGTGTCGCTGCCGGTGACAAGGTGGCGCAGTGCAACGCCGGCAAATTTTATGTGCGGATTCCAAGCGAGGGTTTCAGCAGAACGATCCGTGCCGATCAGCGCAACCGTGTCGGGTCCGGGGGAGTGTGGTGTCATTTTGTTCACGGCATTTCAAATTTTATTGAAACATTATCTGCGGGTCAATGATATATGTGTTGGCATTTCATAATATTTTGAAATGAAATCCTCCGGTACATCCTGCTGCGGTACGGGAAAACCCCGCAATAAGAAACGGGCGGCAACATCCGATATCGGGCTTGAAACGATCGAGCGCCTTGGCGGGGAAGAGGCGCTCTCGCGGGAGGTTCCCGATGATGACGAGCTGGTTGAAATGAGCCGGCGGTACCATGCTCTCTCCGACCCCCTGCGGCTCACGATCCTCTACCTTCTCCGCGACCAGCCGCTCTGCGTCTGCGTCATCAACCGCTTCATGCGGATTGCCGATTCAAAACTTTCCTACCATCTCACGGTCCTCAGAGAAAGCGGGCTTATCGAAGGCGAGTGCCGGGGGAATTGGATCATTTATTCGCTCACCGATACCGGGAAAAAATTCGTAGAGTAATTATTTTGTTACGGCCTTTTTGTACTCGGCCAGCACCGCTGCGGCGTACTCGTCCACAAAGGCCGGCGGGATGTAATTGCTCTCACGGAGACGGCGGATGAGTTCCGCACTGATCTTTGCATCCCCGACAAGCCCCCGGGCCTGAACGGCTGCAAAGGCTGCATCAAGGCTGGTGATGCCGACCTGTTTTCCTGCGACCGTGAGCTGCCGGATGCCCGAGAGTGCGTCGGCCGCACAGGGAGAGAGTGAATCTCTCGCCATCGCTTACCTCCGTCCCCCGGTTTTCCTGAACGCTGCCGCAGCCGCTACGAATTTTTTGCAGAACGCATCGGTGAAATATGCGTGGGTGTATGCCCCGAGAGTTGCATGCTCCACGAGGCCATCGTTACCCCCACTGATGCCGGCTCCATGCGAGAGCCGGATCGCAAAGCGTGCATCGCTGCCGCACTCGACCCGGGAGTAATGGAACTCGTGGCCCCGGATCGCGACGGATCCTGTCCAGAGGCATGATGGGTTCCCGAACGCGCCCTTCACGTACCCGAGCGCCTGGAGTTTTTTTGTCATGACCGCCCGGCCGGGGAGGATATCTGCCATCGTATATGTCCGGCCGTCCGTGTCAAGCGAGCCGCAGAGGTACATGAGCCCGCCGCACTCGCCATAGACCGGCATGCCGCCTTCCGCCCGATCCCGGATTACCCCCCGGCACCGCGAGCGTTCGAGCGCGTCCGCGTACAGTTCGGGGTATCCCCCTCCGATATAGATTGCATCCATATTGGGGAGGGTATCCGAAAGTGGCGAGAAGGGGAGTACCTCCGCACCGGCCCGGGCGAGCCGGTCGAGGTTGTCCTGGTAATAGAAACAGAACGCATCGTCACGTGCGACCCCTATGACCGGTCGGTGCCGGACCGCAGGAGTTTTTTGTGCGACAGGCGCCGGAACATTGAGCGGCGGGGCTGCCCGGGCGAGATCGAGGATACTGTCGAGGTCGCATGTTTCGGCGATCACCCGGCCATAGGTCTTCATCGCCGGCGATTCAGACGCCATCACGAGGCCAAGGTGACGGCTCTTTACCTCGCTCTCCGGTTGCCGGGGCACCCAGCCGAGAGCCGGGACAAATTCCTCCTCCGCGATCATCTGCCGGTGCCGGTCACTCCCGATCCGGTTGTAGATGATCCCGGCGATCTTCACCCGGGGATCGAAGTCCCTGAATCCTTTTACCACCGCGTGGATGCTGCGCGAGACCGCGTGCACATCGACGACAAGGATAACAGGTGCTTTGAGGATCCTTGCCACGTGTGCGGCGCTTGCGGTATCTGAACCCTCCCTCCCGTCAAAGAGGCCCATCGCCCCTTCGATCACCGCAATATCCGCGCCGGCGGAAGCATCGGCAAACGTCCGGCGGATCCCGGTCTCCCCCATCATGCAGAAATCAAGGTTGCGGGACGGTCGGCCGCAGATGAGCGTGTGGTGGGAGGGGTCGATGAAGTCCGGGCCGGTCTTGTACGGCTGGACAACACATCCGCGTGCCACAAGAGCGGCCATCAGTCCGCTTGCGATCGTGGTCTTGCCACAACCGCTGTGTGTGCCGGCGATCACGACCCGGGGGATCTCTGCCTGCATGATGATGTTGTTTGCCGGCTTCATGGGTATAATTTATCGTGTCCTCCACCGGGGATGCTCCCTTACGGGATGCCGGGGCTCTGGTTAATGACAGGTACACCACGCTCTTTACATTTGCTACAGGATCCGGAAGATTCAGGGACGTGTCTATTAATCTTATACCGAAAAAGTTTCTGAAAAAAAGAATTTTAGTCTGTTTATGCAGTCACGTTTGTGGCCTTGCAGCCTTCGCCCCGGAACAGTGCCCACTCTTCGCAGGAGGTGCCGTTACTAAACGTGCACATGCCGTACTGGCCGGCTGCACTGTCCTTGATCTCAAGGGTTCCCCCGACATTAACACAGTTGACTGACGCCGGGTTTGCCATGCCGGTCTGGTTTACCTCAGCACCGGCCTGACATCCCTCTCCCCTGAACAGCGCCCACTCTTCGCAGGTGGTACCGTTGGAAAATGTGCACATGCCGTACTGGCTCCCGTCAGCGTTTGTCTTGATCTCGGTGGTGCCGCCGATATTCCCGCAGTTGACTGATGCAGGGTTTGCCATGATTGACTGACCCGATACGGTTGCCTGCGGTGCAGGTGTGGTGGTTGCCGATACCTGTGCAGGCTGCTGGGTACACCCGGCACATATGATGCCGGCGACGAGACAGAGACCCAGAATGAGAAATACATTGGTTCTTGACATACTATTAACCGGATAGTTTTTTACCGGCCCCTCTTAAAAAAAGATTGGACTGATTTTTGTCCGTGACCGTGTCGCGGGTCAGGTTCCTGCCGTCTTTTTCATGACGGTAACATACTGCCTGAGTGCTTTTTCCATTGCAGCGGGATCGCGGAGATTCTTCTCCACAATGTCCACAATTGCGCTCCCGACAATCACGCCGTCGGCTCCGGCGTCCCGGCAGGTCTTCACATGTGCGGGCGTCGAGATCCCAAACCCTATGGCAAGCGGGAGATCCGTGTGCATGCGGACCCGGTGGAGGAGTTCGATTGCATCCGGTGAAACGGTCTTGCGTGCCCCCGTGACCCCGAGAACCGAGACGAGGTACAGGTACCCGCGTGCCCGGCTCACGATCGTGTCCATGCGTTCCGCTGATGTCGTTTGCGTGACAAGGAAGATCGGGTCGATCTCGTACTTCTGTGCGATCATAACAACTTCATCGGATTCTTCGACCGGCATGTCGGCCACAAGGATGCCGTCCACGCCGGCCTCGTGCGCCTCGCGATAGAACCGGTCGATCCCCCGTCGGTAGATCGTGTTGTAATACGTGAGGAAGACGATCGGGACTTCGGAATACGTCCGGACTTCCCGGACAATCGCAAAGATCGTATCTGGCGTGGTACCGGCGGCAAGCGCCCGGTCATCCGCCCGCTGGATGGTTGGGCCGTCCGCGACCGGGTCCGAGAACGGCACGCCGAATTCGAGGATATCGGTCCCACCATCAATGAGTGCCTTTGCGATCTGGATCGAGTTCTCCTTGTCAGGATCCCCGGCAACGGCAAATCCGATGAATGCGGTCGCGCCTTTTTTCTCAAACACGGATTCAATGCGTCCCATCATGCCGCCTCCGGAGCCGGTGCAATTCCTGCAACATCCTTGTCGCCCCGTCCAGACAGGTTGATGATCACGACATCGCCCTTATCAAAACGGTCCGCGTTTTTCAGGACATACGCGACCGCATGCGAAGATTCGAGTGCGGGGATGATCCCTTCCGTCCGCGAGAGGTACCGGAACGCGTCCAGCACGTCAGGGTCCTGCACTGCTTCGTAGGTAACCCGATGGGAGTCCTTAAGCATCGCATGCTCGGGACCGACCCCCGGGTAATCGAGGCCGGCCGCAACGCTATGTGTGGGAAGTATCTGGCCATCTTTGTCCTGCAACAGGTACGAGAGCGTGCCGTGCAGCACACCGGGGTTCCCGGCACAGAGCGTTGCGGAGTGTTCGCCCGTCTCGATACCTTTTCCCGCCGCTTCGATGCCGATCAGTTCCACGTCATCGGCAAGGAACGGGTGGAAGATCCCGATCGCGTTCGATCCGCCGCCTACGCATGCGACAATCGCATCCGGCATCTTTTTTTCCTTTCGCTGGATCTGTTCGCGGGCCTCGCGTCCGATCACTGACTGAAAATCACGGACTATTGAGGGGAACGGGTGCGGGCCGACGACCGACCCGATCAGGTAATGCGTATCGTTCACGTTTGCTACCCAGTCGCGGAGCGCTTCGTTTGTCGCGTCCTTGAGCGTCTTTGTCCCGCAGGTCACCGAGTGGACGGTCGCGCCCATCAGTTCCATGCGGAAAACGTTGAGTGCCTGCCGTTTTGTATCAACTTCGCCCATGAAGACCTCGACCTTAAAGCCGAGCGCTGCCCCGGCAATCGCGGTCGCAACCCCGTGCTGGCCTGCACCGGTCTCGGCGATAAGCCGTTTCTTTCCCATCCGCTTTGCAAGGAGTGCCTGCCCGAGCGTGTTATTGAGCTTGTGTGAACCGCCGTGCACGAGGTCTTCGCGCTTCAGGTAGACTTTGAAGCCGAGGTCCCGTGACATATTTTCGCAGAACGTAAGCGGCGTCGGGCGCCCCGCATATTCCGACTGGTACGCGGCAAGCTCACGCCCGAATGCCGGATCGCGCGTTGCTTTCGCGTACGCGTCTTCGAGTTCGATCAATGCGTTCATCAGGGTTTCCGGGACATACTGCCCGCCGTACTTCCCGAACCGTCCTTTCACTGTCATGGTACCTCCTGTGCAGCGGCAATGAAAGCCGCAATTTTATGGTGATCTTTTATTCCCGGTGTTGTCTCGACGCCGCTTGCGACATCGACCGCGTAGGGCCGGACCTCCCGGATTGCATCCCCCACGTTCTCCGGGGTCAGCCCGCCGGCTAAAATGACCGGCACTGCTGATGTTTTTACTACTTCTCGGGCGAAGTCCCGGTCAAACTTTTTGCCCGCCCCCATGCTCTCGTCCACGATCACCGCGTTGCAGACAGTGGGAACGTTGTCCCCCCTCCCGATCACCCGGAGCACCCGGACGCCCGGGTCGGATTCAAAGACAAACGGGTGCGAGATCTGGATCGCATCCGGCCGGAGTGCAAGGATCTTTTTAAGATCGTCTTCTGATTTCGTGTGCGTGACAATGACCCGGGTCACAAACGGCCCGAGCGCACCAAAAATTTCCCGAGCCCGGGGCTCCGGGACCGAGCGGCGCGAGGTCGGTGAGAACATGACGACCCCGATCGCGTCGGTCCCGGCATGTTCCGCGAACGCTGCATCTTCAACGCGGGTGATCCCGCAGATCTTTACGCGCACACGAATTCCTCCAGTTTTTTTCCGGGCGTCTGGTGGGCCATGAGAGAAGAACCGATCAAGAACGCATCGCAGTACGGCCGCATCTCCCGGATATCGTCAGCGGAACGCATCCCGCTCTCAGATACGACCAGCCGTTTATTGGCCCGTAATTTTTCCGAAAGGTTCCGGGTCGTGGACCGGTCGATGGTCATGGTCATCAGGTCCCGGTTGTTGATCCCGACGAGCTGCGCACGCGTCGAGAGGACGCACTCGATCTCATGAGCGTTCCTCACTTCCACGAGCGGCTCAAGGCCGACACCGTAAACGGCATCGACAAATGCCGGGAGCCGGTCGCCAAGGACGCCTGCGATGAGGAGCACCGCGTCCGCCCCGAGCGCCTTTGTTTCAGCAATCTGGCGCATGTCGATAACAAAATCCTTCCGCAGCACCGGCACGCTGACCGCTTTCTTGACCCGGGCAATATCCGCGCCCGACCCGCCAAAGAAGTACGGCTCGGTAAGAACGGAGATCCCGACACACCCGCCATCCGCAAGAACGCCGGCCATCATTGCCATGTCCACGTTCCTGCGGATAACTCCTCCGGATGGCGAAGCGCACTTGATCTCGGCGATCACCGGGTTCTTTTTCTGTGCCGAACGGATTGCCACTTCAAGGCTTGCATGCCGGAAACCGTCCGGCTCCGGGAAAGTGAAGGGGAGTTTCTCCACCCGTTTTTTTGTCCGTTCAATAATCTGGTCGAGGATCATGCTGCACCCCGTGTTGCATTAATCAGCGCATCCAGTTTTTCCTGCGCTTTCCCGGAATCGATGGACCCGGCTGCGAGCCGGATTCCATCAGCGAGTGTCCCGGCCCGGCCGCCCACGTAAATGGCGGCACCGGCGTTCATGAGCACGACATCGCGTGCGGCCCCCTTTTTCCCGGCAAGAACGGCACGGACGATGTGTGCGTTCTCCTCCGGGTTGCCGCCCCGGATATCGGTCCGTGTGGCCCGGGCAAGCCCGAACTGTTCCGGTGAAATGGTATACTTTATCATCCTGCCACCGTCAAGTTCCGTGACGGTTGTTTTACCCGTGGTTGTGATCTCGTCAAGCCCGCTGCCGTGCACGACCATCGCCCGGGAAACCCCAAGCAGGTGCAGCACTTCCGCGATGGTCCCGGTGAGATTTTCCGCGTAGACTCCGAGCACCTGTGCATCTGCCCCGGCCGGGTTTGCGAGCGGGCCGAGGAGGTTAAAGACCGTCCGGCAACCGAGGTCATGACGTGCGGCCATCACGTGCTTCATGGCCGGGTGGTGGCTGGGCGCAAAGAGAAAGACGATGCCGGTATCCTGGATAATTTTTGCCTGGGTCTCGGGAGGAATCCCGATGTTGACGCCAAGCGCCCCGAGTACATCGGCCGATCCGCACCTGCTGCTCACCCCCCGGTTGCCGTGCTTGACAATCGGGACACCGGCTCCTGCGGCGACAAAAGCGGCGGCAGTGCTGATGTTGAATGTCTGTGAGCCATCGCCCCCGGTCCCGCAGGTATCAACGAGCGTCCCGGAGACGTTCGGGCTGACCCGAACCGCGTGTGCCCGCATCACCCGTGCAAACGCGGCGATCTCTTCCGGGGTCTCGCCTTTCATCCGGAGCCCGGCAAGGAACCCTCCGATCTGTGCCTGCGTTGCCTGCCCGGTCATGATCTCATCCATCACTGCTTCTGCTTCGACAGGGTCAAGGTTGCGATTCTCAATAACGGTGGCAATTGCCTCTTTCATGGTCATGCCCCCACCTTCCGCGGTCCGAACAGGAAATTTTTCATGAGCGCGTCGCCATCGTGCGAGAGAATACTCTCCGGGTGAAACTGCACGCCCTCAATCGGGTATTTCGTGTGCCGGACGCCCATCACAAAACCGTCATCAACACTTTCTGCGGTGACCACGAGTTCCGGCGGGAGCGTGTCCCGTTGTGCCACGAGCGAATGGTAGCGGGTGGCGGTAAACGGGGAGGGCAGGCCTTCATACACGCCTTTCCCATCGCTTGTAATTTCCGAAGTCTTGCCGTGCATCAGGTGCCCGGACCGGACGACCCGGCCGCCAAACGCGGTACAGATGGCCTGGTGGCCGAGGCAGACACCAAGGGTCGGGATCGTTTTGCTCATCGTATCGAGGACTTCAAGGCAGACCCCGGAGTCCTCCGGAGTTCCGGGCCCGGGTGAGAGAATGATCCGGTCGCAGCCGTTTTTTTCGAGTTCTGCAAGCGGTGTGTCGCAGGTCGCAACAACCGGCCGGGCACCGAGTTTTCCTACCTGCTGGTACAGGTTGAAGGTGAAACTATCGTAGCAGTCCACGATAAGGACGGTCGGGACGCTCATGGCACGACCCCCGCCAGTTCGATTGCCCGCATCATCGCCGCGGCCTTGTTCTCGGTCTCGGTCCATTCGTTTTCGGGCACTGAGTCGGCTACGATCCCGGCGCCGGCCTGGATGGAGGCCCGGCCGTTTTTGACGCTCACGGTCCGGATCGCAATGGCAAACTCAAGGTTCCGGTCAAAGCCGATGTATCCGACTGCGCCTGCGTAGAGCCCGCGTGCGTCCGGCTCTGTCTCGCTGATGATCTGCATCGCCCGGATCTTTGGTGCACCTGAGACTGTCCCGGCCGGGAAGCAGGACTTGAGCGCATCGTAGCAGTCAAGGTGGTCCATGAGTGTCCCGGTGACTGTCGAGACCATGTGCTGGACGTGGGAGAATTTCTCGATACCCATGAACCCGGTAACATCGACCGACCCGAACTTGCAGACCCTTCCCACATCGTTCCTCGCAAGATCGACAAGCATCGTGTGCTCGGCCCGCTCTTTTTTATCGATCAGCAGTTCCTGCGCGAGCCGTTTATCCTCGCTCTTATCCTGTCCCCGGGGCCGGGTGCCGGCAATCGGTACTGTGGTCACGCGCCGTTTCTCCACCCGCACAAGCATCTCGGGGCTTGCGCCGATTACCTGCTCGTCCCCGAAATCGAGGAAGTACATGTACGGGCTCGGGTTGATCTCCCGCAGTGCAGTGTAGATCGGGAACGGGTCAGCACTCACATCGCACTCCATTCTCCGGGAGAGCACGGCCTGGAAGATATCCCCGGCCACAATATGCTCTTTTATTGTTTCGACCGCACGCGTGAATTCTTCCCTGTCCGTGTTGTCCGAAATCTCCAGCGGCTTTTGTGGGCTCACTTTTGGGGAGATGGGTGATGCCGGCGGTTTTTCTGCGATCGTGGCGATCTGCTTTCCCAGTGCCTCGATATGTGCAGCACAGCGCCGGTATTCGGCAGACGGGTCTGTATCGTAGGTCAAAAACGGGCTTGAAAAGATGAACAACCGCCGGTCCCGGTGATCGAAGACGATGCAGTCTTTTGTGAGCATAAAGCGGGCATCGGGCGTTTCACCGGCTGCATTTTTCCTGTTGTTTTTTACCTGGGAAAAAAGCGAGTTGACGATATCATACGCGA
>CAYVTY010000031.1:0-25342 GCA_964454995.1 uncultured Methanoregula sp.
CGCTCTTGCCCTTCTTGCCTGCCTTGATGACCTTGTCCTCAATGGCACGCTCGACGAGGCTCTGCACGACAGTACCGACAGTGCCGGTCTTGCCGTTCTTCTTGACGAGGTCGTAGACGATGTTGTTTGCATTCAGGCCCTGGTACCCGTAAAGCAGGAGCTGGGCGCGTTCGAACGGGCCGATTGCGGAACCCATCTCGAACTCTCCGGCCTGCTCGAAGGTGGCCGAGAGTGCTGCACCCTGAATTGCATTCCGGTGGGTCATCATGACCGCGTGGTTGGCCGGGATGTTACGGAGTGCATAGCCGAGGCCTTCGTTGTTCTGCGGGATGGACAGGATCGAGACGACGTTGCCGCCCTGCATGTCCATTGTCTGCGGGTAGGTTCCCCAGACTGCTCCCTTGATGTAGGAACCGTCGAACATGCCGACCTTGTACTGCTCGATCAGAGCGTAGGTAGTCGCTGCTGCAACGGATGTGGATGTTGCATCGTAGGTTGCTGCTGCGTTAAGCCGTGCTGACGGAACCTCGACAAGGAGCATCTTGCCGCCGGCGACCTTGGTGATCTTGGTGTTGTCGCCTTCGGCTACCTGGACCATGCTCTTGATCTTGGCTGCGATTGCGTCGCAGTCCTTGACACAGCTGCAGCTCATGCTGCGGCCGAGGATCTGGTTCGACTTGCCGCCCATCTTACCGGTCTTGAGTGCGTCCTCAATACCGCCGAGGTTGACTGCCACGGTCCTCTTGGTGAGGTCGATGAGTTCGAGTGCACCCTTGTTGGTCAGCGGACTGATCTTGTCAATGGTGACGTTGCTCTTTAAGAGCTTACCCTCATCGTCGTAGAGGTCGATTGCATCTTTGTATTTTGCCATGTAATTTCCTCCAAACTGACTTTAATTGCTGTACCGTACGAGAACTGAACGCTGGTGGTCACTAACAGAAGTCACTGGTAATGAATGAAAGTCGCTATTGCACGTCCCCTAGATTGGGACATTGAATAATTCCCAATTTCCCCTTATAAGCGTTCCGATTTTATCTCGGAACTCTCTTTTATAGAACTCAAAAAATATTACATAAAAGTGAAGCAATGTTCAAATATTACATATATCTGCCCTTTTTTTGTTTTACGCAGTATGACGAATTTAAAAAAAAGTATTGCAAAGGTACATACTTAATTTAAAAAATTACTTACTTTCCTATGCGCCCTTTATAAAAAATATTGGGTTCTGACAGGATCCTGGCAAAGGATCGTGAGGGTTTATTCATTATTTTTCGCAAGCGGGCTTGGCCCGAGTTCATTGATGGTTTTTACAACGTCGGTAATGACGCTTGCCCATTTCGCACCTTCCGATGCAGAGACAAACGTCATCCGGAACCGGCGGTCGTCAAGGCCGATGCTCTTCATGAGCCGTTTTACCATGAACATCCGTTTTGCTCCCTTGTAATTGCCCTCAAGGTAGTGGCAGTCACCGAAGTGACACCCGGAGACGAGGACGCCATCCGCCCCGTCGGCAAATGCCTTGAGGACGAAGAGGGAGTCGAAACGACCGGTGCACATGACACGGATAATCCTGACATCCGGGGGGTACTGGATACGGCCGCCACCCGCAAGGTCGGCTCCTGCGTAGGAACACCAGTTGCAGACCATGCCGAGGATCTTGGGCTGCCAGAATCCGGGGCCTCTTTCTGGGATTTTAAAGTCGCCAGGTGCTGACATTTACTGCTCACCTCCGAGCAGGAACGCATCGATCTGTGCAACGATCTGCGGGGTTGCAAAGTGGTTCATCCAGATGGCACCACCGGGGCAGAACCCACCGCAGGTACCGCAGCCTTTGCACTTGGCTTCCGTGACCTGCATAACAGTCCTCCCGTCTTTTTCCACGAGGGAAAGGGCGCTGTAGGGACAAAGGTTGACGCACATGCCGCAGCCTGCGCACTTCTCTTCAATACAGGATGCGAAGTACGGCTCGAGTTCGACCTGTCCCATGTGGATTGGGATACTTGCTGCCGATGCCGCACCTTCTGCAGATGCTACCGTGTCCGGGATATCCTTCGGGCCCTGACAGACACCGGCCAAAAAGACACCGGCCGTGGTAGTTCCGCACGGGTTAAGTTTCGGGTGGGCTTCCTGGAGCCAGCCGTCGCCGGTACAGGAAACACCGAATAATCTCCGGGTCCTTTCTGTGTCTGCCGCTGGTTGGATTGCTGCTGCAAGCACGACAATATCGACTTCCATGTCGACCGGGCGGTCAAGCAGCGTGTCATCTGCATAGACATGCAGGTTCTTGGTCTTGGGGTCTTCGAGGATGTTTGCCACGCGCCCGCGGATGAACTTTGCTCCTTCGTCCTGGATGCGGTAGTAGAACTCCTCGTAGGCTTTCCCGAATGACCGGATATCCATGTAGAAGATATAGGGTATGCATCCGGGGATCTTCTCGGTGATCTGGTGCGCGTGCTTTAAGGAGTACATGCAGCAGAACCGGGAACAGTACGGTTTGCCGATACCGGTGTTGTCACGCGACCCTGCGCAGAGCACAAAGGCCACGCGTTTTGGCGTCTCACCATCGCTTGGGCGGATAAGGTGGCCGCCGGTCGGACCGGAAGCGCAGATGAGCCGCTCGAATTCGAGACTCGTGATGACATTCTCGTACCGTTTGTATCCCCATTCCTCTTTCTTCTCGATGGGGAAGATGTCGTAGCCGGTAGCGAGGATTGCCGTTCCGACCTTGACCTTGATGAGCTCGTCCTTGGACTCGAGGTCGATTGCCCTCTTCTCGGGACCGCATGCAGTTACGCACAGTCCGCACTTGACGCAAGTTGTAAAGTCAATGGTGTAGATCAGGGGAACGACCTGCGGGTGGTTGATATAGATGGCCTTCCGGGGTTTCATCCCGACTTCGAAGACGTTGGGCTTGATGACCGGGCAGACTGCATCGCAGTCACCGCAGCCGTTACAGCCGCCGCCGGAAATTCCCTTGGCTTCGGCTTCATTTGGAGTCATCACGCCGCGTGCTTTCTTCCTTATGGTGACTTCAAAGTTGCCGATGTAGCCTTCCACGTTATCGACTTCGCAGTAGGTCATCAGCTCAATGTTGGCACTCCTGCCGACATCCACCATCTTTGGCGTGAGGATACACTGGGAGCAGTCGAGTGTCGGGAAGGTCTTGTCGAGCTGCGACATCCTGCCGCCGATACTTGGCGCTGATTCGATGAGGTAGGTCTTGATGCCTGCTCCTGCCAGATCGAGTGCTGCCTGCATGCCGCCGATCCCTGCACCGACAACCATTGCCGTCTTTTCGACCGGCACTGACTTCGGGTAAAGATCCTGGAGGAGTGCAGCTTTTGCTACTGCGATCCTGATCGCATCCTTTGCCTTCTCCGTTGAACCTTCGCGGTCGTGCATGTGCACCCACGAGTTCTGGTCACGGATGTTTGCCATCTCGAACCGGAAGGGGTTTAAGCCTGCATCCTTGGTTGCGTTCCTGAATGTCGGCTCGTGGAGACGGGGCGTGCATGCAGCGACGACGACACCGGTCAGCTTGTTCTCATGGACTGCCTTGCTGATAACGGTCTGCCCGGGCATCGAGCACATGTACTTGTAGTTGTCAACATAGGCCACATTCGGGATGGTTTTTGCATAGTCCTGCACGGCCTGGATATCCATCGAACCAGCGATGTTGGTACCACAGTGGCAGATGAAGACACCGATACGTGCATCCTGTTTGGTGGTGGCACCGGGTGCTGCAACTGCTTTTTCGGCTGCCGGTGCGGGAGCTGCCTGCTGCTTCTTGGCTTCTTGTTTCACGGGAGCAACCTTCTTTGTTTCCTGCTTCTTGGTCTCGGTCTTTTTGGTTGTTGCTTTCTTCTTTTCAACCATCATTCCCACCTCACAGCACCTTCTGCAGGAATGGTTCACAGCTGATCCCGTGGAGGTCAAGCCCGAGATCCTGCGGGCTCATACCCTGTGCCAGTCCGAGCAGTTCGGCAAAGTGCAGCACCGGTAAGTTGTACTCGACACCGAACTTCTCCTTGATCTCGATCTGGCCACGGTCAAACTGGAGCTGGCAGAACGGGCAGATGTCGGTGAGTGCGTCCACTTTTACCTCTTTGAGATTGATCATCTTTTCGTTTGTGATATCCAGCGAGTGGACGATATCGTATCCGCGGACACCGCCGCCGGCACCGCAGCACTGCATCTTGTTGCGGTATTCGACTGGTGTTGCGCCGAGCGCTGCGACCAGTTCTTCCATCCAGACCGGGTGCTCGGTGTTTAACATGACCTCTTTCTCGAATTCCCGGTCCTTGTGGGGCTTAGTGAGATGGCAGCCGTAGTGGACGGCAATACGTGCACCGGTCAGGGGGCTTACCACGGAGTCCTTGATCTTGTTGACCCCGACAAACTTGTCGTTGTACAGGAGTTCTGCAAGGTGGTAGACGTTGATGGTGCCCTTGTACTCCATATCGACTTCCTTGAGTACTTCATTCACGCCATCGCGGAGATCCTTGTTGTGCTTGAGCTTGTGGTTGACTTCCCAGATCGACTTATAACAGCCGTTGCAGACCAGTGCAATGTCCATCTTCATCTGTTCTGCAAGGACGATGTTCCGGGCCGCCATCGCATAGAACACATTCATGTCGATGGAACCGAATGCCCCGGGTGCCGGACAACAGCTGGCTCCCTTGAGGGGAACGAGGTCGATGCCGAGTTTTTTGCATCCCTTGATGGCTGCCGATTCAACACCGGGGTACCGGTTCGGTGCAATGCAGCCAAGGTAGAATGCGAACGTGTGGTTTGCTTTTGATTCTGACATGCTCTCTTATCCCTCCCGTTCCTTGATGATCCGGTCTGCATTCTCCTTGAGGTGGTAGTGGTCAAGGATCTTCCTGATGCCGGGCATGTATTCAGGGTACATGTGGGTGGTCGGCGGGTCGCGGGTGAGTCCGAGCTTCTCCCGGGCTGCACGGTTGACATCGTTGTTTGGCACACCGTGGCCTGAACTGTAGATCGCAGTCACGGTCTTGAGGAAGTTCACCGGCACAATATCGTGGGTGAATGCCATGTTCCTCATGGCCATGATAACATCCGTGGGTGCAATGTCACGCGGGCACCGGTCGGTGCAGCTGTAACAGGTGGTGCAGAGCCAGAGATCGGGATCGGTCAGTGCCTCATTTTCGAGTCCGAGCACTGCCCTCCGCATGAACTTGCGGATGCGGTAGGTGCTCCGGGGTGCTGATGGGCACGAGCCGGTGCAGGTACCACACTGGTAGCACATGTGGGCAATGGTGCGTGAAATGCCCTCAACCTTCTTTGTAAAGTCGGGTGTCGAGTCTTCACGGTAAAACCGCTGGTCTTTGAGTTTCTTCTCCAGCGCTTCCGGGTAACCTTTTGTTCTTGCCATGCTCCTCCTCCCTCACGCCTTCTCCATTGTTTTTATACTGACCTGTCCGGGGATGCCCTCTTTTACTTCAGAGGTTCTCTTCGTGCAGAGTTTTTCCTTGATCTTCTTGAAGAGGTCGGTCTCTTTGCCTTTCACCCGGATACCGGTCCTCTGGAGGACAATGATATCCTCACCGGGACAGGCATTCACGCAGGCGCCGCAGAGAATACAATAGTCCTTGTTGACCGCAATATTGGCTTCGATATGGTGTCCCATTTCGGCAGCGGGCTTCTCGCTGGGGAGATAAATCGCATTTGCCGGGCAGATCTCTGCGCAGGTTGAACATCCGCCGGGGCATTTCTCGGCGTGGAATTCGATGTCGCCTTCGAAAATCTTCTCGACAGTAATTGCCTCGGTCGGGCAGTTGCGGGAGCACCAGGTACAGGTGCAGCAGTTGTCCTGAACAATACTGACCTTTCCATCCACCTTGTCGGAGATAATTTCGCGTTCGACGGTGATGCATTCTTCGGGGCAGGCCTCAACGCACACCTTGCAGGCATTGCACTTGGCCTCGTCCCAGACAACATCACCTTCGATCTTACCGACTTCAGGTGTGAACTCCCTGTGTTTCACCGTAAGTGCCGGGCAGAGTGCACCGCACAGGCCGCAGAGCGAACATTTCTCCTTGTCTACGGTAAATGTCGTCTTGGTCTTGATTGCCGTGTGACGTTCTTTGGCACCGGCAACCGGGCCCTTGTAGGTTCCCTCGTAAGCGGGAACATTACGATCAATGGCATCACGCGGGCAGACCTCTTCGCAGATCGTGCACCGGACACACTTTTGGTCATCAATCTCTGCCTTCATGTCGTATTGCGGGAATCCCTCTTTCTCAATAATGGGAAGCCGCTCCTGATCATCAACTTTCAGAGTCAATGCATTGAACGGGCACATGATGACGCAGACACCACAATATGAACATTTGGTCTCGTCTACATCGATGGGTGTCGCGTAGTCAATAGCACCACGCCGGGCTGCACCGACAAGTCCGAGAACAATAGCCTCCTCCGGACATGCATCGACACAGACACCGCATCCCGTGCAGGTCTCTGAATTCAGAATCAGGTTGTTCACGCTCTGAAGGAGGCGCTGCTCCATCACAACGTTGACACCATCCCTCTTTTTGGAAAACTTTGGAAACAATGCCATGAAATTAACCCTCACGCTGTTCCTCTATTGCACCTTTGCCTCTGCTCTGGTTTCCCAGAGCCCTGTCAGACTGATAACATCATGCAGACATGCCTGGATGTATACGCCACTCCCGGCGCAAAGTTCACCGTTAATGTCAGGGACAACCGATGTACCGTCCCGGACTAAGTAGATATTTTCGGCTGATACCGGATCTACCATGTGAAGTTCCAGCGCGTCCACAGGACATGCAACAACACAATTATTACAGCCGGTACAATGCTCCCTTTTGATATGCACTGCACATGCCATGAGTTCACGCACCAGCTATGATCGATTCCAAAATCGATTATCAAAAGAGTGGTGGAAGAATCTAGATAAATGTTCTGAAATTTATCGCTGATAAACGGCCATTTTATTCATTTTTTTTAATTTTCCTTTATAAGCAGCCCCGTCGTGTTAAGTAATTATGGTGTACTTTTTGATCATATTCCGGTGCGCTCTGTACCTTGTAATCAAATGAGAAAATTTATTCAGTAATAATTGTGGTACTGTTGATATACCGGAGGTTATGTTAGAATGGAAATCAACGGCGTTACAATCGACAACACCTATGCAGAAGCATTCCCGACCTGGGTCTGCCGGGTGATCATTACAGCAGTGACAAAAGACTGGGCCCTCAAGGCAGCGACCGAGGCAACCGGGTTTGCGACCTCGGCTATCGGCTGCCCGTGCGAAGCGGGCATCGAGAGCGTCCTTTCCGGGAGCGAGACTCCTGACGGAAGGCCGGGTGTAGCTATCCTGATCTGCGCAAGCAAGAAGAAACTCAAGGAGCAGGTCGTGGAACGGCTTGCCGAATGTGTCCTGACAGCACCGACAACAGCGGTTTTCAACGGTATCACCGATGCAGAAGAGAAGATCCCGGTCAAGCTTCACTTCTTTGGTGACGGATACGAGTACCAGAAGGAAGTTGGCGGCAGGAAGTGCTGGGCGATCCCGATCATGAACGGCGAGTACATCGGTGAAGAGGAATTCGGTATCGTCAAGGGTGTTGCCGGTGGCAACTTCTTTATCATGGGCGAGAACCAGATGGCAGCCTTGGTAGGTGCCCAGGCAGCTTCGGACGCGATTGCGGGTGTAAAAGGTGTTATCACGAGTTTCCCGGGTGGAGTCGTGGCGAGTGGTTCCAAGGTGGGCAGCCTGAAGTACAAGTTCATGGTTGCAACGACGAACGAGAAATACTGCCCGACGCTCCGCGAGAAAGTGGCAGACAGCAAGGTTCCGGCCGGCATCAAGGCGGTCTACGAAATTGTTATCGACGGTGTTGACGAGAAGAGCGTTGCCGCTGCGATGGGAACCGGTATCAAGGCAGCAGTGCAGGTACCGGGCGTGAAGTTCATTTCTGCCGGGAACTTTGGCGGCAGTCTCGGACCCTTCAAGCTGGAACTTGAAAAAGTCCTTTAAAATCTCTTTTTTCCTGGAAAAAAATTTTGCAGTCATGGAATTCTATAAATATTTTTATTGCCGAATAGTTTGTTAACGAAAATTTCGGCGATAATATGATCACACTTACACCCGACGACGTGAAGCAGCGGTTCGGCCCGCTCTTCTCAAAGAAATTTCTGGTGATGGTTGACGAAAAGGCGGGTCTCGCAGAGATCCTTGAGCAGTGTCACGCCCGTGGCACGATCGAGTGGGACGCGATGAACAGGTCCCGTGCCGGTGGTGCGGTGGCATCGTGTGCGGTCGAGGGGAGTACGATGACGATCCGGGCACATCTTGGCCAACACAAGGTCAATTTCGGAGCTGCCGGTGATACCATTGGCGGGCAGGCCCTTGAATGTGTAGAAGTGAACGGCGACGAGGTTATCACGACCTGGGCCGGTATTGCCGGCGCCGGTGTCGGTGTCGCTGCCTGCCTCCCGCAGGCGCCGGGTGTCATCCGGGCCGAGTACCCGACAGAAGATGATCTTAAGGTTGGGGGAGCACGGACTAACCATGTCCGAATCATCTCGCCCCGGTACGAAAAGATCTCGTTTGGCATTGATGATACGGATACCAAACAGGAAGGTGCGACCTGGGTCATGGCTCTCAAGTGTGCAGAGGCGTGCCACATCGAAGGTGTGGAATTCCTGAATATGCGTCTTGTCCAGCTCAACCCGGCCGTCCCCAACAAGACGACAAACTGTGTTGGTTCTGCGCTGAACTTTGCCGCCCGTCCCGGCAGCATCGGAGCGCTCCGGGAGTTTGTGTGCACGTTTGTTGAGAAGAACACGTTCTCAAAGGATACCGGTATCGCGTTCTCCCGGGGTATCGGGACCGAGAAGGATTCCCCGGTACTAAAGGCCATCAAGACCGAGATTCTGACCGTTGAGAAAGCCGAGAGTGAGGCCAGGCGGCTCGGTATCGAGTACCTTGATCACAATGGGCGGAAGGGGAGGATCGGTGCACTCGGTGCGGTGCTCTGGGCGAACCGGGGAATCGAGGCGGCGGGGTTGTATGGCGAGCATCTCTGATCCCTACGTGATTAAGTACCCACAGATCGTTGCAGTGGCTGACGAGAGCGGGAGCAGGGTCGAACTGATCGAATTCTTCGACTGCGTGGGGGGGGCCATGTGGACGCAGCACCATTACGCACAGAGCCCGCTCGTTGGGAGTGTCCGGTCCGTGGGTGCGACAACACGGTTCCTGCTCCGGCCCGGTGCCGTGGATCTGGCCCTCGAAGGCTCCCGGTTCCCCGCTGGGATATCCGGCGTTTCCGTGACAGAAAACGAGATCGCGATAACCTACATTGGCATGGGTGGCGGGGGTGTGGGTGCAACTTCCTGCCGTGCTGCTGCAAAAGGCGTGCTGCGGGAACGCTGCGATCCCGCCGGTGGAGGGAAAATTGCCGGCGCCACGCTCTGGCTTCCCCGGCGGCAGCGGGTATTGATCGGTGTTGATGATACCGATACCAGCGAGGAGGGAGCGACGTGGACGCTTGTCCACAATATCGCAAAAGCCGTGGAGGACGAGCAGTCTGTCTACCTTTCGCATACGATAGTCCAGCTCTTCCCGGTTCCGTACCGGACCAAGAACTGTGTAAGCCTTGTCGTGGAGTTTGCCACGACTGAACCTGAACTCCTGACGGAGCGGTTCCACAAACTGCTTGAAAAATACACCCTTTCACAGAAGACCGGCATGGCTGTGTACACCGGTTTTGCGCCCTCAGATGCCCTGGTCGCGTACGGGCGGAAAGTGAAACGGGGTGAGGTCGGACCGGATCTCGTACAAAACCTCGCCGACCCCTCCCTTCGCGTGATCATGAACGGGAGGGGGATTACCGGGGCGGTGGCGGCCCTGCCGTTTTATACGCGATATGAGGAGGCGCTTGAGTTATGCAGTGGCAAGTCTTAAAAGCCCGTCTGCTGTCGGCCGGTTCTGCCCGGATCAGTGGTGAACCTGCGGATGATTTTATCGCCAAATCCACCGCAGGCCCGGGTGCCGGGGGAAAAGGCTCGGTTTTCTTTACCATGGGCAGCCACAGGGTCAAGCTTGCGATCAATCCGTCATCCCCTGTAGAGATCGCCCACCGGGGTGGCGGTGTCGCCGACATGTATTTCGAGGACCAGCAGATCCCGGGCCGGCTCATCCGGCCGGGGCTCCACTGCCCGGACCAGGCATTCATCACGGTAACGGAGAGCTGTATATTTTCCTGCCGCTACTGCACCGTTCCCCGTCTCTCCGGGAAACGCAAGACGATTGAAGAGATCATGAATCTCGTTAAGTCGGTCCGGCACCGGATCAGTGCAATCTCACTCACGAGTGGCGTTGCCAGGAGCATAGACGAGGAAGAGGCCTATGTCTGCGAAGTGATCCGGCACCTTGCCTTCTTTGACCTGCCCATCGGTGTTTCCATCTACCCGACCGATACGACCCCGGATAAACTTTTTGCCCTTGGTGTCGCAGAGGTGAAATTCAATATCGAGGCCGCGACTCCGGAACTGTTTGCGGAGCAGTGCCCCGGTCTTGATTATGACCGCCTCTGGCGGGTGCTCGATCGCTCTGTTGAACTCTTCGGTAAGAACCGGGTGTTTTCCAATGTCATTATCGGGCTTGGGGAGACCGATGCTGAAATGGAGGCCTGTATCAACAGGCTCACGTCCCACGGTGTGATCCCGGTCCTGCGCCCGCTCAACCCGGTTGCCGGGTTCGCCGGAACTCCCCGCCCGTCAGCGGAACGGCTCAAAACCCTCTATACTATGCATGCCCGGGCGATTGCTGCCGCAGGACTTGATCCCTCCGGTGCTCTTACGATGTGCACGAACTGTGCAGGGTGCGATCTCGTGCCCGGGAGGGATGAATGAAGGGTGTGGAGGCTCTTGCTGAGGCGATCTGTGCCGGTACCGACCGGCAGTACACGGTCCCGGGCTTCCCGGTAACGGAGCTTGGTGTGCTTGCCCGGGCCGAGATGGTCATCAACGAGAAGACGGCGCTCGAATATGCGCTGGGGGATTCCCTCTCCGGGAAACGGGCTGCGGTGATCATAAAGAACGTGGGCGTAAATACCTGCGCCGATCCCCTGCTCCAGGCCTCCGCACAGGGTCTTATCGGCGGAGTTCTTCTTGTTGTCGGTGACGATCCCGATGCAAAGGGTTCCCAGACGGCGCAGGACTCCCGTTATTACGGGGAACTGGCGGAGATTCCCGTGATCGAGCCGGACGGGACTACCTGCTATTCCGGGGTCGAAGCCGCACTTTCTGCCTCTGAACAATTCTCCCGGGTCGCCATGCTCCGGCTCACCCCGCAACTGCTGGACGCCGATGCCCGTGGTACGGTGGTCCCCCGGGGAGACCGGAGGGGCCGGTTATCCGACCAGACCTGGACGATGAACGGGCGGGTGACCGCTGCAGAGGACGTCTACCGGACGATGTTTACCTGGTCTGATGCGTCCCCCCTCAACCGGTGGGACGGGGAACCGCTCGGCGCCGGGCCGGCGCCGGGCCGCTCCCGGGTCGTGACGACCAATCCTCTTCCTGCCCGTGCCGTAGATCTGCGCAAGGTTCACGAGTACGGCAGGCCGTTTGTCCGGGATCACCGCGGGGTGATGCCACCCGATCCGCAGAAAGGACCCGAATCGAGGGAAGACCGGGGATTCTACAGGACCTTCTGTAAAGAATGTCCGTTCAAGCCGCTGCTGGACCTTCTCAAAAGCCGGGACCTGCAGCTGATCTGCGATGCAGGGTGCTCGGTGTTCGGGATGACTCCTCCCTACGAATTCGGCGTTGCCAGTTATGGTATGGGTTCGAGCATCGCGGTCGCCGCACGGAGTACGCACGTGGCGCTTATCGGGGATTACGCGCTGCTCCACTCCGGGTTGAACGCCCTGATCGATGTGTATGAAAAGAGATTTCCGCTCCTGTGCATCGTGATGAAGAATCACTGCACCGCGATGACCGGTGGCCAGCCCGCCTTCGATCCCGTCCCCTACCTTGCCTGGGCCGATCCAGTTATCTGCCGTGCGGAAGATGAACACCGCCTCCGCGAGGTCATCCGTCACCCGGATGCACCGGTTACCGTGGTTGTGGAAGCAGCATGCCCAAAGGGGGCACAGCATGAAACCGTGGAATGTTGAGATCTGTGATGTAACGTTGAGAGACGGGGAGCAGACACCCGGGGTGTCGTTCTCCTGCGAAGAGAAGGTGGATATCGCCCGGACCCTCGATGCCATCGGCATCGAGGTGATCGAGGCCGGGTTCCCGGCAGTTTCCGAGAATGAAAAAAGGTGCGTAAAGACCATCGCACATCTCGGGCTCGATGCACGGATCTGCGGTTTTGCCCGGGCGAAAAAAGAAGATATCACGACCGCCATCGACTGCGGTGTCGACATGGTCTCCATCTTTATCCCGACCTCGGATCTCCACATCAGGCTCAAGTTCAAAAAACCCCGCGAACAGGTGCTTGACGATGCCCTCGCCATGATCGATTTTGCCCGGGATCACGGGGTCAAGGTGCGGTTTGCTGCGGAGGATGCCTCCCGGACTGACATCGTATTCCTCAAAGAGGTGTACCGGCGGGCCGCCGAGCATGGTGCTGTCCTGCTCAGCTTTGCCGACACGGTGGGTAGTTTGATCCCTGACGAGATGCGCACGATCATGACCGATCTCGTCTCTTCGGTCGACCGGCCGTTCTGCGCCCACTGCCACAATGACATGGGCTGCGCCGTGGCAAATACGATCACCGCGGCGCAGGCCGGGGCGTTCCAGCTCCACACCACGGTGAACGGTGTCGGCGAGCGGTCGGGTAATGCCTCGCTTGAGGAGGTGCTCGTCATCTTACGGCAGAAAGGAGGTATCGACCGGTATGACCTCTCGCACCTCTCCACCCTCTCCCACAAGGTTGAGAAGTATTCCGGGATCGCGCTCCCGAAGAACAAGCCGGTCACCGGGGAACTTGCGTTCTCGCACGAGAGTGGTATCCATATCGCCGCCATTCTTCAGGATCCCGCAACCTACGAGTATTTTTCCCCGGAACTGGTGGGTGGCGAACGGCACTTCATCCTCGGCAAGCACACCGGGAGAAAGGCGCTCGAACATGTGGTGACATCGCTCGGGTACAACCTCTCCGAACCCCAGATCTGTCACGTGCTTGACCTTGTCAAGGAACATTCCGAACAGAAGTGCAGCATCACGCCCGCAGTTTTACAAAAACTGATCCGGCGGGTGCAGCAGGAGACTCCCGTATGAGCACGCTCTCGGAGCGGATCCTCGGCGCCGCCGCAGGGGAGTATGTCGACCGGAAGGTTGACCGGGCGTATGCCCACGACGGGACCGGGGTTCTTGCGCTTGAAGCTTGGAAGAAGATGGGGGGTGACCGGCTGGGGAAAGAGACCGAATACTATCTCCAGTTCGATCACATCGCGCCGGCCAACAACAGCACAACGGCGACCCTCCAGCACGAACTCAGGGATTTTGCACACATGACCTCCATGCACTTCTCGGATATCGGCTGCGGCATCTGCCACCAGCTGATGAGTGAAGGCGTCGTCCTGCCCGGTGAGATCGTAGTCGGTGCCGACTCCCACAGTGTCACGCCCGGGGCATTCGGGGCGTTTGCTACGGGTGTCGGTGCGACCGACATGGCGGGAATCTGGCTGACCGGGGAGACATGGTTCCGGGTCCCCGAATCCGTGGGTGTCAACCTCACCGGGAAGCTGAGCGGTGCGGCCGAGGCAAAAGACCTCGCGCTTAACTATGTGGGAAGGCTCGGTATGGACGGGGCGACCTACCAGGCACTCGAGTTTATCGGTGAGGGGGCACACCATCTCTCCATCGATGAACGTCTTGTCCTCTCCAATCTCTCGATGGAAGCCGGGGCAAAGGCCGGGCTTTTTTATGCGGATGATGTAACGGTGCGCTATCTGAAGGAGCGGGGTCATGCAGTCTTGTCACAGGAGCCCGAAGACTGCTCGTACCGTAGTGAGATCGATATTGATCTCGCTGATATCGTTCCGCTGGTTGCAGTCCCTCCCCGGGTGGATACCGTTAAGCCCGTCGATGACCTGGCAGGTCTCTCTCTTGACCAGGTGTTTGTCGGCACCTGCACGAATGGGAGATATTTCGATCTCGCCCGGTTCGCCCGGCTGGTCAAAGGCAGGAAAGTGGCGGTGCGGACAATCGTTGTCCCTGCCTCGGAGGAGATCCTTAAAAAAGCGATCCGGACCGGTGTGCTCGCCGATCTTGTCGAAGCGGGCTGCACCCTCGGGACACCCGGCTGCGGCCCCTGCCTTGGCTACCATATGGGCGTGCTCGGGGAGGGGGAGGTCTGTCTTTCGACCGCCAACCGTAACTTCAAAAACCGCATGGGTGTCGGCGGGGAGATCTACCTTGGCTCGGTCGCCACTGCCGCAGCAAGCGCCCTCGCAGGCGAGATCACGTCCCCGGAGGCGGCATAATGCAGGGCAAGGGCACAGCAGTCTGCCTGCCTGCCGACATCGACACCGACGTTATCATCGCCGGACGGTACCTGCGGACCAAGGACCGAAGTATCTGGGCCACCCATGTCTTTGAGGATCTCGATCCTACACTTGCCGCCCGGCTCAAAGGGGCAGTCATTGTTGCCGGCAGGAACTTCGGGTGCGGGTCATCGCGGGAGCAGGCGGCCATTGCACTCCGGGAGGCCGGTGTTGTCGCCGTGATCGCCCCGTCGTTTGCACGGATATTCTTCCGGAACGCGATCAACCTCGGCCTTCCGCTCATCGAATCAGACCTGACCTGCACAGAAGGAAGTACGGTCGCGTTTGATATTTCCGAAGGCTGGGTCGAAACCGACGGAAAACGGCATACGATCCGCCCGCTGTCCCCCCGGATGCAGGAGATCCTCATGGCCGGCGGCCTCGTGGAATACTGGAGGGCTCACCGGTGATCTTCCCGGAGCACTGCAAAGTCGTCGGGCTTGCCTCGACCAGACCCTGCGGCGACAAGGTCTATGCCATCAGCCGATATCTCCTGCGGGAAACAGAGGCCGGGTATGAACTTGTCGAGGTCTCCCTTGACCCCGCGAAAAAGACGGTCATGCGGGATATTGTCTCGTCCCGGGTCCTTGCGACACCGGCTGAGGTCTGGCATTACCCGGAGAAGGTGCAGCTCAACGACCGGACCCGGCTCGTCCGGCTTGCCCTTGAAAGCGGGCACCGGTGTACGGTTTTTACCGGGGTTGAAGAGAACATGACGTTTGTTCTCGATCCCGATCTCTCTGGATTCCTTACGGTGCATGTCTACGATGTGATCCCTCCCCGCCCGACGCTATCGGCGAGCTTAAAAGAGATGGAGGCGATCGGGCTCTTTGGGGAACTCTCGGTGATCTTTGACCACCATATCCGGGATATCACTGCGGTGCCCGCCGATATCTACCCCTGCCGGGCTGCCGGCTACACGCGGACGCTGGATGCCGACCCCCTGCAGGGTGGCGAACGGGTGGCAGGCTGCCTCACAGCAATGCAGTTCTGCACAGAGTGCCACGGGAAGGATTTCACCCTTGAAAACATCTGCCCACTGGAGCAGATCAAAGAAGAGCCGTTTATCGCCCGGTGCTGCCGGTCCGAACGGGAAGGGGTAGGTACCTGGAACGGGAAGTCCGGGGCGATCGTTCACTGGGGTGCGAGCCCCGCAAAGATTGCCCGGTTGGTGCAGGAACTGGTCAGTCAGTGGAGGAAGCGATGACACGGATTGCGGTTGTCGAAGGCGACGGGATCGGTCACGAGGTGATCCCGGTTGCACAAAAAGCGCTTGCCGTGCTCCATCCCGAGTATGAGTTCTTCCCGGTCGAGGTGGGTTACGGGCGCTGGGAGCAGACCGGCTGCCCCTGTGCGGACCGCGATATCGCGGAGCTCAAAACTGCGGACGCCGTCCTGTTCGGGGCGGTTACGACCCCGCCGATGAAGGATTACCAGAGCGTTGTCCTCCGGATCAGGAAATCGCTCGACCTGTATGCGAACCTGCGGCCGGTAAAAGGTGACGGGTTTGATATCATGATCGTGCGGGAGAACACCGAGGGCCTGTACTCGGGGATAGAAGAAATTGGTCCGGACCGTGCGACGACGCTCCGGGTGGTGACCCGAGCGGGAACCGAACGGATCGTGAGAGCGGCGATCCGTCTTGCACAGCAGCGGCAGGGGAAACTCACGATCGGGCATAAGGCAAACGTGCTCAAGTCCGATGTTTTCTTCCGCGATATCTGCATGGCGGAGGCAAAAAAGACCGGGGTGTCGTATAATGAGAAGTTCATCGACGCCCTCGGTCTTGACGTCCTCCAGCACCCGCAGGCCTACGATGTGATCGTGACGACGAACATCTTTGGCGATATCCTCTCCGATGTCGCCTCGTACCTCGTCGGTGGTCTCGGTCTTGTGCCAAGCGCAAACATCGGCGACCGGTACGCCCTTTTTGAACCGGTCCACGGCAGTGCCCCGGATATCGCAGGGAAAAACTGGGCAAATCCGATCGCCGCCCTGCGGAGTGCTGCGATGCTCATTTCGCACCTCGGCGATCCGGAGGGGTCTGTGCGGATAGAATCCGCCATCCGTCGGGTCCTTGCGTCGGGTACCCGGACCCGGGACATCGGTGGGTCGGCCGGGACCCGGGAGTTCGGCGACGCAGTCCTTCGGATTCTCGGAAAGCAGGGTTGAATCCCGACATTTTTGGATACTGATTATCCGGGATGGAACGGCACCGATCCGTGTTATTCCGGCAGTCCTCTTTTTGTTGTGGAATCTGCCAGAAGATGGAAGAGATATCCAAGGGCAAAGCAGGAGATGCCATAGATAAGGAACGCATGGGGGATAAGCGTCGATGGCAGTAAACCGGCTGCCGCAGTTATGCCAAACGTTCCCACCATGCATTTCAGCGCCCGTTTACTGTGGAATATTCCCCGGTGTCTCCAGCTGGTCGGTGTTTCCAGGATATCCGGCATGAGTGAGCCGGTGATAACTGCGAAAAGTCCGAGTATGAAGAATACACTGGTGATTTCACGTAAGAGGCTGATCAGGTACGCGTAACCCAGAAATGCCAGTATCCCTATGATAAGGTGCGCACATTTCCTCATTTCAGGTAATCTTTTGATGGCAGCGAGGAGATAAGCGCCGGCCGTGCATGGTGAAAGTATCCCCCGGCCCGGGAGGAGGGTGTGCTCTTTGGCCGTGGTTCCCTCCTTAAAACTCCCTGTTTTCTGGTATCCTCTCCGAAGATTGTTCCGTAGGTATTGCGACTGCTTGTCGCGTTTGTATATACTTGTATACGGTTTATGGGCGTTCTGACAGCGAACGCGATAGTATTTGATCGCGTGTATCTTCACCAGCATAAAAGTAAAAAAACCGTGCCGGTTATCGCACGTCCGAGAGGATACGTTCTCGTCTGTTGACTGGAACAAATGACGGGGTGGAAAGGAGCGAAGGGGAACGATGCAGGTCTCCCGTTCACCTTACGATCCGGTATCCGGCCCGGGAAAAAACGTCGGACACATATTCTTCCCATGCAGCCTCATCGGGAATATTCACTCCTGCTATCTCAGTATCCCAGAGTCCGCGAAGGTCAGTATTTCCCGTGGAAAAAAAGCGCGATCCATCCTGTACCCGGCCGATATGGTTGCCCTGACAGTCGAGAACGAGGATACGAAAACAGGCATACTGGCGGCAGAGATCGGGACGCGAATGATGGGCCGTGCAGCAGGCGTGTTTCGGGTCTTGGAACCTGAGAAACGGGCATGCCATCGGATGGATCTGCCCGATATCCTGCGAGCGGAAAAGATCCGCTTTGTCCGGATCGAGGGTAACCATCCGCTCTTCACCGGTAACCGAGAAGTGGATCCGGAAGTTCACGGGATCGATCCGGTCTTCGATGCCGATGATGTCCCCCATGTAACTGCAACATTCCCCGCACTGCTGACACCGGAATGCCATCGATGGTCGCCTTGAGAGAGTGTGTGGCAGGGATGGGGATTAACGTGGCGAAATGAAAGCGGGGTTTACCTCCCTTGGTTCCAGCACCGTGATCCTGTGTTTTGTGTGGAGGTTTCATCAGATCTGGCTTGTTGTCTGCAGCCAAGGGAGGGGAGGGGGTGGGGGGTATCCCCCACCCTGTTAGACCTGAGACGGGGGATCACCCCCCTCCCCTTGTGCCGGCCCGGGTAGGGGGTACCCTCCCCATCTTCAATCCAGAAACCGGGCGGGAAGAAGTGGTAGTCCCGGTGGTAAAGTCAGATGCAGAATGGCAGGCGCAGCTGACCCCCCGGCAGTTTGCGGTCGCACGAAAGCAGGAAACCGAATATCCATTTACCGGTGCGTACCATGACTGCAAGGCGCACGGGATCTACCGGTGCGCCTGCTGCGGGACTGCCCTTTTTGGATCAGAGACCAAATTCGACTCCGGCACCGGCTGGCCGAGTTTCTTTGCGCCGGTCTCGCCGCTTAATGTCGTCACCCGGACAGACTCCTCCCAGGGGATGGTGCGCACCGAAGTCCTCTGCGCCCGGTGCGGGGCGCATCTCGGGCATGTCTTCGACGATGGCCCGCCGCCCACGGGCAGACGTTACTGCATGAACTCTGCGGCACTCATGCTCCAAAAAACACCCCTGCCTGAGGAGCCGGCAGACTGATCCTGTTGTGCTGACATCCCCCCATTGCCCTGATGAACTTTAATGGCATTTGTTTAAACTCGGGAAAACCATTGCCGGGGCCGTGCTCTTTATGTGGTTATCCGCTGACGGCTAAAGTGAAGATCATGGAAAAAAAGGACGATCTGCAGGCGATAGAGACGATCATCGGGTACCATTTTTTCGAGCGTCAGCACCTGATCCGGGCACTGACACACCCGGCCTATGCAAACGAGTTAATCCAGAAAAACCGGATCTGCCTCACCCAGGAGGCCTACAGCACTCTTGGCGACGCGGTGCTCAAGACCAACCTTATCTTGTTTCTGATGGAGAAAGGCATCCAGAGTAAAGGCGGGATTACCAGCGTAAAAGAGCAGCTGGAGGACAATTGCAGCCTTGCGAAAGTTGGCAGGCGCATGAAGATCAAACGGTTCATCCGGCTCGGGCGGGGAGAAAAAGACCTCTGGCGATCCGGGGAAGACACGATCCTCGCCGATACCATGGAAGCCATCATCGGCGCAATCTTCCTTGACAGTGATGCGGGTCTCGGGGTGGTCCGGCAGTGTATCGGGACATGGTTTGAGCCCGAACTTGCGCAGATCAAAAAGGAGGAACCTCCCAAAAAAGTGGCTAAACCTCCTCTTTCCTCCCCCTCCAAACGTGCACCACCCAGAGGAACGACGTGGCCGTCGCGACGATCGTCGACACGATGAGGAGCGGCAGGTACCACCACTGTGCTGCCATCTGCCCCGCCATGATCCCGCTCCCGGCGATGGTTGCGATGGTATTGGGCACCAGAAATGCGGTGCCGAGCACGGTCAGGTAAGCAGTCACAAGGGCAAAGCGGTTGTTGAGGCTCTGGAGCTGGTTGTTGTAGATGCTCTGCATCACTTCGAGCCCTGAAGCGAGCACGTTTGACATCTGCTCGGAAAGTTCGATGTGGCGTTCGATGTTGTCTGAGAGGATCCCGATCCGGCCCAGCAGTTTCTCATCGTTGGTGATCAGGTCGGCATCCCCGTACTGGAGCGAGTTAATCACGTCTTTTGTCGCCCAGAGGACGTTTAAGTAATCGATCAGGACATGCTTCATCCGGTAGATCCGGTGGGCGAGCTGCCTTTTTGCGATGTTCTCCTCGATCAGCGATTTGCTGATCTCATCGCCGTGCATTTCGATCTCCCGGAGGTACTCGAAGTTTCGGTCGTTGTTCTCGTCGATGATCCGCTCGAGCATCAGGGTGATCTTGTCGCAGGTACACTCGGCACTGATACGCTTGAAAAACGGCTGGGCATACCGGGAGAACCGGAGCAGGCGGTTGATATCCTCGGAATGGAGGGTCAGGATGAAATTCTCACGGATCAGCACAAAGAGCGGGTGAACCGTCATATCGTCGCTCTTCATGGTCACCGACGGGAGCATGATGCCCAGTTCGGTGTCGTAGTCCTCGTATGCCGAGTAGAACCCGGTGGAGAGTTTGGGAATGGGGAGTTTTGTGAACCCGGCTGCTTGTGCGATCTGCTCGATATCCTGTACATCGTCTCGTGTGCTGTAATCGATCCATGCAATACTTGCACTGGGGATTGCTGTGAGGTATTCCTCAAGTGGCCGGTCGATGAGCCGGTCGATCCTGCCGTCCTTTGACAGAATAATGCAGAAGTTGAGCGGGATCGGGCCTGGAGCCTGCGGCGATGCTGCCTTCTCTGATTCTTGCGGGAACTGTGGGGTGCTCTGCGTCTTCATGGTGGCATGTCCTTTGAAAGTGGCCGGCGGAAGAACCGGTCCCTGCCTGCGGTATCTGTTATTGTGTGTGGGAGCGTATAAGAGTTGCAGGAGAGCATGGCGACGTGCAGGCCCGCACAGTTGTGGTACGGGCGCTCCAGTCCGGCGCCCGAAGTCGTGGGATGCCTCTTGTGGCCGTGGGAGTTGTCATCTCTTGTCAGGTCAGGGACCCGGCACCTCCACCGGCTTCATCAGGTATATCTGTCCGGCAGGTGATATCCGGTTCATGAAAATCCTGCGGATTTTCTCGCCGTGCCTGATGGTTGTATTGGTCCTCATCTGCGGCTGCACGGCTCCCGATACCCCGTTCCCTGATGCGAACTCCTCCCCAATAGACGCGTCCATTCCGAGGCTCATATTCACGCCGTCCGAAAATTTTACTCTCACCGTGGACTCGATCACACCCGGGGCCACGCTCCCTCAGGAATTCACCTGTGCCGGGTCATCCCAGACGCCCGGTCTCTCCTGGGTAAATATCCCGTCAGGAACCAAAAATTTTGTTTTGATCCTCGATGATCCTGACGCACCCTCCGGAACATTTACCCACTGGCTGATCTACAATATCCCGCCAGATACCCGAAGTATCGATCCGGAGCAACCCGATGTGAAAGTGCTGTCTGACGGGGCCCAGATCGGCATCAACAGCGCCGGCTCGCGGGGGTATTACCCTCCCTGTCCCCCGGTCGGGAAACTCCACCGGTACATCTTCCGGCTGTACGCGGTCGATATGGTGATCGCCCAGCCGACCGCAGACCGTGCATCCATCGACTGGGCGCTTGGGGGTCATACGCTTGGGGAAGCGCAGGTGGTCACGACGTTTAAGCGGTAGCCGTTTAGAGCGTCCGGTCTGTCTCCGTTTGACCATCATCCGGTGAACCGCGGACCGACAGGATAAATATGATGCAGACGACAAGAGCAAGTGCACAACTTGCAAAGAATCCCGCTGCATACCCGATTGCAGTGACGATGATCCCGGTTGCGAGTGGCCCACCTGACTGCCCGATATCCATGATCGATGAGAGTGCGCCCATGGACGCCCCGATCTGCTCTTTTTTTGCCACGTCAGCCACATAGGCGCTCGTGGCGACCGTGGAAAGCGACATGCCTATCCCGAAAACTGCGCTCACCAAAAAGAACTGGGCAAATGATACGGCAAGGGAGATTGCGGCGACAGCACCACCGGTGATGGCGAGCCCTGCGACAATCTGGATGCGCTTGTCCACCCGGTCTGCGATCCTGCCAAAGAACGGTTTTGTCCCGGCAATGACAAGCACCTGTGCGGCAAAGATGATACCCGTCAGGAACGCACCGATTCCCAGACTGAAAAGGTAGAGTGGGAGGAAGGTCTCGACAGCCCCGAATGCGAAGTACGACGCCATATCAACGAAGGCCGTCCCCCGGAGCCGGCGGCTGGAAAAGAACGTGATAAAACTCTCGCGGAAGACTGAAAACGGGAGGGTATTAAGCGGGAGCGACTGTTTTTCCGTATACAGCAGTGTCATGATAAAGACCGGCACCGCGGCAAGCGCTGCGGCGACATAGACCAGCCGGTATGGCAGCAGTCCGGGGTACATGACAAAACAGGTGATGATGGCACCACCTGCAAGCGGCGCAAGTGTCCTGCCGATCAGCGTCGCAGAGGCGTACTGCCCGAGCATCTCGCCCTTGGTGTCCGGGAAGCGTTCAGCGATAACTGCGGAGATGACCGGACCGAGGATCGCGGTTGCCATCCCGTGGAAGAACCTGACCGGGATAAGCCAGACCGGCGCCGTGATAAAGAGGTAGAGCACTGGGGCGACGAGGAATACCCCACCAGATGCGACCAGCAGTCGCTTTCTCCCGATGCGATCGGAGATCACCCCGACCGGGAACGAGAAAAGGATGCCGGCAAGGGGGGAGAATGCCGCAATGAGGCCGATAACGGTACTGTCGGCCCCGATTGCCTGCGAGAACAGGGGCAGGACCGGGTTCTTGGAGATGGTCGTCGAGAATATAGCAAAAAAGCCCAGCAGGAAAAGGTAATACATCATCTTTCGTTCAGGGATCAACGCACGCGGGACCGGGGTATCCTGAACACTCATTAGTACCAGAAAAAATGGGTGTGCCGACATCATAAGGGTGCTTCCCCAAGGGGCATATCAGGATACCATAATGGTCATATCGTTGTACGTCCAAACGTCTCATATGCTCCAAAAAAGTTCCTTAACTGTGACTTTTTCGATTATCCTGATCCTGGTGCTGTCTGTGATGGCACCGGTTTCGGCAATGATTGCGCCGGTCGCTGCCGCGACTACCCAGGTGGTTCCGGCAAACGGGACGGCCATCCAGACACCGGTGAGTACTGGTACCGTAATTACCTCCGTGACCACATTACCTGTCACGACGGGGACAACCGCTGTCGGTACGGCGTTATCATCGCCCAATGGCACGTCTTCTGCCTCACCAGCGCCGGTCGTTACCACCCCTTCGCTGGTTGCCGGTTCAGAAACATCTGCACCCGTGGCCCCCACGGTACTTTCAACGACTGCGGCAGTGCCCACGACGACATCCCCGGTTTCGCTCCCGATGGTAATTGTCGGTATCGGAATTGCCGGGCTAGCGATGATACTGATAAAACGGCACTAATCTTTTTTTCTCTCTCTTCATGAGCGGCAGCGCAAAAGTTACCTTTGCGTACTATCTCCGAGGGCTTCCTGTATCCGTTTTCGGAGTATGCAGGCTTTAAAAACGAAAACGCTTATGGTCTGGGCTGCTGCTGGGTGGCGCAGTGGAAGGTCCCGAACCCTTCGACCATCGCACGGGCATTTACCCCGGTTACGGTCCGGTCCGGGAAGAGTTTCTGGAGGATACGGATCGCCTCATCGTCATGGGGATCGTCAAAGACCGGCACGATCACCACGGTGTTCCCGATGTAGAAGTTCGTGTAACTCGCCGGGAAACGATCGTCCCCGCTGACAACCGGGGCCGGCATCGGGAGTTTTATGATCGTAAATGGTTTGTTCTCTTGGTCGGTTGCCCGGGTCAGGATCTCGTAGTTCTCTTTGAGAGCCGTGTAATTCTCGTCTGCGGTTTTCTCTTCGTATGCACAGACAATGACCGATGGCGAAACAAACCGCGCGATATCGTCGACATGGCCATCGGTATCATCGCCGGTTACACCACGGTTCAGCCAGATGATCTTTACCACGCCGAGATATTCTTTGAGATAGTCTTCGAGCTCATCCTGCGTGAGGTCCGGGTTCCGGTTCGGGTTGAGGAGGCAGGCACGGGTTGTCAGTACCGTACCTCTCCCGTTGGTATCGATCGATCCACCTTCAAGAATAATCCTTGGCCGAAAAACAGGCAGGTCCAGCCACCTGTTCATATCGGTGGGGATCTTGCCGTCGGCAATCTGGTCTTCATATTTCCCACCCCATGCATTGAATTCCCAGCGGACTATCGCGGATCTCTGAAGAGCAGGGTTCACCACGAACGTGGGGCCGTAATCCCGGATCCATACGTCAGAATAGGTGATCGTCCGTATCGTGACCCGGGTCATGTCAACCTCCGCACTCCTCAGTCGTGCCTTTACCATCCTGTTTACCATAGGGTTGGGAACAAAGAGCTCGACGCGTTCCGATGGAGCAACTGCGGCGATAAATCTGATATATCCGTCTTCGACCTCCATGAGGTGGGGGAAGGTGTTCGTGTTATGCGGCCACGAGAGCCAGACGGCATCGTGCGGTTCCCACTCTGCGGGCATGAAATACCCCAGTTTTCTTGGGGTATCCCCTTTCCTTGGGATGGGGGCTGTCGCATCGTGTTCCGGCACCCGTGAACAGAGCGTGCTGTACGTATCGGGCCGGCGGTTCCTGAAAAATCCCCATGAATCCCTGATTGCCGTATTCATCCCCACATCGATACGGGCGAAAATGATCTCTTCTTTATCCCCGGCATGGGCAAGCAGTTTCCCGAATGCATCGCAGATAAACGATCCCCCGAAGAACCGGATATCTCCTTCCTGTCCCACCCGGTTGACCGCCGCCACATGCACGCTGTTTGCAATGGCATGGCTGCGCTGGATCAGTTCCCATGCTTCCTGCCAGTCTCCCTCTCCCGGCGGCTCTGCGCAGGGGTTCCCTATCGCTGTGGGGTAGAAGATCATCTCCGCCCCGTCAAGGGCCACGCACCGGGCTGCCTCGGGGAACCACTGGTCATAGCAGATGAGGACTGCGATACGCCCGTACCGGGTAGTATGCACTGCATAGTGCTCGCCCGGATAGAAGTAGCATTTCTCAAAGAATCCTGGATCCTGCGGGATATGGATCTTATGATAAGGTGCGTGAAGGCTGCCGTCGGCATCGATCACGACGGCCGTGTTGTAGAACCTTCCTGACGGGGATCGCTCGAAGACCGGGACGATGATGACTGCTGCATGCTGACGGGCGATACGGACAAATGCCTCTGTCGATTCACCGGGCACGCTCTCTGCAAATTGATCCACATGTGTGCCGATCTGCTGTGGGAAGTACCGGGTACGGAACAGTTCGGGCAGGCAGATGATCTGTGCCCCTTTCTGTGCAGCCGTCTCCACCCGTGCAAGCGCCGTTTTGAGGTTCTCATCGATGTCCGGCCGGACCTCCATCTGGATGAGTGCGACCGTGAGGTTTGTGTGATCCATATGCGAATGCTCTTGCTCTAGAGGGTTATTGCTCCATAAATATCATGCTATCCAAAGATGACGGGTTCACGGGCTTCTTTTTTTATTGCAAGGTCCCGGTGGGGGTTAAGCTGTGAGGTCATTATCAGTCTCCTGCCGGGCAGACTTTCTTTTCTCCATCCACTCGGTGAACTGTCCCATGAGGGAGAGCACGGCGGGCATGATGAAGATCGCGCCGA